>WNEG01000008.1:17212-23451 GCA_012910725.1 Candidatus Ethanoperedens thermophilum | reverse complement strand
TTTATTTGGAAAATAACCATTAGTGAAGTAATCGTCCTTGTGCAGGGATTATCCGTTTGGCAGGTAATTGCGATAGTTGGATTTATAAGTGCGGCAATTGGAATACTCTGGTACCTTCAGGATAAGATATTGCCATTCATACGCTTTAAAAACACCTTTAAAGAAAGATTTCTATACAAAAAATGCAAAAATTTGCAGCCGGAAGATTTAGGGATTCAAACACCTCCTCTTGCAAAAAAGGAGGTGTATTTGGGAAGAGGCAGTGATCAAGAGATAAGTAGCAATCTGAAAGGCTCAAGAGATGTACTGGTAACTGGTGTACCGAAAGCGGTGGCGTGTGTTCTCATCTGTGCTCACCCGCTCCCATACTCTTCCGCCCATTTATCATACCTCGCAACATCCCGCGCTTTCACCGCACTCCTCACCGACTCAAACGACTTCTCGAAATCCCCCGCGGTCAGTTCACGCACCCCAAGCCTGTACTCCTGTATCGCATCAACCGGCTTGTCGGCAAGGCTTCCGAGCGCAGGATTCTCTGATCGCACCATGTTCCATATCGCATCGTTGCACAGCGTTGCGATGTCCCTTCCAGCAAACAGGTTTTCAGTGCACCTCACTGCGATCTCGTCAAGGATTTGCTCATCGAGTTTGAGCCCTTCCTTTATCGTGTGAATCCTGATAATCTCCAGACACGCCTCTTTGTCTGGCAGCGGTATATGTATCCGTTTTGGAAACCTGCTCAAGACTGCGCTGTCGATATCCCATGGCGTGTTCGTCGCTGCCATCGTGAGAACGTATCTGCCAGAATCCTTGTCCTGCAGTCCGTCAAGCTCGGATAACAATGTTGATAAGACGCGACGTGAAGATTCCGCAACTTCTCCTGACCTGCTGAGCGCAATCGAGTCAAATTCATCGAGGAAGACGATCGAGGGGGATTTCTTTCGCCCGACACTGTAGAGTGCGGATACAAGTTTCGATGACTCGCCGAAGTATTTTGAGAGTATCTGCCCAACCTTGACGTTAAAAAACGTTGCCTCCAGCGATCCCGCAGTAGCAGCCGCAAGAAGCGTCTTGCCTGTGCCGGGCGGTCCAAAGAGGAGTATGCCTTTCCATGGCTTGATTGCTTCAGGCTTTTCCTCGATTATGCTCAGCACAACAGACTCCTTGATTGTCTCTTTTACGCTGTTGAGTCCTCCTATATTTTCCCATGTCATCCTGCTCGTTGCAATAAGGTTCTGTTCAACATATTTTTCAAATCCTTCTTCCTCCCCTGGTTCAGTCCCGATGGTGCTGCCATGCACTTCTTTGCTTCTCTTGTACTCCTTCGGTTTGCTTTTTACAGGAATGATGCCTTTTTTAAGTTCTTTTCCGACCTGCATGTAGTTCTTAGCAAGGGTAAGGCGTTTTTCTCTCAGTTTTTCGTTTTCGGTCACCTTGGCAAGCTTTCCTATCGCCATGCTGCCCCTTAAAAAAGCGTCTGCTGCAGCAGGATAATCCTCTGCTTCCATTGCCTTTTCTGCAATATCCTTGTACTTCTTGAATTCGTTGTACTGGATTGTTTCAAACTCGTCTATGTATCCAATTTTTGGCACCACCGTTATTCAAAGCATCAATCGTGCTATATGCTATGACTCTTTCAACAGGTAATTCGAGGGAATTCTTGTTTATGCCTCTTCTTCTCTCTTCACTACCATCTTATCGGTTGATTTCTCGATTTCTTTGAAGAATTCGTCCTCATCCATCTCACCGGCTTCAAGTTCATCCCACATCTCAAGTGCCTGTTTCGTCTCATCCGAGACATGTTCTTCGCCGAATATGCCAACCATCGCACCTTCAAGTTCTTTCAGCTTATCCTGTTCCATCATGCCTTCAATTGCAAACTCACTTGCAATGTTTGACACATGGTCAACATCCATACCAAAGATGCTATTTGCTATCGTACTCACCTGTTTGGTGCTCTTCTGCGCAGCCATGAATTCGAGCATGTTCAGGGCTTTTTTCTGGTTCATGAGGCTCTCATGAGCCTTTTGCAACTGCATTTTATTTTTCTTTGAGACATCGAGCTCAACTGCGAGATTGATCTTTGTCTCTCGACTCTGTCCTTTGCCTTTCTGGATTGTTTTCAATATCTTACTGTTGGCATCTTCGATTTCATCTCGCTTGATGCTTGCAAGCCTGTCTATCTTTAACTGATCTCGCTTGATTTCGTCAGTTGATACCTTCATCGGATCTTTTCCGAACCGATCTTTTATCCATTTTCCAAAATTTTTCATACCTTTTTTCACCACGTTTCATACATAAAACTATGTCTTTATAATAGTTGTTACAAATAGCCTATATGTAAATAATAACGTTACAGGAATATTGTAACCATGTCATGTAAGGAACCTCTCACCAAACTCTGTACATCATTAGGAAGAAAGAATCGTGTAGATGTATTAGATAAACTTTCATCCAGATCGTATCGAAATATAGAGATAGTGCATATCCTTGACATTGAAAAGACGCGTGCTTCAGAGGCACTGGGTGAACTTACAGATCTCAGGCTTGTCGTTAAGTTCGAACGAGAAGCAATCATCGGTGAAAAACACACGTTATATGCGGCAACACCGTTTGGGAGCGAGATTATTGATATTGGTGATAAACTTGATCAGCTGAGGAGATCATTCCCGGACAAGGTGCTTGATTTCGGTGAGGGGATTGCTTACATTCTCAAGTATTACATGGAGATTGATGCGATTGAAGTGACGCATGAGACTGTGATGACACGCCGGGGTCGAAAAGTAAGCCTTGAGATTATACGGGAACCGTGTGAAAATAAGAATTGTGAGATCACGTGTGATCCGATAATAAAAAACGTTGTGCGTAAATTTGGCAAGATCGATAAGTATGAAAGAAGAATGGAGGGGGAGAAGTGCTGTTTCAGTGTGACGTTCTGGTACAAATAAAAAACATGTTCACCTTATCTACTTCATCTCCACCACCGCAACAAACTATTCAAATTCCCCTTCACGGCGCATACCGTTTAAAATTTCTTTAATGTACTTGATCTCTTCATCAAGTTCCTCATCAAGTCGTTCTTCAACCAATAATATCTCAGAAATATTCTCTATAAATGCATCAGGCAGACTCGTGAAAATGAAGTCTCTGGCAAGTAAATCAACCATTTTTATGATTTCTTCGTGAGTTAAGATGTTTCCGTCTAATTCCATTAGAATATTGCCGACGTCCTCCAGTTCTGTGATGATGCTCTTCTTTATGTGTGTGAGGTCACCCCGTGCAAGATCTGGGAAGTCAAGGTCTATTTTCTTGCCGAGAAATAGATCGGCTACGGTTTTGGCTCTTTCGTATCCTATGAGCTTTGTCCATTCGTTTATTATCTTCATATTCATATTATCGAATTTTGGATTAAATGATTGTAAAATATGTTACGGAATTTGTGTAACAGGTTTTTGAGTCCGCAGCAGGGTTCTAATCAGCAGCTATGTTTCTTCTTGCAACAACACTTTAAAGCCCGCCTGCCGGAAATGTTTGTCTGTGGTTAATGCTTCGGTTAAAGCATATTCTTGCATGACAATAAATGAGATACAGTCTGTTAAACTTCACTCCTTGTCCCTTCGTTCACAGTAGAGCTGCAACCCGCGTTTATACAATTCCTCAGAAAGAGTGACAATCTCAACGTCAGGGTCTTTTTCCAGTGTTTTCAACAACTTAACAGCAGCCCCCCGATAGCGCAATTTAGCCAATGCATTACCTATTTCCAGAACTATGGCTCGTGTGGTAATTAATTGTATCCCTTCGGCTTCAATCTTCCCGGCAAACATTTCCGCTAATTTGTGATATCTGTCAGTTGTGGCTGAGAGAGTAATAGCATACGAAGCATCAAGAAAAAAATTTAGTCATCGGTCTCACTCTTGCTTCCGTAAAGGTAATCTTCAAACCGGGCTGACCAATCGGCTGGACCTTCTAACCTGAGCGAGCGAGCAGTCTGCAAAAAAGAGCTAACTTTCGGTTTTACTGGCTCAATTATTTCAATTGCTATACGCACATGTGTGTTTGGCTCCGAATCTACCGGTTCTTCCGGATGTAGCACTTTACCATCAAAAATTGCATGCACTGCTTTGATCATCCCTTTTCACTTCCACTACTTTTAATTTAAGATTTTCGCATAACTATATAAAGTTTTTCGATTCACTCCAACCTTACCCCGCACTCTGTGCAGAACTTCTTATCCCATTGCATCTCCTTCCCACAGCTTGGACACTTCCTTATCGAGCCAATTTCTGACCGCTGAACAACACTGCCCTCAATATTAAGACTTGTCGTACCTGTTCCTGTTCCTCCTCCGCCCTCACCAATCCCCTCAAAACTCGTTCTCTGCACAACCGAATCGATGATGTTTATCACCTGCTTCTTCTCGATCACCCCGATCTCCCTTGCAGACCGGACAGAGCCAACAAGATGCCGAAGACTCCCAGCCATCTCACTTAAGAATCCATGCATCCCGTACGGTTTGTCCGAGTATGCTCTGAGTGCGACTTGAGTTACGCCTTCATACGGCTGAATAATGGCAGTGAGCAGATAATACGCCTTCTCACCAAGTGATTCGCCAGCGAGATTAAGGACAATTGTGTTATTGATCTCGTGTTCCACGACTGTGTGAAGCCTGTGTGTGCAGGACTCTTTGATGAACCCGGCGATTTCACTGACACCAATTCCCATGAACGACAAACCCTCATGAATGCGCTCGCTTGCACCTGCGAGCTGTGCAAACTCGCCTTCACGCATCGGTTTTTCCTTGAGATACGGACAGACGCAGTGCACCTCTTTGGGTCGTATCGGCACATTCTGGCTGCTGCCAGTGTGGTCCTTGAAGAGTGCGATTGCGCCTATCTTTTCGTTGTGGATGCAATCCCTGGGTGTCAGTTGGTATGTAGCGGTTCGCTTGCCATGGGGATTGATGTTGCTCAGAGTTTGAATCTCTCCGCTTTTCAAGGAGAAGAGAGTTCTCGGATAGTCGAGGATGGTTTTTACATCCATTATCGCATAGTCTGTGTTGTTGGTGACGCGGATACCGAATCTAAGATCGTTGTTTGACAGGACCTCGTAGCCGCGTTCGATCTCGATTAGCGATGACGTTCCCCGGGGTGGTGCTTGTTCTGTCGTCGAATCGGCTACAGCCACCCAAACCTCCTCTGATGACGTGTAATCTCGGTCGAGTGCGTCTTTGTAAGTGAGCACGATATCGATTGGCACCTCGCCTGTGACCGTTGACATCATTGAGATGGTCATCACTTCTGCCTCGTTTGTGTTGAGATGTGGGATTCCGGATATACGTTTGAACTTAATATCGTCGGACGGTTTGATCTTGATCTCTTTTGCGTGCATCGAACCAGTGTTTTTTACTGTTACGTCGATTTTCCTCCAGTTGTTTGGTGGGAACGTTTCTTCCGGGAGGTTTAAAGTTACTTCTGGTCTGCTTTCTTCCTGGATCTTTTTTGTGGCATCTTCTGATTGTTTTGCGTATTTAATCGCTTCTTCGTAGTTCCCTGTGTTAAACGCAGAATTTGCTTCTTCCAGCAGATTGAACGCAGAAGAGACATCGCAACCAAATTCTTCTGCCTTTTCTACAACAGATTTCGCTGATTTTATGCATCCACTTGCTTCTCTGCATCTTGTTCCCTGACTCTTAACGAGACTCTTCAACTCTTCTGTTGATCTTATCGCTGCATCATAATCTCCATCGTTGTAGGCTTGTTTCGATTTTATCAGCAACTCATCTGAGATCGCCACACCTTCAGCTCCAATTTTGCTGAAAATTTCTTCAGATTCGGAGATTGATTTAACTGCTGAATTGTACTCTGTTTTTCTCTCGTTTGCTACTTTCTTTGCCTCTTCCGCCAATTCCTTTGCTTGTTCAAAGTTGTTTTTGTTCAGTTCCGCCTTTGACTGCTTCAGCAAACTCTCTGCCCTATGCATTTCCACGCCGGACGACCTTAGTTCTGCAATTTCAGATTCAATGTGAGAAATGTGCTCTTTTCTCTCTCCCTCTAATTTTCCTTCTGCAATTTTTTTGATCCATGCAACATCCATATCCGGCTTTATCGCAAGTGCCTTGTCCCAACACGCTATCTCATCCTCGTATCTGCCAAGGTTACCCAGTGCAAATCCTTTGCCGTACCATGCAGTATCATCATCCGGATTTATCGCAAGTAACTTGTCATAACACGCTATCGCAT
>WNEG01000008.1:0-17096 GCA_012910725.1 Candidatus Ethanoperedens thermophilum | reverse complement strand
ATCGCATCCTCATATCTGCCAAGGTCATCCAGTGCATATCCTTTGTTGTTCCATGCCATATCCATATCCGGCTTTATCGCAAGTGCCTTGTCATAACACGCTATCGCATCCTCATATCTGCCAAGTTTATGCAGTGCAAATCCTTTGTTGTTCCATGCATCACCATCATCCGGCTTTATCGCAAGTGCCTTGTCCCAACACGCTATCGCATCCTCGTATCTGCCAAGATTATACAGTGCATATCCTTTGTTGTTCCATGCAGCATCAGAATCCGGATCCAATTCCAAACACTTTGAATAATACTCCACTTCTTTCTCTGGACTTTCTGCTTCTATGCCCAGATAAAACCATTCAGCAGCAGTTTTTTTCATCATTTTTCTTTGTTCCAAACAACTTATTAAACATCCCCATTCACCTTACCACTCTCCGAAACAGCATCCTCCAACACAACCATCGCCAGTAGCGCATACACAGCCATCCCCACCTACCCCACCATCTCAACAACACTCTTTCTCCGCTTCAACACAACACCCCGCTTCTTAAACTCTTTCCAGAGATTTATCTTTCTAAAATGCTGATCATAAATCCCCTTCACATATTCCCTCCATTCAGCATCAGAAACAATCCCTCGCAACAAGAACACACAATCTGCCGCCTTCTCATAAGAATAATTCCCCATCGCCTCAATAAGCGATGTGGCAAGCGCTTTCAACGCTCCCGCCACCTCGTCAGGATATTCATCCAGCAGATACGACAGCAGTTCCAATTTCGATTCCAAACCGAAACTGCAAGTTCTCTCTTTCCCGATCAACCTCCGTAGAAGCCTTTTATCCCCCAGCTCCATGCCGGAATCGACACAGACATCATAACACTGTGCAGAGTAGCAAACCTCAAACAGATCCCGCAAAGCAGACTCTGTTCCGGATTCATCCAGCGCTCCTCCCTTCTTTATCGAATCAAGAATGATCCCGTAGAACTGCGAACTCGGCTCCAATTGAACCCCGGGCGGTCCCTTCCTTGCCACTTCCGAAAAGAGACCCACCGCCTCATCATGCTCCCCAATCTCATGATAATATCGTATCAAACTGGAATAAAAACCTTCTCTGCGGGCAAACTCTATCGCAGCCTCCTTATCAATCCGCAGATACGACCTGAACCGGTTTTCATAAAACAGAGACTTTCCCTCCTCAATTAATTCCCTGGCTTCATCAACAAGCCCGCAGTTTATCAGAAACTCCACATAAGTCTGTTCATTCAGAAATTCCCGGATATGTTCCTTAAACTCAACTAAAGCCTTCGCATTTTCCACTTCAGCCATCTTATGGAAGAACGGACTGAGCATATCATAATCATCCGTCCCCCGTAGCTCCTTCAACCGTCCAAAGTCGGAAGCCTCCAGCCCTTTCCTCACAAACGCGTCGCACAGGTTCTCGAATATCTCATCGCCGAAGTAGTCATCCGCATAATCGTCGTAAAAACATCCATACTCCTCGCAGTTGTTCACAAGGAACTCCAGTATGTAGAAGATCTGCTCTTTCGTGAGCAGTGTCTCATTGAATCGTATTAATCCCGAAAGATCGTCTGCAAACCCATGATCTGCAAACCCATCATCCACGATGCGCCGCAGCATCGATCGTATCTGCTTGTCCAGTGATGTGATCTGCGCATCGCTTGTTCCCCCTTCGCCTCTCGCCGGATGGACATGCAGATACCTCAGACTCGCGGGGTTCAGGCGTACAAATTCTTCCACAACCTCCATGAGTTCGTCCCGATCCATCTCTTCCACCCGTTCCATGATCTCATCGCAATCGACGTACCCGTCATCAGAGTACTGGAGGAGCACAGCAACACCATGCTTGCAATTTCCCCCATAAGGGCAGGAGCAGTCGCATCCCAGATCGTCCAGATCCACCTTGGTCGTATACCCTTTGGTCCCTGAAACCTCTCCAATCAGCCTCCCGCGGAACTTTATCACGTTTGTAACTCTGCCTTCCCGGAAGTACCCGAGACCACGCTCGAAGATCGTCTCGCCATAAGCTCGTATTATCTCGCTTTCGTTCACGCTATCAACCATGTTTTACCAATTGGGGGCAGGATTCTATAAACATATCCCCTGCATCATCCATCTTCAAACAACCTGATCGCTGCCCTGATCCACACATCTCACATTTTCGAGCCACCAATGCCCACACGATCAAATGCCGCTTTTCACCTTCAGCAATCCCTTCCACCCACCCCCTCAAAACACAACCCCACCAGATGCACGCTCAAGCCTGACCGTATCCCCCACTCCCACCCCCAGAGCATCCCGGACCATCCGGTTGACCTTGATCACACCCAAGAAGTCATCACCATTATTATCCAGCGGCTGAACTGTCACAACATGCTCCCGCCCGCCAAACACGATTCTCGCACGATCAATCCTTTGTAGACCCAGCCGCTCCATCACCGCCGGATGAACCCGCACAGCATTACCGTATCGGTCCAACGGATGCGGATGGTCAACCTTAAGCGTTATCTCAACCGCCCGGTTGTGAATCGTTTCGAGTACGCCCATCGGAATTCCAGTCTCAATCGATAATGTCAGGAACTCCTTTCTGAGCCGCTCTCCGGTAACACCAGCCAATCGTTCCTGGATTCTCCCAATATCCTCTGGCGATATGTCAAACTTCTCTGAAAGACCCTCCTCTTCCTCCGAGATCCTCGCTATCTCAACCACCCTCTCATACGCTTGCGGTACACCATCATGACGAGGTAAATTGGCAAGTGCCTGCTCCACGTGCGCCCTCATCCCGGAGAGTTCAGTCTTCGCCTTCGCCACCTCATACGCATCCCCTGCATTCGCATAATGCCGCAATGCCGCATCACGATCCCCGCTATGCATCAGAAAATCAGCAAGCAGTGTCTCCTGATGACCAGAGAGAATACTCTCGAGCGCGTCCACCTCCTTTGCAACACCCGCAGCACCGTGTTCCTCGAAATACGGCTTGCAAGTCCCAAAACCTGATCTGGCTTGATCGAGCTCTGATTGCAGCAGGTGGAGGTTGTCGTGCTTCCGGTCTGCAACCAGATGCATTACCTGTGTGAGATGCGCCCAGCCCATGCAGAAATTGCTGCTCGCAAAAAGCCCCTCTCTGGAATCGTTCGATGCTGTATTGCGTCCTGCATCGCGATACATCTTCGCAGCCTTGGTAAATCGCTGCTTGGAAGCCTGATAATCCCCATCGTTGTACGATTCCGCCGCCTTCTTCTCAAGGTACATCGCCATCTGAAACGGGGTCTTTGTCGTTACCACCTGCTTTTTTGCTGTCACGATCAGATGATCCGCGATCGGTATTCGCAGATAATCCGGGGTGCCCAGTCCGTATTTCTCCTTGAAGTGTTCTACCATTCCTGCCGGGAGCGTTCCGAATGCCGCGTTTGGAGCGGTCGCGTCCATCGGCAACGGTGTCTCGCCCGCCCCCACCGGCAGCTCAACATACACATGCTCCGGAAGGATCACAAGGATCGGCTCAAAGCCGATTGACCCGAGCATTGCGGCAAGCAGGATGGACTGGTCGTCACAGTCGCCGGCACCGACCTCCAGTGTCCGTGCAGCCGGCTGGAAATACTCGCCTGCCGGATCGTTGATGTAGGCGATCCGGTCCCGCACCCACACAAAGATCGCATCCGCAATCCGAAGAAGATCGGCGTCAGGCATCCCCTTGATGTTAAGCGGAGCACTGCACACGTCTCGTGCAAGTTCAAACGCCTTCTTTCGTGCAGCCGGATCCCTCGAACCTTTCTTGACCTCTTCGATCATCTCTGCAATCCTGAGTATCTTTCTCGAAGGAATGAAATTCGTAGAGCCGCAGTAGGCATAATCGACCTGAACCGTTCCGGATGTCATCTCATAGCCCCAGTTTTTTATCAACCATCGAGCCAGCCTTGTGAAGGATTGCAGCGAGAGCACCACTGGCAGCCCAGCCACCTATCGCCATCCCAACAGCGGCACCGCTGACCCGACCGGCGACTTCAAAGAATGCATCGAACTCTTCTGACTCTTGCTCAACGTAGCTATACTTAGATTCGATGGATTTAACCCATTCTAGATGCTGATTTATAATTTCTGTATCCATAGGGAACTATTCTCCTTGTTCAATCGCCGCTCCAATTCTTTCATCTGCTTTTCCGAGCAGCATTTCAATCTCATCCAAGTTTAACACCATCCGATATGATATTCCTGATAAACGACGTGTTCATTTTGATCATATTCTCGTGATCTCTATGCGATATCACTTTCACTGAAATATCCTCGCCAGTTTTCAATAAAACCTCAAAAGCCATTCCTATCAGATCCTTTTCTACCTTAAAGTCATCCACATCCGTGACGACCAAAATATCTATATCAGAATCGTTTTTAGCATGTCCTGTGGCAACCGATCCAAACAATATCATTTCATCGATAACGCCGCTATATTTTTTAAAAGCACGGTCCACAAACATTTTAATGGGCTTTTTGTATTTATCTTCCATCAGCCACCCCTATAACTCTCTTTTCTGATCCGTAACCTCTCTCGAATCGCGGTCTCCGCGATCGAGATTGCTTCGGTGCACGACGCTGTCCTTGATATTCACCTTGGTGTTGGCACCCTGTCCCATACCACCGAAACTCGTTCTCTGCACCACCGAATCGATGATGTTTACGACCTGCGTCTCCTCGATGATCCCGATCTCCTTTGCAGATTGGACAGAGCCAATGAGATGCCTGACGCTCCCGACAATCTCATTCAAAAATCCATGCAGACCGTGAGGTTTGTCTGAGTATGCCCTGAGTGCGATTTGGGTTACGTCTTTCTCTTTGTAGGGCTGGATTACGGCAGTGAGGAGATAGTATGCCTTTTCGCCGATGGATTCGCCAGCAAGGTTGAGAACGATCGTATCATCAACTTCGTGTTCGTCAATTATATGAAGGCGGGGAACACAAATCTTTTTGATGATATCAGAAACATCTTCGACGCCGATTCCGCTGAACGAGATCCCCTCTTCGATAGATCCAATTTCATCAGCCAGTCTGGCAAATTCGCCGGATGTCATGGCTTTTCCTTTAAGGAACGGGCAGACGCAATGCACCTTCAGCGGTTGCATCTCCATGGTCTGTTTCTCTCCTGTGTGATCCTGATATGTGATGATCGCATCAAGTACTTCGTTGTGTATGCAGCCGAGCGGTGTCAGGATATATGATGCGGTCTTTGATTCGGCTGGACTCAGGTTACCAATGCTCCAGACTTTGCTGCCCTTCATGGAGAAGAGGGTCGGAGGGTAATCGAGAATTGATTTCACATCCATTACCGCGTAACCTGTATCGTTTGCGGCAGTGATTTCCAGATTGAGATCGTTGTTTGGTAAAACATTGTACTCTCGTTTGATATCGATCGTACCCCGTGTGGTATGGGCTGGTGTCAGCGGCACCTCTTTCTTGCCCTTGCGTTTTGATACGACAAAGAGGGCGATTGCGATCAAAAGAAGCGGTGCTGCGATGATAAGCCAGTTTGTTGAGCCTTTTTTGTCGATTTGAGCGTCTTCTGTCGCCATATCTGTTGTTGTGCCGGCGGGGGCGTCATCGCTGGGTTCGGCGGTAGTTTCTTGGGTGCTGGAGGTTGATTGGTATGATGTGCTCGGCGCTATGACTGCATTTGGGGATGTGTATGCATATACGTCACCGACCGCGTAGACTGCGTCGCCAACGACTGCGATGCCTCCGGTGCTTCTGTATAGATTGCCACCGGCGACTACATAATCACCACCCCCTTTCTCTATCCTCCCCTTTTCCACTCCTGTATCTACGTCCAGCATGTATGATCCGATGTAAACAATGTCGCCCGATATTGTAGGGGTGCATCTTATACAGTCAATCTCACGTTTCCATTTTTTGGCTCCGGTAGTTGCATCAAGTGCGTATAGGTAACTTTTCTTATCTTCATCATACGTTTCTTGAACTGTATGTGATGCAACGTATAAAACATTTTTATACACTGTAACATCACCACACGCCACTTCTTTCTGTTCAAATTTAAAATTCCAATTTTCGTTCTTTGTTATTATATCAATAGCGTATATATATTCTGCCCATTCATAACTCCAATACTCTGCGCCATTATATATTACTGGAGAACCCAACGCATTATCATACCTTCCATTATACATCTTCACTTTTCCTGTTTCAGCGACAATTTCATAAATATCTAAATAAACTTTACCATTAAAAACAGCAGGCGATGAATATATTCCACCTTCGTCAATTTTAGATCTCCATTCCTCTTTTCCAGTTTGTGCATCCAGTGCATACAAATACGAATCAGTAGAACCGATGTAAACAATACCATCTAAAACAGCAGGTGATGAGTACACACCTCCAGCAGTAAAATGTTTCCATTTCACATCACCAGTGGCAGCATCCAGTGCATAAACATAACCATCTTGAGAACTGACATAAATGGTATTCCCCATCACAGCAGGCGATGATTTACCACTCCACACCACACCAATATTGGTTTTCCATTTCACATCACCAGTGGTAGCATCCAGTGCATGTATGTATAAAGGCGGCTCTTCAGATCCGTCATACTCTACTTCTGGATGATATTCCCACAAAAACTCAAGTGGTGGCTCCACGATATCACCTGAAACACCACTATGTAGCGGATCGTGACGGTACATAGGCCAATCAGACATCCTATATAAATCTGAAGTGTCATATTTTCTGACTATAATATTATTATCGTTAGTTTCAACTATAGAATCCCCCTCATTTACCACCGCCCGTATCATCCAATTGCCCCCATGGGTAGTAGGTTCGAGAACATTAGAAAAACCTACACTATTAGAAGAATATGCTTTGTATGATATATTTTCGTGCGGTAAATTGGAATCAATGCCGACTTCAACACCAGTCGCACCAGGCTCTTTCGGGTGACTGGAATCTGTGGAAAAAAACACGTAAAAATCACCATCTACAACGACATTCACTATATTTATATCTGCCCAAGATTTATCGAATGTAAAATAATCTGATTGCATTGCAGTATAGTGATATATAGTATTTTTATCTTGATCCCAAATATCTAAATTTATCCAAGAATCATCTCCATATCTATAACCAAATATTTTAACTGCGGTAATTGTAAATGGTTTATTGAAAGGAGAAGACACTTTTATAACATATCCATCATTAGTGCCCACGAAGCTTCCTGTATCGCCATCATCATAAACAATTTCAGTATCTGCTGCAACAGCCGTTACAGTTCCTTCCATGAATAACATGAGAATCAGTACTATTGTTCCAACCGCAATTCTAAAAATATGATTGCAATCATTATAAACCACTTTTATCATCTCCAATTTTCGATCGCGTTACAACACTATCCTTTATGTTAACATCCGCACCACCGACATCGCCAAAATATGTTCGCTGGACTACTGAATCGATGATGTTGATGACCCGCGTCTTTTCGATCACTCCGATCTCCTTTGCTGATTGTATGGACGTGGTAAGGTGTCTTATGCTGTCTGTAATTTCACTCAAAAACCCAACGAGACCGGGTTTATTGTCTGAATGTGCACGCAATATTATTTGTGTGAGCCCATGATATTCCTGAACCAGTGCGGTCAAAAGATATGTTGCTTTCTCTCCGAGCGATTCGCCTGCAAGGTAGATGATCTTCCCGCCATCTACTGTCGTGGCTTCACCAATCTGCTTAAGTCTCTGTGCACAGGTGGTATCTATGATCCTAATCATATCATCTATACTCACCCCATCGAAGGATATGCCATCTTCCCGATGGTAGCCACTCTCAGTGAATCTGATATATTCATCAGGGGTCGTGTCGATTCCTTTGAGGAATGGGAAGACACAGTGCAACTCTTTGGGTCGCATACGTGTCGTCTGCTTATTGCCAAGATGGTCGCGATAGGTTATGAGTGCGCTGATCTTCTCCTGATGGATGCAAGCCATTGGTTTCAATATGTATGTTGCGGTTCGAGTTCCACCATTGTCGATATTTCCTAAATTATGCAGTATATTATCTTTAATTGAAAACAGACTTTCAGGGTATTCAAGAATACTCTCGGCATTCATGACCGAGTATCCTGTGTTATTGGTGACGCGGATGCCAACCCTGAGATCGCGGTTGGGTAGAATCTCATAACCCCTTTTGATGTCAACACTGCCACTGCTGGTGATTGGTGCGGTAGCAACTTCCTTCACGCCTTTGCGTTTCAGTGCAATGAACAGAACTGCACCTACAACAACCAAAACGGCAAGCAAAAAAATCCAGTTCATCGAATTCTTTAAGCTCGTCGATGTTTGGTCTGATGTCAAACTTGACTCTTGTGATTCGGTTTCTCCAAGTATTGAGTCTATTATTGACGTGCTCGATTGTGAAACTATTGCGGCAACCTCTTCAAAAGCAGGTGCGGTATCTGAATGTGCGAACGCGAGTACACCCGCATTATATCCGTTGGGATCAACCCCTATGTAGAGCATGCCGTTTGCTATGGCGGGTGCTGAATGAGTTTGAAAATTGATGATTTGTTTCCATTTCAACGTTCCGGTGGCTGTATCAAATGCATAGATCGCGCTTTCATCGATTGAAACACCAGAACAGACATATAAAACATTTTCAGATACGGCTGGAGAAGACTGAATCGATCCGTCTGTTTTAAATCTCCACTTCTCTTTTCCGGTGGCCGTGTCCACTGCATATACAAAATGATCTTCCGATCCAAAATAGATCGTTCCTCTGGAAACTGCAGGCGATGATTCAATCACTCCACCGACTTGATACTTCCATTTCTCTTTTCCGTTGGATGTATCAAAAGCATATAGATAATCATTTCCTCCAATATATACAATTCCATCAACCACAGTTGGTGTTGAACTAGCTTCATCTTCGAGATCACAACTCCATATTTCAGCCCCTGTGGCAGCATTTATCGCAATTATCGTGTCAGAGATCGTTTCAGAGCGCATAAAACCGATCATATATACAACACCACCAACCACTGCCGGACCGAACTCATTACCGCCAACTTTACCTTCAAGCTTCCACTGATCCTTACCTGTGGTGGCATCAATGGAGTATAAATCACTTCTCGCACCAAAATATACATTACCATCAACCACTGTAGCCATTCCAACATTATGACCTGTTTTATACTTCCACTTAAAGTATCCATTTGTAGCATCTATCGCGTATAGATGTTCTTCTGTGCCAATATAAACGGTATTTTCAGATACGGTTGGCGACGAATCGTAAATGATTTCACCAGTAGCATATTTCCATTTTGTAACCCCGGTCTTGGCATCAACAGCATACACGCCACCATGAGAATCATGAGTAAATACCGTATCGGCGACGATACTCGGCGACCCACTACCACTACCGCCCGTATCCGACACCCATACCATCTCCAGCGGCGGCAGTACTACATCATCAGTCGCGCCAGTATGTGCGGCATCGTGCTGGAACATGGGCCAATCCGACACCCCATATAACTCTGAAGTGTCATCATTTTTGACTATGATATTGTTGTCATCAGTTTCAACTATAGAACCACCCTCATGTACCGCCGCCCTTATCATCCAATTGCCTCCATGGATGGATGGTTCAAGGGAATTATAAAAACCTACACTATTAGAAAAATCTGCAATGTATGATCTATCTTCTGATGGTAAACTGTAATCTTCGCCGACTTCAACACCAGTTGTATTGAGATCATTCGGGTTATGGGAATCGGTGGAAAAAAATACGTAAAAGTCACCATCTACAACGACATTCTCTACATTTATATTTGCCCAAGATTTATCGAATGTAAAATAATCTGATTGCATTGCAGTATAGTGATATATAGTATTTTTATCCTGATCCCAAATATCTAAATTTATCCAAGAATCGTCTCCATATCTATAACCAAATATTTTAACTGTAGTAATTGTAAATGGCTTATAGAAAGGAGAAGACATTTTTATAACATATCCATCACCGGTGCTCAGGAAGTTTTCTGCATCGCCATCATCATAAACAATTTCAGTATCTGCTGCAACGGCCGTTACAGTTCCTTCTATGAACAACACGAGAATCAGAACTATTGTTCCAACCGCAATTCTAAAGATACAATTGCAATCATTATACCGGACCATTTTCATTATCTCCAATTTTCGATCGCGTTACAACACTATCCTTGATATTAATATCAGTACCGCCGACGCCGTCAAAACTCGTTCTCTGCACCACCGAATCGATGATGTTTACGACCTGCGTCTCCTTGATGATCCCGATCTCCTTTGCAGATTGGACAGAGCCAATGAGATGCCTGACGCTCCCGACAATCTCATTCAAAAATCCATGCAGACCGTGAGGTTTGTCTGAGTATGCCCTGAGTGCGATTTGGGTTACGTCTTTCTCTTTGTAGGGCTGGATTACGGCAGTGAGGAGATAGTATGCCTTTTCGCCGATGGATTCGCCAGCAAGGTTGAGAACGATTGTATCATCAACTTCGTGTTCCCCGACTGTGGAAAGCCTGTGTGTGCAGGACTCTTTGATGAACGCTGCCGCCTCGTAAACCCCGATCCCACTGAAAGAGAGTCCTTCCTCAATGTGTCCACTCTCAGCAGCAAGTTCTGCGAATTCGCCTTCGGTCAGGGCTTTTTCACGAAGGAACGGGCAGACGCAGTGCACCTCTTTTCCTTGCATCTGCTCGGTGCATCTTTTGCCGGTGTGGTCTCGATATATAATGGTTGCGTCTATCTTTTCGTTGTGGACGCAACCTCTGGGCGTTAGCACGTATGTTGCAGTTCGCTCGCCATTCGGGTGGATGTTTGCGAGCGTCCGGACCCTATCACCTTTTAGCAAGAAGAGCGTTTTGTCGTAGTCGAGTATCGTTTCTACGTCTGCGATCAGGTAGCGGGTTTGGTTGATTACGCGGATACCAAACCTGATGTCGTTGTTTGGCAGGACTTCGTAGCCGCGTCTCACCTCGATTGCTGCGGACTCTCTTGTCGGTGTGGGGTCGGGCACTGGCTGTGGTGCTGGCTGTGGTATCGGTGTTGGTGCTGGCTCTGGCGGAGGTGTGGGATCGGGCGGCGGTGCTGGTCGTGGGGTTGGTTCAGGTGGCGGGGTGGTTTTGGTTTCTCTGGGTGCTGCTGGTTCTCCTGGTACGTCCCGCCTTTTTCCGCGGAGTTTTCCCATGAGAAGCATAATTGCGAGCAGTGCGATGATTGCGCCGCCCGCGAGTTTGAGCATATCTGTGGTGCCCCCGTCCGATTTTGTGGTGGGCGCTGGCGTGACGACCTGTGGTGCCTCAGTTGCTGCCGGAAGGACGGTTGTGCTTGCGTTTGTGTAGATGCCTTTCCAGTTATCGTTCTCGTCATGGAGAGATGCCCACACCAGCGCACGATTGTATGTTTCATCGATCTGATACGCGTTTAATTTGAAGACCGCTTCACTGGTGCCGGAGATTGTTTTTTCTATGTTGTCCGCCAGTCGATCCTTGTCTGTCTCGGATTTTTCGAGGCTTACAACGAGTTTCCAGTTCGATGGGATGTTCTCCCAGCCGACCGTTACTTCTACGTCTTCGCCTCCGTGAATTGTGGATGGGGAGTCGAGGATGTGGACCGAGGGGGTGGTATCTATGCCTCCGACCTTCACCAGCCAGAAATCATACGATCCCGTCCATCCTGCAAGGATATAGCCGTCGTCAGAGGTCTGCTGGACGGAATTTGCCTGCCCGCTGTCAGTTCCTTCAAAGGTTTTATCCCATTCCTTGTTTCCATTGGAATCGGTTTTTACAACCCAGCGATTTCCGGCAAGGATGTAGCCGCCGTCAGAAGTCTGCTGGACAGAATTTGCCAGATCGTCTTCAGTTCCTCCAAAGGTCTTATCCCACTCCTTGTTTCCATTGGAATTGGTTTTTACAAGCCAGAAATCATACCCACCCGAACCGTACGATTCCGTGTATCCTGCAAGGATGTAGCCGCCATCAGAGGTCTGCTGGACAGACTGTGCCCAATCCTTGTGAGTTCCTCCAAAGGTCTTATCCCATTCCTTGTTTCCATTGAAATCGGTTTTTACAAGCCAGAAATCTCGTCCACCAGAACCGTACGATTTCGTGGTTCCTGCAAGGATGTAGCCGCCGTCAGAGGTCTGCTGGACAGACTGTGCCAAATCATTGTGAGTTCCTCCAAAGGTCTTATCCCATTCCTTGTTTCCATTGGAATCGGTTTTTACAATCCAGAAATCTGCTCCACCAGCACCGTACGAACTCGTGTGTCCTGCAAGGATGTAGCCGCCGTCAGAAGTCTGCTGGACAGACTGTGCCCCATCCCATTCAGTTCCTCCAAATGTCTTATCCCATGCTCTGTTTCCATTGGAATCGGTTTTTACAATCCAGAAATCTTGTCCACCCGAACCGTACGATTCCGTGATTCCTGCAAGGATGTAGCCGCCGTCAGAGGTCTGCTGGACAGACTGTGCCAAATCATTGTGAGTTCCTCCAAAGGTCTTATCCCATTCCTTGTTTCCATTGGAATCGGTTTTTACAATCCAGAAATCTCCTCCACCAGCACCGTACGAATACGTCCATCCTGCAAGGATGTAGCCGCCATCGGAGGTCTGCTGGACAGAACTTGCCCCCTCGTGTTCAGTTCCTCCAAAGGTCTTACTCCATACCACTTCAGGAGCCGTTTCAGCACACACCGTGTTCGCGAGTACGAGCAGCAGTACGATTCCGATGATACATTTCATTGTTGTTCCTTGTGATTTCACATAGAGTTACTCAATAATAAACCTTGGCTCTCTGGTAGTTCGCGTGTGCACAGCACTTTTTCACTCTTCTGGAGGATCCGGTCATGGCAAGTAAGATTAAACCACAGAGAGCACAGAGGGACACAGAGAGTTATTATTTTTATCTTTCGTCCCCTCTGTGCTCTCTCTCGTCCTCTGTGGTTGAATTATTCTGACTCTATCAAACTTGCATTTTTGCCTGAAAATTAAGTTGCTGAAACATTAGTTCTAAGCATCCCTGATCACCTCTCCCATCCTCTCGACAAAATGTTCCGCCCCATTTAGAAGTTCTCCAACTTTCCCCTCACCTTGATGCATTCATCGATCCAGTTATGTCTTCAAAATATTCGGCTGAATCATGAGTGTCCTAGAATTCCCTCATTTCCTGTTCCGTCCTGAATCTTGGAATTTTTGTCATTGTCATACCATCACCTCTTGATATATAAATTTCTTTCGCGTTTTGTCATGTCTCTCGCAGTGACTACCCGAGAAACTCTCTTCCCGAGATACAAATATACGACAAACAAATACCGCCCACTACTTGTTTGACCATAAACATACGTGTCCCGTCCCTTCCGCAACTGCACAGGCAGAACTGTTGCTTGCGAAACACCTGCAACAACAAACCGGGTTGTCCACCCCCCCACCTCAAACCAGCCTCCTCGCACCCTCAAGAACGCTCTTTACGAACAGGTTATCCCTCTTCATCGCATCAAACTCGTCCCTTGTGTAAACCAGCGGCTCTATCGGCAGATCAGTCAGATCAAGAATCTTTCCGATCCTGTCAAAAAACCGTTCCTTGAAATCCCCGACGATGATCAGGTCGATGTCGCTTCCCTCGTGAACATCCCCTCTCGCAAAAGAGCCGTACAGGTAAACCTCGCAGTTGAACCGCTCTCCCAGATCATCCGAGAATTTCTCTACTTCTTTGAGAATTTCTTCATGCTTTCCAATATCAATTCTGCGTAGTGTATGCACTGTTTTGCATCCTCCATCTCATAGAATTCGGCAGGTGCCAACTCGCCAGCCAATCCATCAGGATACCTCGTCGGGATGTAAAACATATCCAGGTGGCGGGCATAAGACTCTACCTCAGAAAAACCCTTCTCAATCTTTTTGCACTCTCTCACCAGTTCCTTGCTGGAGTGTGTTATAATCGAGGTGTACCCTTTCGAATAAAGGAAAAACTTGAGAGTCTTCTCTGCGGATTGCTGTGCCTGAAAACATGCCCAGTTATAATGCCCGCTCTTCAGGCTGTCCTTTGCGGCTTTCAAATCTTCTTCTGCCTGTGTGAGCCATTTTTTTGTTTCTCTCATCGTTTTAGTCCATCGTTATTCGTTTTGTATCCAGTTACCTGAAGACCAGTATCGCCACATTCTAATATAGCCCTGTTGCTCAGCCATACTCCAACCTTACCTCGCACACTGCGCAGAACCTCGTTCCGGCTGAAACCTCAACCCCACGTTCAGAGCAGGTCATCATTGCAGCATCCCGTCCCCCCATCGGCTACCTCCCTGCTTCATATTCCATGAATTGCACAACTGCCCGTTCAAACTCAACCACATCCTCTAACTCTGATCCAATCATCTCAAGAACGATTGTATTGTCAACATCGCCGTACCTGTGCACCAGCAGGTTTCTAAAGCCAGCCATATCTCCAAGTCGCTCAGCAAGAGCCTTCTCAATTACTCCTCGCTCGCCGAGCAGATAAAACATCTCGCGATACTCCTCTGCCCTGCCCATGCCCCGGACTGCTATGATGTGACTGGCCATACCAATGCAGCATTCGATGAGCTCAAGGAGCGAATACTTTGCAGATTGCACATTCTTATAACTGCCACAAAATTCCTCATAATCCATGCCCTTAAACTCGTCGAGAAACGCAAGATTTCGCTCAATGATGTCTAATTTTGCCTCGATAACATCCTGATCGATTTTCATGCAAGGAGCCTCCTCCTGCGCGTCCTATCATATTCCATTAAAAATGGTTTGAAATCCAGATACTCCTTTATCACACTGGTTTCAAATTCCACTTTCTTTCTCTCATCTCGCACGAACACAATCTCACCATATCGCAGAACCTGATGGAGAAACCTGATTGAACGCCTGTTCAATATCCGCACGTCAACCTCCCTATCAAGATGGCATCTCGATCGTATTTCTCTCGCCATCCTGATCGTATATAAGTAATCCGGTACCGCATCATCCATAAGCAGGATGCCTATATCGATGTCACTATCTGCTCGCATGTTTCCTTGCACAGCAGAACCGTAAAGATAGGCGGCTATGACCTCCCCATGTTCGCGAATAACGGATTTTAGCATTTCTATCATGTCTTTGCTCTCGTATATAACGTATGAGTTCTTCCTATTTGTTTCTCCCCCTATGACCTCTGTAGTTTTCATTTTTTATGTAATCTCGTGGTTTTTTTTACCGCCTCTACCTATTCGCCCGCCCTCCTCACCGCCCAATCCCCGCCCCACACTCCGTGCAGAACTTCGTCTCTACTGGCAGTTCAGCACCACACTCTGAGCAGATAACAACCTTCTGCACCTCCTGAACAGGCGGCGTAGCTGGCGAAGCACCTCCACCTACAACAACCGGCTGCCCGCCGCCGCCAGTCACAACAGTCGTGCCGCCGGATGCTGCCCCCTGAGCCCTTGTCGCAGCCGTGGTCCCCATCTGCCTGAGTGCTTCTGCCGCCATCCGCTCGATTCGGTCTCCACCTTTATCAGCCATCTCCTGTATCGTCCTTGCGAATGCATCCTTGTCAGTGAGTCGATCCTCATGCATCACCATGATCTCCTCTGCGCTCTTTGACTTGTATTTCTCCTTAAACGCCTCGGCAATTGCTGCGCTGTCCCTTGCTCCGAGAGCAAGTATCTGCTCCTCGGTAAGACCTGTTGCCCTCTCCATTCTTGCTAATTCAGTAAGATACTCTGCTTGCTTACCTTCCGTCATAGAAATGCGTGCTTCAGCCGAAGCAGCGGAACGCGCTTTGAGCCTATCCGCTTCGATCTCAGCTTCTTTCTGCATCTTATCAAGTTCAAGCAATTGATAGCCTGCTACATCTTCACGTTTTCCCGCTCGCATTTTGTTGAGTATATCGATTCCTTCTCCTGCGGCTCTTGCATCTTCTTCGTCCTCTTTTCGCTCCTTCTCAACTTTGAGGTCGTGCGCTTTTCGTTCCATCTCCAGTTTATGTTCATGCCGCTCTGCTTCCATATCCAGTTCATGCCGCTGCTCAACTCGTTTCAGCATCAACTCACGTGCAAAGTCCCTATCCCCCCAACTCTCCTCAAATATTCGTTTGAGTTCAAACATCTCGTTCTCCCGTATGACATTATCCCGGTCAAGCTCGTGCAAAAACTTCTCAAGGTCTTCCGCATTTCCGAGTTCATCCATCTTATCATCGGTCAGTCTCGCACGCATTCGCTTTGCGAGTCCAAGCCTTATAGCCTCAAGACCCTCCACTTCCTCCTCTAACTCAAGCTTTGCACCTTCTTTCCCAATATAAGCTCCTTTTTCAATCAAATCTTCCCAATAGCTTTCATCGTAGTCGAAATACGGCATATACACGAGTTTAAGACCAATTCTTCCAAGCGTTGTGTTCAACAGATGCTCAAAGTCCTGTTCGAGCTCCTTTTTCAATTCGAGATTGCCGTACAACTCCTCAAACGAATACTGCTTGACCTTTGATTGTAGTAAATTCCGCATTTCATTCCTGAGCATAACTTCAATGTCTGTTGTCGCTGCGTGTTCCCTGCCTTTCATGAGATTATTGAAGAACTGTATCGGCTCCTCAATATTTACAACTATTTTCCCTTTCACACCAGCATCGAAGTTCTCTTTTGTTCTCAAGCCCCCGATGTTGAAGTCAAGCCCAACGTCTGAATCGTCCACAAGTATTACTGTTGCCTTTTCCGCAATATTCAGCGTTTTTATCGTCTGGATAAGCCCGCCAACGGTGTATGTCCCGGGTGGTAGTTCTCCAGAGAATCGTCCTCCCTGCAGGAATATCGCCTTTGTTCCTGACATGACAGTTATCTTCTTGCTAAAAAATCCTTTGATGTCGCTTACCTCAAACCGGTGTGCAAAGTCATTCAGGTTCCTCTGCCATAACCTTATTTTTCCCATTTCTTCTGCTGCTGGTGTCGCTCTGCTTCTTTGTTCTGCAAACTGCGTTATGGTTGCACCGCAGTTCTGGCAGAATTTGTAATTTGCTCCTATTGCTATACCGCAACTGCCGCACACTATTCCAGCTAAAGGGCTTCC
>WNEG01000005.1 GCA_012910725.1 Candidatus Ethanoperedens thermophilum | reverse complement strand
ACATAAAGAACACAGTAAAATTTGACGTCCGCAGAGTAAGAAAAGAAGGCCGAGAGCTCTATTCAAAGATCAACCTCGTCACATACCAACCTTAACTCCGTACCACTTTAGGGAATATGTCCAGCCCAAGTCGCTCATCCAGATCCACAACCTTCTTTGGAACCTCGGTTACCATACCACGATCCCCCAGATCGACATGATAGACCTTGCCATACTTGAATAACAGATCAACCGGGGTCATCTTACGATTCAACTCACCATTCTTCAGGATCTGCTCCAACTTACAGTGGATGTAGAGGGATAGAAATGATACGAACACATGCCCAAAGACACTCTCATCATCCTGTAGATATATTTTATCAGCCTCAAGCACCGTTTTGTATGTATCAAACATCTTTTCAACAGTTTCACGTCCCTTGTAGAGTCCATAGATCTCGGTCCCATCAACATCCAGATTCGAGAGAATCAGGATCTTCCCTGCCTTCTTCATCCGCTCCCGGAGCTCATTCTTGTCGATTTTGCCATCATCCAGTCGCTTGTACAGAGTCTTGCGCTCCTCCAGCATGAGGTCCTGATCCTCAAATAAGTAGAGGAAGAAGTTGTCACACTCCCGTTTCCCGTACCGAATCAGGCGGTCGTGATAGTAGAGATGTCCGTTGAGATGTATGCGCGTATCATAGAAATGGCTATTTCTCCTGGTCGGGAGCACATAAGAGATGTGCTTACCACGCAGGAAATTCACAACGTCTATAGAGAAGAAACCTCGATCAAGGACGAGGATCTTTCCACTGAGATTGAGCTCACTTATCGAGTGATACAGGGTTGTTATGTCCTTCACGCTGCCAGGCAGTGATCGTATCATCGTCGGCAGTCCCGAGTCGGCACTGCAAAGGAGCGCGAGGTTGATTTGAGGCACCTGTATTTTATCCTTGTTGTAACCCTTCTCAGCCTGACTGATGTTAATAGATCGCGAGAACACGGAACTCAGATCGTAAACAAGCTGTTTGCTAAGGTCTAAAAGTTCATTGAAGATGATATTCTGACCCGCCCGGTTCATGCCTACATTGTGGAGTACTTTGGAGAGGCCCTTCGTGTTTAGATGTGGTTCGATGTTCTCTGCATTGTAGAGTTTCTCCCATGCATCCTTTACCCGTTTTAAAGGCACGCTACCGGTGACACGCAGCATGGCAATAGCGCAGATTTCAGCCCAGCAGTCAGGAAAGCCC
>WNEG01000070.1 GCA_012910725.1 Candidatus Ethanoperedens thermophilum | reverse complement strand
GTTGAATAAATCCTTTGCATTTCAACGGGAATCTTAACCTGCGTGGTGTTCGGGCACACCACCGAACTCGAGGGTCACGAATTCCAGACTACAAGAGAAAGAGAAAAATTTAGAAACAAATATAAACTAATGGGAAGAGACGTGGATAATAATATTATAAGGTTGGACTTCCAATGAAAACAAGTTTCGAGTCTATTAAGACATATCTTGGTTCAAAAAAGGAGAGAGGTCGAAGAAAAATAGGGCTCCTGGTTGACGGCCCAAACATGCTCAGAAAAGAGTTTCAGGTAGACCTTGAAGAAATACGGGACGTTTTAAAGGATTACGGCACCATAAAAATTGGAAAAGTGTTTCTTAATCAGTATGCGACCGATAAGCTTGTTGAAGCTATAGAAAACCATGGTTTTGAGCCGGTGATATGCACCAGTGATGTTGATGTTCGCCTGGTAATTGAGGGCATGGAGATGGTGTACAACCCGGTTATTGATACTTTAGCTCTTGTTACACGTGATGCAGATTTTAAACCACTTCTTGTAAAAGCTAATGAAAAAGGGAAGGAGACAATACTCTTTGGTGCTGAGCCAGGTTTTTCTGTTGCACTGAAAAACTCTTCTGATTATGTGATAACATTAAAGGAAGGTGTCATGGAGCATGAAGGGGATAAAGTTTAGAAACCCAAAAAATTGAAGAGTAACTGCATGACAAGCCCCATCCCATCTTTTATTCCAAACACCGTCGCTTTTTATACTATGCATAGGTTCATAATTATATGAATGTTGTAACAGAACATATCAGTGTTAGTACCAGGGGAAACGTGGATATACTTGATATCACTGACGATGTATCCAGCTTGTTAAGAAAATCTAACTTTAAGAGCGGAATAGTCACTGTGTTTGTACATGGTTCAACTGCAGCACTGACAACCATCGAATACGAGCCTGGTCTAATAGAAGATATGAAGCGAATGCTTGAGCAGGTAGTACCGCAGGGCATTGAATACAAACACAATCTTCGCTGGGGCGATGGTAATGGACACTCTCACATCAGAGCATCACTTCTTGGACCAAGCATTACCGTACCGTTCCAGGATAGCAGCCTGATGCTTGGCACATGGCAGCAAATCGTATTTATTGATCTGGACAACAGACCAAGAAGCAGAGACATTATTGTACAGATCATGGGTGACGTGAACAGGTAATACTGCTTCATCGGTGTTCGTTTGAAAAAGCCATAAGTTGTGAGGGTGTGAAGTATAAATCACCCAGCAAAGATTCCTCAATCAATCCGAACCGTCTTATTCAAAGCATCCCCATCTTATCGACATAAATAACCCTGCAAGCCATACCCAAGATTCCTCTATCACATTTGCTTGTGCGCCGGAATGCATCTTTTCCCCCTTGCTATCAATTCTATCCCCTCTTTCACAGCCTCGTTCACAATCCCGATCTCTTTTTTCTTCTCTTCAAACTCCCCCGGGGTGTAGCAAATAGCTTCCAATAAAACCAGACCTTCCCACTCGACAGAAACATCCCTCAGTCGTTTCAACCAGTTAATCCCCTCAAATTTTTTACTCACGATGATCATATCAACATCACTATTGATTAGATTATCCCCTCTTGCTCTACTTCCAAATAATAAGACCTTTTCTGCTGAATATTTATCGCTAATTACTGCTAAAAAACGATCGATCCATTCTTTCACATCTCTATCTGTGATTCGATCCATTTTAACACACCCTTACTGTTATTTAAAATTTCATTTACGATATCCTCATCATAGAGTTCATAAGGCGTTCCATAAGCCGCATCCGGATACCGCGTGGTAACAAACTCTGGCGTCAATTGCCTTAAGAATATGTAGAACCGGGATGGCATATCTATCCCTGTTGCAAGGTAAATATGAGTGCGTTGTACCCGGAGACATTCTTTTTTTTGCGATATACATTGCCTTTAAACCCTTTTCAACCGATTGCTGACAGAAGAACGCACACGCATAATAGTCTTTTGAATTCTTGCAGTTCTCTGCTGTTATTAAATCTCTTTTTGCTTGTTTCCACCACTCTTTAACTTCTTTTCTCATAATACTCATCATGTATTGCATCCCTCTTCTTACTTCTTGGTGGAATTAGTCCTTTTACAATCATTGGCGTGTCTGTTGTCACATCAATCATACTTCCTTCCCCTCATCTCTCTGATAATTTTTGTTGTGCCCCCATACTCAATCATCTTCTCACTAATCCGTGAAACCACTTCTTCAAGTGTCATCCTTTTCATTATCTTCTCAAGTTTTGTTGAAAGGAATAAATCAAATGCATCCCTGCATATCCGCTCTACTTTTGTAGCTTCCATTTCCATCATTTCCTTTATTATAGATTACTTGTAAGCTCCCTTAAGCTCAAGCAGCAGATCTTTGAAAAGGTACTTTTCTGGCATTATTATGTTTTTTATCCCATATTTCTTCAATGTATTAGCTGTTGGTATGCCAATTGCACCAACTAATATTTTATTCATACGATCTAAAAGATCGCCTGACACACCCATACTCTCTGCAATACTCATAAAGTTGTGCACCATCATAGTGCTGGTAAAAGGCAATATATCCACTTCGCCGTCAAGAACCTGCCTGATAAACTCCTGCTGCTTCTCTCCAGATGGTTTCACCAGTGTGTACACGCAGGTTTCATGCACCCTTGCCCCGCGTTCTAACAATTTTTCAACAAGTACTGGTGCACCATGCGTACTTCGCACAATGTCAACCTCGCATCCAGAAACATCTGATAGTAATCCAATCAAACCTGTGGAACTGTATACTTCTGGCATCAGGGAGACATGAATTCCATGCTGTTCAAGAGCATCCATGGTGTTGGGACCAATTGCTGCAATCCTGCTGTTATTCAAACTTTCAATAAATTGTTCAGTGTTTTGCATCTTGCGCAGGGTAAAATCCACACCATTAGCACTTGTAAAAATGACATAATCAGCCTTAGAGCTAAATACTCGCCCGGTGAAACTTTCGAAACCCTCATCTAGGTTATCATTTATTTCGATCATCGGGCACACGACAGCATTAAAACCAAGAGATGTGACCAGGTCGAGCGAATCGCGAGCATAACGTGCGGGACGCATGATTCCAACAGTACCGTTCATCATATCCCCAATGAAAAGAACAATATATAAAGCTCTTGTTTCAATATGAAATTATGAAACGTCACTACCTTGAAGGAATCAGTGCTAACATATTATTACTTGGTATTGTCAGCTTTTTCAATGACTTAAGCAGTGACATGATTATGCCAATTCTGCCTATGTTTATCACTACACTTGGCGGGACTGGCTTCATTGTTGGATTGATCGGGGGCTTACGAGATAGTATTTCAAGCATACTCAAAGTTTTTTGCGGCTACTGGTCTGATCGGACAGGCAGGAGGAAGATTTTCGTCTCTTCTGGCTATCTAACTTCATCGATCTTCAAGGTATTCCTGGCATTTTCTCAAACATGGCCGCATGTTCTGGTTTTTTCCGGGATGGAACGGATCGGCAAAGGGTTGAGAAGCGCACCAAGAGATGCTATTATCGCAGATTCTATGCCAGACGAGAGAGGTAAAGGATTTGGGGTTCATAGAGCACTGGATACAAGTGGGGCAATCCTTGGGTCAATTGTTGTTTTTATTTTATTCTGGATTTTTGGACTTAGTTTTAGTTCAATTATCTTCATTGCTGCAATCATCTCATTTTTCTCATTAATTCCGCTGCATTTTGTAAAAGAAGAGAAAAAGAAGCTGCAAGATGTAAGTCTAAGAATAGGTCTAAAAAATATTCCAAAACCTCTCAGGTTATTTATTTTAATCTCTGGCATGTTTGCTTTAGCAAATTTTAGTTATATGTTCTTTATTCTTGAGGCTCATGCTGCATTTGAAGGCAAATTATCAGTTGGAGTGCCAATCCTGTTGTATGTCCTGTTCAACATTTTTTATGCTGTATTTGCTATTCCATTTGGCACTCTCTCTGACAAAATAGGAAGAAAAAACGTACTTATCTCTGGTTATTTACTATTTTCATTAACTTCTCTCGGGTTTGCGTTTTTTAGCTCTCTTGCAGCATTTGTAATCTTGTTTTCTCTTTATGGTGTGGTTCATGCAATGATTGATGGAAACGGGCGTGCTTTCGTCTCTGATTTATCCCCAGTAGAACTGAGAGCTACTCACCTTGGAACGTTTCACACGATAATAGGCATCACAGCACTGCCAGCAAGTTTGATAGCTGGACTTTTATGGCAGATTCACCCGAGCACAACCTTTATTTATGGTAGTGTAGTAAGTAGCATCTCAGTTGTAGTCTTTATTTATTTTAGAAATTCTTTTGTAAGCGGGTACAAGGTAGCCCACAAACAATGATTTATCCAAACTGCACAACTTCGTTGTGCAGAAAATAACTCTTGAGTAACTCTTGATTACGCAAGCACTGCACAACTTCGTTGTGCAGAACCACACACTCCGTGTGCGGAAACAGTTCTCGATTGCGAGAAGTACTACACAACTTCGTTGTGCAGAACCACACATTCCGTGTGCGGAAAGGCAACTCTTGAGTAACTCTTGATTGCGAGAAGTACTACACAACTTCGTTGTGCAGAACTGCATACTGCGTATGCAGAAATTACCAGTAACTCTTGATTACGAAGTAGTTGAGTTGCGCAAAGCAATCAAGTTTTCAAAAATTGGGTAAACCATTTACCGGGAGTTCCCTAAATCCAAATAGTATTCTACACCGGACATTTTATTTATAAGATATAATATAACAAAAGGCGATTTGTAATGGAAAAAATCAAAATAGGAATTGTAGGAATTGGTAATTGTGCAAGTTCACTGCTCCAGGGAATTGAATACTATAAAAATAAAGATAGTAGAGAAGCTATTGGACTCATGCACTGGGAGATCGGCGGTTATAGACCATGCGATATTGAAGTGGCGGTCGCTTTTGATACTGATAAGAGAAAAGTTGGAAAGGACGTTTCAGAGGCTATCTTTGAGCTTCCAAACTGCACGAAGGTATTCTGCAAAGATATACCATCAACTGGCGTGAAGGTGAAAATGGGCAGGATACTGGATAGCTTTTCTTCACATTTAAAAAATTATGATGAGAAACATGCCTTCGTTTTAAGTAGCGAAAGTGAACCATCAAAAAAAGACGTAGTTACCATCTTGAAAGAATCGGAAGTTGAAATCCTCCTAAATTACGTTCCAGTAGGTTCTGAAGAAGCCACAAAATTCTATGCTGAATGTGCACTCGAGGCAGGTGTGGCGTTTATAAATAACATGCCTGTTTTTATAGCGAGTGATCCGGTGTGGGCGGAAAGATTTGAAGAAAAGGGCATACCGATAATAGGTGATGACGTTAAAGCTCAACTTGGTGCTACGATTACTCATCGAACACTGGCTGACCTGTTCAAGAAGAGGGGCGTAAAGTTGGAGAGAACCTACCAGTTAAACACAGGAGGCAATACTGATTTTCTCAACATGCTTAATAGAGACCGACTTGCATCAAAAAAGACATCAAAAACAGAGGCTGTCCAGTCAGTGCTTGGAAAACGACTTGATGACGAAAATATCCACATTGGTCCAAGTGATTGGGTAGCATGGCAGAAAGACAACAAGCTTTGTTTCATCCGGATGGAGGGCAAACTTTTCGGCGACGTTCCGATGAACCTTGAATTACGGCTTTCTGTCGAGGATTCTCCAAACTCCGCTGGAGTTGTAATAGATGCCATAAGATGCTGCAAACTGGCACTTGAAAGAAACAAGGGGGGCATCCTGCATTCACCTTCGGCATACTTCATGAAGCACCCGCCGCGACAAGTTACCGATGATGAAGCATATCAATTAACAGAAGATTTCATTCACGCAAGAAGACAGGATTGATGATGAAATGCCTGATCATCGCTGCAGGACTGGGGAGCAGGCTATCAAAAAAGGGCGATTCAAAACCTCTCGTTTCTCTTCTTGGATTATCCCTTATTGAACGGGTAATATTAACTGCAAAAAAGAGCGGCCTGGCTTCTTTCTATGTGGTAACCGGGTACAATGGCGAAAAAGTAAGACAGTATCTTAACCAGTTCAGCAAGAGTAGAAATATAAATATAACCCATATCATAAATGAAGAATGGGAAAGCGGGAATGGCATATCCGTCCTCAAGGCAGAAGAACTATTAAATGAAAATTTTATTTTGCTGATGGGGGATCACATCTTTGATGAATCGATACTGGTAAAACTAAAAGATAAAGAAATAGCAGATGGCGAAGTTGTGCTGGCTGTAGATTACAACATTCAAAACAAGCTTGTTGATGCTAATGACGTTACCAGAGTCCTTGTCGAAGAGGGCAGGATTTTGGATATAGGAAAGAATATCAAGAAATATAACGCTTACGACACTGGAATTTTTCTCTGTTCGCCTGCAATATTTGGCGCTATCGAAGAAAGTTTACGTGGTGGCGATAGTACGCTTTCCGGAGGAGTGAAGGTATTGGCTGACAAAGGAAAGGCTAAAACCTTTGATATTACGAATGATTACTGGATTGATGTGGATGACGAGGAATCACTTAAAAAAGCTGAAAAACAATTACAGGGTGGTTTAATAAAATCCGCTGATGGTTTAATTTCTCGACACATAAATCGGGAATTTTCTACCAGGATTTTCACACCACTACTTCTTAAAATGCACAGAGGAATCACTCCAAATCAGGTCTCAATACTGAGCTTTATTGTAGGTCTTATAAGTAGTTTATATTTTTTTCTCGGCTATGCCGTTATAGGGGCTTTATTCATACAAATATCAAGCATATTAGACGGTTGCGACGGAGAGATAGCACGGCTTAAGCATATGCAATCTTCATTAGGCGATTTCGTTGATGCGGTTCTTGATCGCTATGCAGATGGTTTCATCCTCTTAGGGATTTTTTATTACTCATTAATTGAAATAGGAAATAAAGAGATATTTGGAGTTTATTGGAGTCCTTTAATTATCTTTACTATCTTCGGATTAGCTATTTTAGGAAATCTGATGGTTAGTTATACTTCCGCAAAGTCTATAGCTAATTTTGGATACAAATATAAAGGAAAATTAATTGCTGCAGGAAGAGGCAGAGACCTTAGATTGTTTTTACTTTTTATCGGTGGAATAATGACGTATTTTCATCCGATTTTTGTATTATTTGCAGTGATTATTATAGCCACTCAGACTAATACAATTGTAATATTGAGAACATTTTTGTCATGGAATTATTTTCTAAATAGGGACTCGCTCATAAGAAGCAAAGTTAAAGCGGTGATTTTCGACTTTGATGGCACCATCGCAAATACGATGCCTTTCTTGACGGAGTTGGGCGTAAAACTTATGACAGAGAGGTATAATATCTCAAAAAGCGAGGCGGAAAGGAGATATTTAGAGACCACAGGACTAGATTTTGCGAGTCAGTTGGAGTTGATTTTTCCAGATCATCCAAATAACCAGGAAGTGGCAAACACCTTTGAATCGAAGAAGATAGAAGGTATTTTTGCTAATCCCATCTTCCCTGAAGTCATTCCTACTCTTAAATATTTTAGCAATAAAAAAATTAAGACATTTATTTGCAGCAGTACAAAACAAGAGATTATTACAAAATACGCTCAGTTAAACAGAATCGATAAGCAAGTAGATGGACTCTTCGGTAAAAAATCCGACTTTGGAAAAAGTGAACAAATCGATTTTGTCATCCAACATCATAACTTGCACCCTAATGAAGTGCTCTTTGTCGGAGATTCTTTAAAAGATAATGATTTTGCAAAAGATAAAAAGATAAACTTTATTGGTATTTCTATGATTTTCGATAGAATAGAGTTTCAAAAAAGGGGAGCTTTAAGTGTTAGCTGCTTGGCAGATATCGTAGAACTTTTTGATCAGTCTGAAAAATATTTCAAGTCTTTAGAGGAGGTAAAGTGAATCTATGAGAGAAGAATACTTATCTCGGATGAAATATATTGCCTTTATGGGCGGGAAAATTGCTCTTGAACTAACATCGAGTAGTAACCATTGTTTGAAACCAGACAAATCTATTCTGACAAAAGGGGATGTGGAGATATCAAACCTTTCGCATAGTGTCATAAGTGATTTACTTAAAACATCAGATCATATACTAATTGATGAGGAAGATATTGAAAACACTAAATATCTTAACAAATCTTATCTTGATGCCACGTCTTTTATCTGGGTATTGGACCCAATCGATGGAACTAGAGCATTTTCGAATCGTATGCCTAATTTTGGTATATCAATAGGTCTACTAAAGGACTTGAAACCTTGGCTTGGAGTAGTCTATTTCCCAATGCTTGGTGAGCTATTTTACTCTGATGGAAAAAATTCTTTCTTCGTTCAGAAAGCCTTTACAAAGTCCGAAAAAAAAGTTTTCATAACTCCAATTGACCAACAAATAACCAGGCAATCTATATTTATCTGCAATGATTCTTTTCCTGAAAAGTTTGATTGGAATTTTTCTGATTGTCAATTAATGAGTCCTCTCTGTGCAGTCTTAAGTTTATGTTGGCCCGCCATTGGTCGTGGTTGTGGAGCATTCTTTGGCGCTAATATTTGGGATTTTGCAGGCTCTTGGCCGATTTTTTTATCTGCTGGTTTAGGTCTCCGTTCATATCAAACAGGCAAGGAGATAAGAAAATTAGATATCGAGCTATTTGATAGGTGTAGTGAGGAACCTTGGAAATTGAAAGAGTATTACATCCTCTCATCGGAACGAAACTTCCCACTGCTCAGGGAAAAAATAACGCCAAAATATTAAGATGAAGGAGGGTATGTAGAGATGGAATCGTCTGAATTCCCAAAAATAATAGCACATCGGGGACATTTAACCGGTTTACCTGAAAATGCTATGAGCTCCATTAAGGAAGTATTAAAATTGAGCCCTGACTATGTAGAAATAGATGTAGGAATAACTAAAGATGATCAAATAATCTTACATCACGATTCCACTTTGGAGCGAACAACTAATGGAAGAGGTTGGATCAGGGACAAAACTCTCGAAGAAATCAAGGAATTAAACTTGACTTTCAAAGAAAC
>WNEG01000057.1:10463-13063 GCA_012910725.1 Candidatus Ethanoperedens thermophilum | reverse complement strand
CGCTCATCCATTTTGGAACGATCAAGCGGCTTGATCTTCTTCGATCCATGTACGGTCAGATCGTAATCACAGAAGCGGTGCACAGGGAAGTAGTAACAGAAGGAATCGTTCTTGGCAAGATGGATGCCTTCCTTGTGGAAAAGGTGATTGGGGGCTGGATAGAGGTTATAAATCCAAAGGGTTACGCGGGTGAACTTTGCAGTCGGTACGGAATACACATCGGTGAGGCAGAATCGATCTTGCTTGCACGAGAACTGGATGCCAATCCGCTCTTGATAAACGAGAGAGATGGACGACGGGCTGCAAAGAACGCCGGAGTTAAGGTGAAAAGGACGATTGGCGTGATTGGGAACGTTGCTTCTAAAATCCTCATTATTCTATACATTTATCTTTATCTAAAAGAAAGATAAATTGTTTCCCTCTCGTGTGCTTGCGTAGATACCCTAATTTAGCTAAGCCCAAAAGATCTGTTCTTGCGGTTTGGTAGGTTATATCATAACGTTCTTGCATCTCTCTCACAGTTGTCGGTCTCTCATTTTTACTCAAAGTAATAATCACATCTGCTTGGCGGAAGTTTAGATTTCGATTCTTTTTTATTGTTTCAAAAATCTTCTTATTTTCGGACCTTGTTTTTTCAACGTATTCTTCGAATGATATAAGTGCAATATTGAGTTGACGCAAGTTGAATTTTACAAAATAAGTAATGTCATTATTGTCTGTTTCAGAGTAAAGATATGCCCGTATATATTGACTCGGCGCATTTTTTATTGCAGTGGATAGCGCAACATACTCTAACCAATTATATTTTTGGGAAATTAAATACCAATAGAATAGAGCTCTTGCAGTTCTTCCATTTCCATCACAGAATGGGTGTATATATCCTATCATATAATGAAGCACTATTGCCTTAACAATCGGATGTAGATAAAATTCAATGGGCTCAGTATTAGCAAAGCCGCAAACTTGTTCTATGAGCTTATTAATACTTTTGTAGTTAGGTGGCTCGTAAATAATCTGACCGCTATCTCTTGAAAATACTTTAACCTCATTATCTGTTCTAAACACTCCTTCGTACGCCTTATTTTCAAGAGTATCTTTAGTTATCATCTTATGAATTTTCTTAATAAGTTCTAATGTTAATGGTTGGTTAGGTTGCATATTTTCTTTAATATATATCATAGTAATGTAATTATTCATTATCATTTGTTCAGAGTGGTTTCGTGGCTTCCTGTTTTCTCTCAACATTTGTTTTGCGACTACTCTTGTTGTAACCGCACCTTCCAATTGGCTAGAAGCTATTGCCTCTTCCATCAATGAATTAACTAAATATTTTCTTTTTAAATCGACTGAAGGCATCTGAGATTCAAAATCAAACTTGCCTCCAACCCACATATCCAAACCATGAAGCGACTTCTCTATCTGTGGAGTTGGAACATAACGCAATATTAAGCCATCTAATGTAATCCGTCTAGTATTAAATTCTCTAACTAACTTAGCATAACTCCATAACAATTTAAGATTAGACTTAATGTCCTTAAATCTCATTGGGAGCTCATCCCAATGCAGATATTTTGAATTAACAATATCCAAATATGGCCTAAGCTCTTCGATAGACTTAATATCGTTTTGTCCTACCAGCTTATTAATTTCCTCATCTGATGGTGGTTTTTCTGGAAGTCTCACGGTTATATACATCCTTTATCTACTAATTTGATACTCATTAGTATTCATCCAAGCTGTTTTTATATATAAAGTTATCTACTAATTTAGTATTCATTAGTATTCATTAGTATTCATTAGTATTCATCCAAGCTGTTTTTTCTGATATACTCGGATACAGCTTCAAAATGATTATGTAAGTTAATAATTCCGTATTTTCGTATAAATATTGTAAGAAAAATCTAAAAAAAATAGCCCTATAAAAAGAATAATAGGTTTTGTGCCCGTTCTTTTTTTACTTTTTCTCATGCATCTTCTCGTTGATGCTTCGTTTTTCAAAACGGAGCCCATCACTTTCCTTAAAACACTATTGTTTTGTTTCTGCTGTTATCATGTAGTGATCCTTGTGATAAGGTGCCAGGTTTGTAATATGACAGGTATGCAGTTCTGTTTCAAGTATTTGCAGTTCTTTTTTTAGTATCTCTTTCGCATCTTTAGACACATCAATACTTCTAACCTTGATAACAAGAATTAGCAATCCATCTTCTTTTAGAAAGAGTTCTCTATTTTTCAGGGCTATTTCTGCCTGGTTTCTCTGCGCTATATCCTGGTATATCATATCCACTTCTCCAACGATATGCTGGTAGTTTTGCGGTTTATTGGCATCATCAAAGATGGGTATGATGTTATCCCGATCTTCACACAGCAGTAAAAGCTTGTGCATACTCACTGGAGATATTTCTACAGCATAAATTACACCCTGTGTGAGGATGTCCGAGAGATAGCTTACTGTTGTGCCAGAGGATGCACCAAGATATAGTATTCGATCTGTTTTCTTAATGTGGAGTGGTGTTTTTTTGTGGATGGCAGAGGCAAGCTTACTTCTGCGAGGATTCCATATCCGTGCTTCAAAACCATGCAACTGCACCGTCTTCTCATCA
>WNEG01000057.1:0-10408 GCA_012910725.1 Candidatus Ethanoperedens thermophilum | reverse complement strand
CTCATCATGGATGGTTTTTGCTGCCGTTTTGTTTCTTGTTGCAAGCTGCTGTTTTTTTCCATTACTCAGCAAGTACAGGTTATCTATCAAGGGTACTATCTTATAATTCATCTTTTTATGTACAAACTTCCTTTACCGCCTGCCACAACATCGCCCGTGTATTTATTGTAGACTATGCCGTTTATCTCTTCATCGTCTTCTTGTTTATATGAAGGTACAAGTGTTTCTACCACACCGTTTATTTTAATCGTCCCTTTCTTCATTTCAGCACCTGGCATGCTGGTATTTCCTTCAATAGTAATAATGCCGCCATTGTTGGATATGCCAGGCATGAGTCCAGCACTGCCTTTTATGAGTATCTCTCCACCACATATATGTTCTCCTGCATAGTCTTTTACATCGCCAAAGACGATGATTTTCCCGCCGCGCATGCCGCAGGATTCTCCGCGATAGCCTGCACCAAGATAATAACCTGCATCACCCCCTATAATAAGCTCACCACCTTTCATTTCACGTCCTGCCCACGAGTCTGCGCTTCCTTTGACTGTGATTACACCGCCGCACATTTTTGCACCGACATGCATGTCAACATCACCATTGATTAGAATCATCCCATCGGTCATGCCTTCACCAACTCGTTTCACTCTTGGTATACTCCCATTGATTATGATTTTGGTATTTTCCGGGCTGTCTTTCCCTTCTAGAGCAATCTTAAAGAATTCAAAGAGCCTGGTTTTATGATTACCCTCCCATATTGTGATATTTTCGATTTCCTCGCCTGTTTTACCTGCAAAGTTGTCTGGGGTGATGGTTTCTGCCTCGATGGAAATTTTACTCTGTATGATTGGGGTAAGAGTTACTGTCTGCATCTTCAGCTTCCTCCTGCCTTAATTACCACTGGATGCTTCACATAGTTATCCTGCACCATGTAGTTTGCTAAGTTGATTGAGTAGTACTTCCTGAACTTCAAGCGAAGGTCCCTCATTAATCTCGTATTGTGTTCTTCTGGCACGCTTGCATTCACCCAGAATGTTCTGCCTGCTGGTGTTGCTGTTATTTCTCCATTCATTGCAACCACTTCTCCATCTTTTATCGTGTATGCTGGTTTTTCAAAGGCTTTCTTAACGGTTGCATGCTCACGACCTGCATCTACCCGATCAGGGTTGATGTGATAAATGGTAACATCCGCATCAGCACCAGCTCCAAGATGACCTTTTCCATGATCTGTTAAACCAAGTATTTTTGCGTGCGATGCACGTGTTTTTATGGCAATATCATACCAATCAAGCTCCCGTTCAATTCCAGAAAGCGTTGTGCGGTCTCTCATTTTATTAGAGAGCTTTAACATCTCTTCCTCTCGCTTTTGTGCACTCATCAACAGTGCGATCACCTCTGGATAATTGACAAATGGCCCTCCGTTTGGATGGTCTGTGGTGAGTAATACCTGCCAGGGATTCCTGGTTAATAATGCAACCTCAAGCCCAACCGCCCACATAATGTCATGTATATACATTTTTCGAATATAGGAAAGCGGTACTACACCACTTGCATCCTCCAGTTCCACATCTCCATTGGTCCACCTGGCATTGAGAAGGCGGGCATTAGCATATTGCATGGGCCCATCCGCGGTCATGGTGGTAGCATTTCCAAATATTAACTGCCCCATATCAACAGTAACATGGTCGTGTTGATTAAGGTAGTCTGCCACTGCATCGGCCTTTGACTCGAAATCGCCCCAGTTTGTGCCCCCCCAAGCGTTAAAAGTTAGGTGCGTGATATGAACTACCTGCCTATCCATGCCTGGTTTGATGTGCTCAAGAAGTTTCATCGTCTCGATAGTGGTTTTATAGTTTCCAGGTGTTCCAAGAAGATTGCAGTGAAGGTGTATCGAGTGGGGAAGGTGCAGCATCTCGTTTGCTTTTGCAAGACTTGTTATTATTTCAGCAGGCGTAACGTCAAAGTTTGGCACTGTATCATGTAAGCCAGAAACGTTTTTTCCAAAACCCCATGCTTCGCCTCCACCCGGGTTGACGATTTTCACACCATACCCGCGGCTTGCAGAGAGTCCCCATGCGACATAAGCTGCAAGCTTTTCAATATCATTCTCGCGCACAGCTTCCATTACCTGCCAGTTGCTGCCGAAAAGAACCAGCCCGCCTTTGTCAATGATTGGAATATCTCCAAACTCTTCGTGAGTGTGACGAGCATGCAGGATTGGTATGGCTGCTTCAAAGACCGTGGTGTACCCGAGTTTAGCATATCTATAGCCCATGGCAAAGGTGTTGGGTACGGTATAACCACTGCATGGACGAGTAATCTTTGTGCGCTTCTCGATACCAGATCTGCCGTCATCCGGACGCATGATCCTGCCGGAATTAACCTTACTACCTGCAATATGAGAGTGCGCGTCCACGCCTCCCGGCATAACAATCATTGAAGAAGCATCAATAACCTTTGTATTCGGTGATAGAGATACGTCATCTACAATTTTTCCATTTTTTATAGCAATATCCATTATATCGCCGTTAATACTATTTATAGGGTCAAACACCCGACCATTTTTAATCAGTAATTCACTCAACAGACATCACCATTTCGACTAACCTTTTTTATTATTTTATCAAGAATTTCTTCGTCACTTGGATAATCAGAATCCACCAGTTTCCTTAGCCGCAAGGAGAGGCCATCCATCCGATAAGCCGTTCCTTCTGTTTCCACTCCAACTATAGCGGTTGGAATTACCACATCAGCAATCTCAGTAGTTGCATTAGCATAAGGATCGATCTGGATGAGAGGGGACTTTGCAAGATTACGCACCGACGCGTTAGGGAAATGAGCAGCAGGGTCTGATGCTACGACGAGTGACGCATCCACTTCATCCCGCATCAACAGGTCATTCGCTGACATCTCACCAGGATTATAGTATGGCGCTCCTCGTGACAGGTCAACCGCTGGAAAACCAGTCTGCCATGAGCACACCTGGCCAAAACCTGTAACATTATAGTGCCCGCGCAGGGGAGTTATAACAAACTTGGTGCGTGTGTTAAGATCGTTTGTCAGTGAAAGGGCGCAGTCAATATTTTTATACTTGGCTTTACTCTGGGTTAAACCCATACCAAAAAAGAACGCCCCGAACCTGCACGAGCGCATCATATCAGAAAGATGCATCAATTCTTCTTTTGAGACACCTCCAACCACGTCTGGCACAAGATCGCCTTTGCCGTTTATAATCGCCCGGAGGGAAGAGAGCACCACATAATCACTGCCCTGCTCTATCTGTAAAAACTCATCAGAGATGGCAGCGGTCTCAGTCATCCGAACATCTACTGTTACAAACTTGCGATTCTGACGACCACGATCAAGGAAAAAACCAGGTAGATACCCGGAGTACCTGCTCATGTGTCGCGGGTGTGCATGAATTGGGTTGCATCCCCAGAAGATGATTAGATCAGCACGGTTTTTAATCTGACCGAGACTGGCAGTCGGCAAACCCTTTTCCTGCACTCCGAGCGTGGTTGGGCCGTGACAGACCGATGCAGTGCTATCGACCACTGCACCAAGAATTTCGCCAAGCAGAATTCCCTTGCTCTGCGCTTCACATGACGTGGAAGCCCAGCCGTACAGGAGTGGGCGCTTTGCATGAAGAAGAATCTGTGAAGCCCTGTCGATTGCCGAATCACTGGATACTTCCTCCAATTTTCCAGCTTCGTTTCTAATCATTGGCGAGTTAATCCTCTCGTGTCCAAGCATTTTACCTGCACCAAGCCTGCATGCTCGCCTTACATCTACTATTTTGTTGTCCTCAACCTTCACGGTCAGATCATCGCAGAGAGAGCCACAGAATGAACAGATCGCATCAGTAATTTCCATACATATCACTCCCTGCACAAACTCATAAATGCTTTCAAGTCGAGCGGTTTTTCATCAGTAGGCTCAAGGCTGCCCAATACACCTTTAAATCCCGGCATGCCGCAGCCGTGTGTATCAGGGTTCACCACTGCATTAGCCCATGGACCCATCGGGATGAATGCAACACCCCTCATGTTCCCATCACAGAGTGCAACAGAGACTACTACACTGCCAAACTTTGTTGAGACTTTTACGTGGCTTCCTTCCAGAAGACCAAGTGTTTCCAGATCTTCAGCACCTATTTCACAGCGGGCACAGGCATTAAAATAGTCAGAAGATAATTTGTTATCAATATTAGCACCCTGGTCAATCGTTCTACCAGTAATTATATTCACATCACACTTCATAGTAACACCTTAATATACACCTTGTGTACAACCATGAAACCTCCCTACATAAAAACCCGTCCTTTTTGTTCTGGTAGATGCTTAAAGAAACTGCACAACTTCGTTGTACAGAACCGCACACTCCGTGTACGGAAACAACTCTCGATTGCGAGAAGCACTGCACAACTTCGTTGTACAGAAAATAATTCTTGATTGCGAGAAGCACTGCACAACTTCGTTGTACAGAACCGCACACTCCGTGTACGGAAACAACTCTCGATTGCGAGAAGCACTGCACAACTTCGTTGTACAGAAAATAATTCTTGATTGCGAGAAGCACTGCACAACTTCGTTGTACAGAAAATAATTCTTGATTGCGTTAGCAATCAAGTGCAGAAAAATAATTCTTGATTAGTTTCAGTGCTTGATGCTGCTTTGTACATATAGTATGCAAGTACATCGATAAGACGTGTAGAGAATCGCCACAACAGGAGTATGAGTTACAACCAAAAAGGATATATAGGGTTACATACGAAAACCACATTAACCTAATAGTTAGGGAGGTACAAAACCATGGGAATCATAGATAAGATAAGGGGAAACCCTTTTGAGAAACTGAAGAAGGACGATCTGACCGCAGAGAGGATCAGGTTGGAGCGAGAAGAGAAACTGAAGATCGGTGAAGTCGAGCGTCTGAGCAAGCAGAAGAAAGGACTCTTTGACAGAGGGTTTGAGGCGAGCGAAGGCGAGCGAAGGTCGTTTGCAAGGCAGATAAAGCAGCTTGACCAGAAGGTAAAACTGAGCAACATCCACCTGAAGAAGTTGAGCGACCAGATCATGGTGGTAGACAACCTGATCTTCATCCACGAGAACAAGCAGATGCTCGAGGGCGCTGGCATGATGTCGAAACTTGCCATGATGCCGAAGAGCAAACTGGACGAGTTTCTTGCAGAGGTCAACATCAAGGATCAGGTAACGACTGGAAGCATCCAGGGGATCCTCACAACGATGGAGGCTGAACACGGACTTACAGGCGAGATCGCTGAGGATGCCGAGACGAGCAAATTGATGGATATCTGGGAGACCTCTGATATCATAGAATCCGATGAGATATACAAGAAACTGGATCAGGAGAAGTCTGAGAAAGAAGAGCTCGATGAACTGGAACTATAGATGGAGCTGAAGGACGAAGTCAGGAGTTCATTCAAGCGATCTCATAATTTGGCACGGAAGTACTACGATTGCGGCGATCTCCCGAAAGCCAGAGTGGAATATCTGAAATGCGCCCGGTTTGCAGAGCACCTATCCGAACTCACGCCGTCCAAAAGAAAAGAGTTTCACGAGAGGGCGGAAAAATTCAGGGAGATCGCAGAGGGCTTAAAAGTTGGCGATATCAAGGTCTATACAGACGGAATCGTGCCAGAAGAAGAAATGGAGAGTTCAAAACGAACAGCAGAAGATTCCGAAGGCAGGGAAGATAGGACAAAGGATCTTATCCTCGCAGAAAAGCCCTCGCTGAAATTCAAGGATATCGCGGGTCTCGATTCCGTGAAAGAGAGGATTAAAGAGGCGATCGTTTATCCTTTCAGGTATCCTGATGAGTACAGGTACTTCGGCGTCAAAGGAGGAGGAGGAATCCTCCTTTACGGTCCTCCGGGATGCGGCAAGACGATGCTTGCAGCAGCAGCCGCAGGAGAGTGCGACGCTGTCTTCATAAACCTGAAGATCAGCGACATCAAGGACAAGTATGTTGGAGAGAGCGAGAAGAAGATAAAAGACGTCTTCAACCTTGCCCGCGGCTATGAACGGGCAATCATCTTCTTTGACGAAATCGACGCCCTTGCCGGGGAGCGGTCGGGATCGCAGGAGGGGCATGAGCGCAGTCTTGTAAACGAGCTTCTCTCGCAGATGGACGGGCTCGAGGCAAAAGGCACCGAAAAGCGCTACCTCGTGCTCGCAGCCACGAACCGCCCGTGGGATGTGGATATTGCACTTCGGAGGGCTGGGAGGTTCGATACGACTGTTTTTATCCAGCATCCTGACCTTCCGGCACGAAAGAAGATATTTGAGATTGGCTTAACGAATAAGCCCTGCAGGGTGGATGTGGCAGAGCTTGCAGCGATGACTGACGGCTATGCCAGCGCCGAGATCGTCGATATCTGCGAGAAAGCAGCAAAGATTCCGCTGCGGGAGCGGATAAAGGAAGGGAAGCCGAGGCGGGAGATAGTTCTTGTGGATTTCGAGCGGGTGATTGCGGAGCGGAAGACTGTGCTTTCGGGATGGTATCCGAAGGCGGTCAGGGAGCTAACAGGGACCGAGGAGGCAGGGATGTTTCAGGAGTTGGTTGAGGCGGGGGCTGGGTACATTTCGGGAGGGTGAAGGTGGAAGGGGCGGATGTGGGTGAGGAACAGCAGGAGTATGGATTAAGTTTATATTCTTAGAATCAAAGGTATCGTTGGTGATGTTACGATGTTGGTAAAGGTATCCTCAAAAGGATTGATAACGCTTCCGAAAGCAATAAGGAGTGAGCTGAGGGTTGATAAAGGTGATTACCTGGCAGTGTCTACCGAAGGCAGCAAGATCATCTTCCGGAAGGTAGCAATAGGCGTAGATTGGGAGAATTCCGATGATGTCTGGAAGGGATATGCAGCGAAAAAGCTTGCTGAAGAGTGAGATTGCGCAGGGAGACGTTATATTAGTCGATTTCTCCTACAGTGACCTGCAGCGGTCGAAGTTCAGACCAGCACTTGTGATGAGCAAATCCGGATACAACTCAAAATCTCCGGATATCGTTGTTCTGAGGATAACGTCAAAACACAGGAGAAGGTGGGCGGTCAAACTAACGAATGAGGATCTGGAGAGTGGGATTTTAGAGGTTGATAGTTATGTGAAGGTTGATTCCAGGCTATCAAATCTAAACCTTTCAGTTCAGACGAGTTCATGCGACACCATCAAGTATGCATCGCAATGGGTGTAGCCCTACACCCTCTATCTCGTCCACATTCTCTTTCGAGAACGCTTTCGGGATTGCTTTTGATCTGCTTGCGATATCGGTTATCCTTGCTTCGGTCTGCGACCGGCTTACCGATAATCACTGCGCGGGCACCGTCATCCTCTATCCCATCTGGAGTTTTGTATCCGCGTGTTTCTCCGGATGTTCATCCACTGTGCAATAGTTTACATAGCATAAAAACATTACGTGGAGCGTAAGATGATATCGATATCATATGAGCATAAATACAACAATGGAGGTGATTTAGGTGACTATATTTACGATTGAAAAGAGGATGGTCGCAAAGGTCGTAGGCAGGCTAAAGTATGCAAATGGGAATGAGGTATGGATAAAAATGATTGAACTTTTTGAGGCGGTGTGAGGTGCCGGGTGCTGTCGCAAGCGTGGTCTTTACCGCGATCATGATCTTGCTGCTGGTACAGGCAGGACAGGCAGAGGAAGCGGGGCATGAACTGCTCTGGAGTTGCGAGGCAGGCGGTGATACGCGTAAGCAACAACAAAGTTTAATACGGATTTGTAGCATGTTACACATATACGAAAATGAGCACAGTACTACATAGATTGTCAGAAGAAATGGGGATTGAGGAGAGCGAACTGGTTAGCCGGGGTGTCCGGGCATACCTCAGGTCCGAACTGGGGAAAATAGAGGCACAGCTCTATGCTCTTTGTCATAAGCACGGAATAAAATCTATTTACGAGCTTGAGCGTGCCATAGAAAAGGGCGAAGTAGTGGAGTCAGATGTCCTGGATGATCTGATGAGGATGGATTATCTGGAATCCGAGAAGACCAAACTGAAGAACCGGCTCAAGGATGTAAAATGACTGATTCACTGCTGTTACGGCTGGCAGGTATCGCAGAAATGGAATTCGCTGATGTTACTACTGGATACGAGATAACACAGGGGAAGCTGAGAATGTATATCGTGGATGGAACATTTCTGGACGTATGGTTCTCAAAATATCTTCAGGGAAGATATGCGTATCACTGGGAACGGAGGCGTATGAATAACACCATCTACCGATGGGACAATGCAAAGCATGAAGTATGGAAGAATGTCAGGACGTTTCCACACCATTTTCATAATCGCACGGATGATAATGTAAGTGAGAGTTTTTTGCCGAGCGATTCGGATGCGGCGATTAGATTCGTTTTGGGATTTGTCCGGGACGTTATTTACAGAGGCAGAAGGGGGGAAGGCGTGGGATAAAAGTTTAAATATACCCGCTTAACACTTAATTATGCTGCACGCAACCCGAAAAATAGTCGTTATACTTATACTTGCTGTTCTTTTCTCCATCGAACAGCGAACAGATCATTAATGGATGAAAAATGACAACACAAAAAGAGATCATAAGGACTCTGAGAAGAACTCTACCCCACCTGATGGCTACGTATGGGGTGAAGAGAATGGGACTATTCGGCTCTTTTGCAAAAGGAACATCAAGAGAAGATAGTGACGTAGATATTCTGGTGGAGTTTAAAAAACCTGTGGGTTTTGAGTTTATTGAACTTGCAGAGTACATCGAAGAACTATTAGGTAGAAGAGTGGATATTTTAACCTCCGAGGGCATAAAAAGCATAAGGTTCAAAGAAGTCGCAAGCGATATCGAAAGGAGTATGATTTATGTCTGAAAGAGGAGATGCGGAATTTCTTGGCGATATTAAAGAAGCGGCAGCAAGGATTGAAATATACATTGAGGGGATGAATTACGAACAGTTTTTGGAAGATATAAAGACGCAGGACGCCGTAGTCAGAAATCTTGAAATAATAGGCGAAGCCGCAAAAAATATATCCGATGACGTTAAGGAGAGGCATCCGCAAATTGTGTGGAAGAAATTAGCAGGAGTGCGAGACAGGTTAGTACACCACTATTTTGGCGTCAATTATGACATCGTTTGGGTTATAGTTAAGAAAGAACTGCCAGAAGTTATCTTGCAGATTGAAATGCTGTGGTCTGGGGAAAAAATTTAAACAATCTTGCGTTCATCCTGATACTTGATTATTTTTAGCACAGGCACAGCACAAACCCAGGCAGCGACTGGCACACGTTTCGCCACAACCTGGAGTGCACACTGGAAAGGCTAAAGTATGCAAATGGGAATGAGGTATGGATAAAAATGACTGAACTTTTTGAGGCGGTGTGAGATGCGGGGTGCTGTTCGCAGCGTGGTATTTGCCGCGATCATGGTCTTGCTGCTGGTGCAGGCGGGGCAGGCAGAGGAAGTAAGGTGATAAGGCAGGCATGAGCAAAAAAGAAACATATCGGTGGATTGGCGTAGTGATTGGTGGAGTCATCGGGATATTGGCAGCGGTGATGTTGGAAGAGTTGGGTGGTTGCGCACAGGACGCTCTGTGGTCTCGTGGATGGTTGGGGCATCGGGTGTGGTGTGTCGAGGGCGCGGGGATGGTGGTGGAGGTAGAAAGAGAAAATGAACGGAAAAGCTTTATAAGAAGATAAGGGGACATGAGTTGAAGAAGGTTTTGGAATATGGAAACAAAAGCAGTGTCATGTAAATGGGTTGCGAATCTCTCTATTCTGTTAATAATCATTTTTTTCTGTTTTCTCAGTGTTGATTTAGTAAATGCAGGTATAGGAGATCCAAGTCTTCGAGTTTCTACTTTTGTAACACCGTCAGAGATAGAAAGAGGAGGCTCTGGCAAATTAAAAGTGACAGTATCCGAAGTTGGAGGCGTAGACTGGGCGATGGACGTGACCGTGACACCATCTATCTCACCATTGGATGGTTGCACAATCTCTCCATCTTTAGAACACACTTCAAGAATCGGTGCATCATCCTATACTACTTTTTATTTCACCATCTATGCGTCAAAAGATGCAACATTGGGAAGTAGATCAGTGACAACACGCGTTAAGTATTACGATACAGGCTGGCTTGACGAAGGGCGGTATGGACCATACCACTCCCACAGTAACACTGAGATTTTAGTGAAAAAAGGACACGGCTCAATAAGGATATCGTCTATTCCTTCTGGGGCAAAAGTTTACATAGATGGCGAGTATAACGGAAAAACACCCGTATCACTACTTAACAGAGTGATTGAGGGGTCCCATACAATAAAATTAGAAAAAACTGGTTACAACGATATCACCAAAACGATCAGCGTTTCTGTTGAGAGAACGTCTTCGGTTTCTGAAA
>WNEG01000073.1 GCA_012910725.1 Candidatus Ethanoperedens thermophilum | reverse complement strand
ACATATGTTTGAAAGTCAAGTAACTCTTTAAAAACTGCACAACTTCGTTGTACAGAAAAGTAACTCTTGATTGCGAGAAGCACTGCACAACTTCGTTGTACAGAAATTAAGTCTTAAACAACTCTTGATTACGAAGTAATCAAGTGCTACAGCAATCAAGTGCAGAAAATAACCGGTAACTTTTGGTTCTTGGATTCCCTGATTGCGGTTCTATATTTTGTGGCAAGAAAAATAGTCGCAGAGCTTTTTCATCCTTCCCTGTGGTCTCAGCGTCTTCTGTGGTTAAATTCCCTGTCCGGTTCTGGCATGTTCCAGGTCAGGTAGTGCCTGTACAATGAAGTCTTATGATTGTGTTTTATGTACCTGGGTAGTTACTAAAAATTTATCTATCCCTTTTCTTGTGTTTTTAAGAAGTCCCTGTGCCATTTCCTGTGTTGGCCACGAGCCAAGACCGCAATCTGGACCGGCATAACGTATACGCTCTCCAAAGATATTGTATGCAGTCTCGAGCCGTTTTGCAATCACATCCGAAGTTTCCATGTCAATGATAACATCTTTGATTTTTTCATCATCTTTCCAGACATTCGTATGGTATTTCTCATTAAGGACTGCTGTAAGGCTAAAAATATCTGTTCTCGCCACGCCCACTCGTAAAAAGGAGTCGGTATCTTCAAGTATTTTTTTATCAATTAGTTCAAGATATTGTGGATTAGCTGCTGATTCAACGCCAATAACATTAATACCTGGTGTTTGGCAGGCAATGTGGTAATAAAGTGGCGAATGAAGATGAATCTGAACATCTATGCCGTGGGAAGCTGCTGTAGATGATGCGGTTGTGAGAGCTTTAATCATTTCATCTTCCCCAAACATAATCTGTGGATTTATTCCAATACTTGGCTCGTCGATAGATACCGTCTTAACCTGGAAAAATGGTGAGGCGTCAATAGCTTTGCTCACAAATCGGTCAACGCTTCTTGCAAGGACCTGGTATACATCCACATAATCGGTTGCACCAAACTCGTGTAAGTACAGTTCAAGCGGCCCTGTAATGCATACTCTAAGCGGCATACGAGAACCGTGCTCATCAAAGTACCTTCTTGCCGCAGGCTCAATAGCATCAAGCTCTATCATTTGTGCATATTTCTCTGATACAAGATATGGTTCATCCACTGCCATCTCATCAGTGATGTGTCGCAGAAACTGGTGGTTCATATCCTGGAACTGTGGATATGTGGGTACATCCACTCCTGCCTCAAGCTTATCCTGCATCGCTTCCTGCATTACAGCATACAGCTTGCTGTCTTTATCGTTCCTGCTAATCGTCTCATCAACCCACTCCTTTGTAACACCCGGTGGAAGTGGGTAGCTTCCAATATCATCAAAGATTACCTGCATAGTTACCACTTATATATATTACATCATTTAACCATTTTGCCATCGTCTCGGTTCCGCATAAATATCGTTGTCACTCACAAGTTGATCGCTCATGCTGACATCTGTAGAATTATGAGAGCGTCGAGTGATTAACCCTGCCGTCGCTACTAACATCAACAACAACGAGGGTTCCAGGATTGCAGAGACGGCTGCCGACTGCTATTTAAAGTGCGATTGCAGCATCTGTTGAAATGATTTGGGAATCGCCATCAAGGTCGCCTTTCAGTGGTGTTTCTTCCCATGGGTGCATGAGCGGGAAGCCTCATCCACGCCACACCCGATTAAAATCGGGTGCATCCAGGTTTAAGGCTTGGTAGAGAATTCACTCACTTTTTAAACTTACCGGTCTTCAACAGTCAAAGTCTTGAATGGCAAAGGCAGTTAGTTTATCAAAAGCTCCTCTTAAACAACTTGCCACTATCATCCCTATCATGAAGCCGTAAACAAACTTCATTGTCAGGAAATTCTATAATGTTTCCGTTTTCATCTTTGGGTAGATCAGAATCGATGAGGGTCAATATATATTGCAAATCATATTTACTGCACTTCCTTCTGATTAAGGAGAGAAAATTAATCTTTTTTCTATCATCTAAAGCCTCTAATGCGCCGTCATGGTATACAAAACGGTAAAAGGATTTGTTTGCATAATGAATTAGAATTGAAAGATCAAATGCTATACAAAGCAGTTTCCTATATGTATTTCCATAATCTTCTTCAGTAATTGTTAAATCCATAGGGTTCTGAATATTTGCTTCAAATTCAACATTACCATGTTGATTCTGCTTTAACGATAGCAAAGCATTAGTACTAAGAATTTCTTTAATAATAGAGTTAAAGATTTTTCTTATTTCTGAATGTTTCCGTTCGCTAATTAAAACATGTATCTCTTTAATTTTATCATCTATGTCACTTTGTTTAGTTTCCATATCTCGGACAAACAGAGAAGTTCTATCAATCGCTTCCAACTTATCTTTCAGTCGAATTATATCGGCTTCGATTTTTGCTAATTGCTTTTGTGTGTCTTTAAATTTCAAATAACTGTCTTTTTCTGTCAGATAAGCTAGAAGCCCCTCCTTTTGTACTTCCAATTCTTCCAATTCTTTATCTAAGATAGCAAATTCTTTTTTTATCTTTTTAAGGTTTTCATGAAGAACTTTATTCCTCTCCTCTGTAATAGTTTTTCTAAAATCTAAAAGCATTTCATAATCATGAACTAGTTTATCTGGAAAATAAATTTCTACATCTTTATACAAGCTTTTTAGCTTATTTAAATTAATTGTATCTTGATTGGCGGATAAAGAACTCTCTATTTTTTTTATTTCGGAAGAGAGACTATATCTTTTCGTGTTAAGAAGTTGTATTCTGTTATCTATATCTTCAACCAATTCTTTATTTATTGCTTTATCATTTTCATAAAAATTGAACTTGTCAATTTTCTCCTCGATCTTCTTTTTGTCATCTGATTGTATATCTAATAAACCTGCTATTTTATCCCTTTCTTCGATATGGATATCGGCTTCCTGCTGCAATGTCTCGAGTTTATTTTTGATTTTTGATTTTTCATCTTCCAAATCATATTTTCCTCGTATAACTGCTCCATTGAAGCCAAGCACATCAAACATAAATGGTTTCCAATCTTTGTCCCTACTTTTAAATTTATCCAGTTTAAAAACATCACGGAAATCATTCTGTGTTCTCAAAAAATATGTTACAGATTTTCTATAATTCCATGCCGGTAAAACATCAAATCCAAGATATTTGTCTAATTTTTCTTTCGCTTGGTCCAGAGGCAGGTTTTCTTCATCCCAATTAAGTTGAGTTTGAAATCCATCAAGCTTATAATCATTTATCTTAAAAGATATTTTTGTTGGGTTATCTACACCTCGCCTTATAATTATATATTTTCTACTATTTAGTTTAAGCTCTGCAAAAAATACCTGCTCTTTAAATCCACCTTTTGTGAGGAAAAACTTAGATTTTTTGCTTATGTTTTTTAATAATAAAAAATCAATAATTGAAATGAGTAATGTTTTTCCCAGATTATGGGTATCTTTCTCTGTCTTTGATTTATCTGTAATCTCGGCCAGAACAACATTAAGCCCCTCGTTAAATTCAATGTTATGAAACTGAGCATTTTTGTTTGAATATATCTTAGAAAATTTCATATTCTCAACCTCAACGCATCTAAATCAGGAATATATTCAATCTTATCCAAAAGATATAGAAAGGACAAGGAATAAAGGAAAACATCTTTTACGCTTTCTGATGTTTGATTTACCAAATTGCTTAACAGATCATCATAACTGACAATCTCATCGTTTCTTATCTGTTCGATTATAAGCCCGGCAATATTGACAGTTGATAATACTGGATTTGTGTGCTTATCAGGTTTTAGCATTTTTAGACACCTTTTTCCCAATATCGCAATTAAAGTACATATAATGCAAAAATACCCTTACTAGTTTTCTATTTTTTATCAAATTTTTATTGCTTTCATCAAGAATTAGTTTGTATAAATAGTTCAGGATATCTTCGAAAAAGTCGTATTCATCCCAATGTATTAGTATCTCTTCCTGTAAATCACTTATTGTGTTATCGTATTTTGATTTATATTCACTATTTTTTGGATCTCCAATAAAGCTTTCGATTCTCTCAAAATCAGAAAAAGATTCTTTTAAAACATTGTCAAAATATATCTTTCTAAGATTATTTAACCTATTCTTTTCCTCTATGGGAATCCTTGTTAAATCGCTTTGTATAGTTCTCAGTTCTTCTTTGGTTATCTTTGTTTCGGAAAAGCCAATAATAATCTCCTGCAAATCTTTCTCATAGAATTGAAGGGGCATTAAGAGCTTATTTAATCCAAGTGTTCTCGCAATTTTGGGGTAGTTCTGTAGCCAGAGTTGTATTGTCTCTTCGCCTAAAATAGTATTCACAACACCAACTTCCTCATCTATAGAGTCCTCTATTTTAGGATCTTGAACTCCAGAAAGTTTTCTATTGGTAAACAGCAAATAACAATCTACTTTTCCCTCTTCTCTTAGTTTTCTTAATCGAGGAAGCTCATCTTTAAGAATTGTATTAAAACGACTGTCAGAACAACTTGCTTCTGGCGTTGTTGTGTGCTTAGCCTGAATAATGAACTTTCCGTTCCAAGGATTTGTCTCACTGGGAAATCTGTTTGCTGTTCCAGTAAACTTTGCATCTCTCCCACCATCTTTGCCATCAGAAAAAACAATGGTCCCTGTACCTAATATCTCCTCGCATATCAAAGCCACCAAGGTTTCAAACTCTTTGTCAACTAAATTATGTAGGGGATATTTAATAATAGTCATACCATCTCCTCATTTTCAAGCACAAGATCACATATCCAGTGCACTTTGTTTTCTTTGTGCCCATAACTTTTCATATCTCTTCTTTAATTACCCTCTCCCCCTTTATTATATGTTTCTTAAAGATATCTAAGTCACCATACCCCATACTTAAGTACCGGGCTTGCGTGTAGCGTTTTCCTCCTTTTGCACATAATTCTGCGTCCCAATATATTTCTCAACAACTTCCCATCCATACATTAACCTCAATGAAAGCATCCCATACAAAGCTTACGGTTACAAAATATTTTGGTAAATATTTACACAAATTTTACAAATCTGCTCGGTCAACCCCAAAAACAGTGTGTTGATTGTGCTGCACTGCTTAGAAAACTCACAAATAATGATTTACCTGGACTGCATCGTTTTTTAGGAATTTTTAAGACACTTTGTGGTTTTTTTACATCAGCTTGAAACACATACCTACCAACAAACATCCAAACACCAAACACCCGAGCACTCCACAAACGACCTTCAAACATTACCGACAGCCGAAAATGCGTCTTCAACAAACATTGGATGCACAAGTTCGATGATCGTTTCAAGATTCACTATATCTTCCTGGTTGTATTTTAGCAGCAGTGAAAGCGCATCATCATTGCCATGTTCGTACTCGTGCCAGAGCCTCACCGCATCAAAACCTGTCATCCCTGTCGTATCCTCGCTTCGTGTTATTCCAAGTACCTGCTCGATTGCCTTGAGACCGCCTGTGTAACCAATGCGTCGCAGTGGATACATCAGGTCCATGTGTAGCTGGTTGAATTCAAGCTCAGGATACTCATGTTTTATGAATGGCAGGTCAAAACGTGCGCCGTTGTACGTAACCAGAAAATCGTATTTTACAATCTCACAAACGATGTCATCAAGGTCAATCCCGCGCACATACGCCTTTGTCTTTTTACCATCGTATATCCCAACAACGGTCATGCGGGAATGACGTGGGGAAAGACCAGTAGTCTCTATGTCCACAAAGGCAATTTTGTCCTTAAAATCGCGGTATGCGCGCCAGTGTTCGGATTTCGGGAGCGATTTTGCAAAGAATTCAGCGTCGTGTGCACTGAGGTGCTGCATGGACTCATCGATCCCGGCAAGGATGGTTGTTTTTTTGGCAGCAGATATAGGTATCTCGTCCTGATGTTCTGCAAACTCGGACCATGTCCTGGCGCCGCATGACCATATCCGGTGTTCGATCGTGCGTCCGATGCGAGGTATATGGACGTATGTGCTTGTGAGCATGTTTTTATCTCTATTTTTAAGATATACTGGCTTTAGAGGTAGTTAGGCTATCAAATCTAAACCTTTCAGTTCAGATGAGTTCATGCGACACCATCAAGTATGTATCGCAATGGGTGTAGCCCTACACCCTCTATCTCGTCCACATTCTCTTTCGAGAACGCTTTCGGGATTGCTTTTGATCTGCTTGCGATATCAGTTATTCTTGCTTCGGTCTGCGACCGGCTTACCGATAATCGCTGCACGGGCGCCACCATCATCTATCCCATCCGGAGTGTTTTATCCGCGCTTTTCTCCAGATGTTCATCCACTGTGCAATAGTTTACATAACATAAAAACATTGTGGAGCGTAAGATGGTATTATATAAGCATAAATACAACAATAGAGGCGATTTAGGTGACTATATCTTTGTTTGTACCCACTCAAGAAACTGCACACAACGCAAGCACTGCATATTCTGTATGCAGAAAATAATTCTTGATTGCACAAGCACTGCACAACTTCGTTGTACAGAAAAGTAACTCTTGATTGTGCACTGCATATTCTGTATGCAGAAAATAATTCTTGATTGCACAAGCACTGCACAACTTCGTTGTACAGAAAAGTAACTCTTGATTGTGCACTGCATATTCTGTATGCAGAAAATAATTCTTGATTGCAAAGCAATCAAGTGTGTAGAAAATTAACTCTTGATTGTACAGCAATCAAGTTGTCGAAGCAATCAAGTGCAGAAAATAATGTACAAACGGCTTACATCCAAATTGAAATTCGATTTTTGATTGAAACAGAAGAGAAAAACGTTAAGGTGCGTCTGCTTAATCCACTCAACCATGAAAAAATAGGATTAATTTGATGATAAAACCTTAACGATTATATACAATAAAAATGGAATACAAATAAAAGAGAAATAGAGGAATCCAATAATAAAGGTTGAAAAGAAGGGGTCACTGTAAAGATTGTGAAAAATGCAAAGTATAAAAATTGTTAGAATAATATAATGAGAATCTCTCTTCCAATGGGCAGCAGCACGATTACTGGAGATGTTTCTGATGATGCACAGATCATCCTGCCTAAAAAAAGCAATAAAAAAACAATAGACAGCGATATACTTCTTAAAAACGCCCTATCTTCACCAATTGCAAGCAGACCATTGAGTGAAATCATTGGAAGCGATGAATCTGTAGCTATACTGGTAAGCGATATCACGCGCCCAGTTCCAACAAAGAAACTCCTTCCACACCTATTTACTGAACTCGAACATGCTGGTGTTAAATCTCGCACACGCATTATTTTTGGGCTCGGGCTTCATCGGTTGATGAGTGAACCTGAAAAAAAACACATCCTTGCAGACTATTATTATCAAGCATCCCATCTGGAGCATGAGCTTGACCACTGCACATATCTTAAAGACACTGAACAGGGCACACCGGTTGAAATATTTTCAAAAGTGGCTGAATGTGACCGGATAATCTGTACAGGTAACATTGAATTCCACTACTATGCAGGCTATACCGGTGGAGCAAAAGCACTATTGCCGGGTGTGAGCTCAGAACGTTCTATCATTAAAAACCACAGCCTGATGCTCGATGAAACATCTTATGCAGGCAATATCGATGGAGCACTGCGGCGTGACATTGATGAAGCAGGAAGGATCGCAGGGGTTGATTTCATCTATGATGTCGTACTTGACTCTAACAAGAATATCATACACGCAGTGGCTGGAGATGCCATAAAAGCTCATAGAAATGGTACTCAAATAGTTGATGAGCTATACAAAATACCGGTTGAACCAGCAGATATTGTAATCGTCTCAGCAGGTGGCATGCCAAAGGATATTAACCTCTTTCAGGCACACAAGGCTCTGGAAAACGTGAAAAATGCAGTAAAGGATGGTGGTGCGATCATCCTTGCTGCAGCATGTGGAGAAGGGTATGGAAACCGTGTATTTGAAACATGGATTAACGAATGCAGAACACCACAGGATGCAATCACACGATTGCAGAAGGGTTTTGTCATGGGTGGCCACAAAGCAGCACTGATTGGAAAACTTGCGCTTGAGAAGGAGTTGTACCTGCTCTCAAATAACGGCAGTGATTTTGCGAAGCGAGCTTACTTCAAACACGCTTCGACATTGCAGAAAGCTATTAATGCTGCAATGAAGAACAGAACAAAACCACGCATATTAGTAGTACCTTATGGAAACATTACATTATTAACAAAAAATAACATTTAGGTGATATATTATGAAAATATTTATTACAGGCGGTGCAGGATTTATTGGCAGTCATTTAACAGACAGACTGCTCGGTGATGGGCACAATATAACAGTGTATGACAATTTTATATCAGGAAGAAGAGAATTTGTTGCACACCATCTGAACACTTCAACTTTCAAACTGGTAAGCGCCGACCTTCTTGATACTGTAACCCTGAATGAATCAATTAAAGGTCACGATTTCATATTCCACCTCTCAGCCAATCCAGATATACGTAAAAGCACTGCTAATACGAGGGTGGATATTGAACATGGCATCCTCGCAACCTATAATGTGCTCGAAGCAATGAGACAGCACGACATTAAAAAAATTGCTTTTACTTCTTCATCCACGGTCTACGGCGAAGCAACAGACATGCCAACGCCTGAAGACTACGGGCAAATGCTGCCTATATCAATCTATGGTGCATCAAAACTTGCAGCAGAAGCATTGATAAGTGCATACTGCGGAAGTTTTGGTATGCAGGCATGGATTTTCCGATTCGCAAATATTATCGGGAGAAGGAGTACACATGGCATCATCTACGATTTCATACAAAAACTAAAAGAGAACAAAGATGAGCTTGAGATACTGGGGGACGGTAAACAGAGAAAATCCTACCTTCTGGTAGAAGAATGTATTGATGCAATGCTTCATGTAATCGCCCATACAGGTGAGTGGATAAATACTTTCAATCTTGGAGCAGAAGACCAGACAGAGGTTAATACCATTGCAAGAATCATTACAGAAGAGCTTAAACTTGATGATGTAACTTTTACCTACAGCGGTGGAAAAAGAGGATGGGTTGGTGATATTCCATGTTTTTTACTATCGATTGAAAAAATCAAAAAACTCGGCTGGGCTCCAGAGAATACATCAGATGAATCTATCAGAAAAGCAACCAGAACTCTAATGGAAGAAATCTGGGAATAAAAACTTCTCGTATAATGGACGACCACTTATTATGCAGCTATTGATATATTGATTTAGTGATAGTTCACCGTCACTGGAGATACCAGAGGCCAAAAAAATTCTTTATTTCGCTCGTGTGATTGGGAGTTTTCACTTTCGATTGATTCCTTTTTATTCCATTTAGAACCCTATTATTGACTTAATACCTCTTGAAAATCTTTTACGCACTTTATTTCTCCATTAGCCACCTTTTCTTCATCCCATTTTAACAAATAAAGTGATTCTGCATCAATATACAAAAATGTGTTTGGGATTGCTGCTTCCCTCTCCATACATTTCTTACTCAGCTCTACCCAGCAGCCTGTGTTGATGAATAGTTTTTCATTATTTCCAGGCTTTTTCTGGTAATAGCCGGCATTATGCGTGTGTCCAAAAACAATGATATCAGCATCCATTTTTTCGCCTTTTTTATCCACATAGCGTTCATTTATCACTTCTTCGACACACTTACACTTCTTAACGATGGTTCCTGGCATTCGTCGCCAAATCTCAGTATTCAGGAATGTAACAACCTTTGGAAGAATTGTTAAAACAAAAAAAGATGAGACAACTATCCATAGAATACCCGGGCCGCTTCCTATCGGTGCATCTTTGAACCAATAATAACCTGCTAAACCATAAAGAACGAGAAGAAGGCAGAATATTATTGTGTGCCCATTCAGTTTCATTCCAATATTTTTAGTAAATGATACATTTGCCAGATCCTGGAACCAATCTATTGGGTCAATCCGAATCTGCTTATTCAGCTTTTTACTGAGAAACCTGCTGAGCTTATAAAAAACCTGGAATCTATCAAATTGATGACCATGTAAAAAGACATAGCTCTTTTTTCCAATTGCCATACCTTTGACCTTCTCTGTCCCAGCTTTTGTTTTGGGGTAACTCCGATAAAACATCTCAAAAGCCCCTTTTCCTTTGTTGATGTGTTTAACTCCATTCTTCCTCCAAACCTTCTTTAAGTCGAGCAGATCCTCGTCATGGTTTCCAATTACATAAATAATGTTATAATCACCGGTATTCAAAATCGAAATAGTGGCTAATACG
>WNEG01000012.1 GCA_012910725.1 Candidatus Ethanoperedens thermophilum | reverse complement strand
AACTTAAGCGAACAACTACTCTTCCGTATTATCTCCATGATTATCTATCCTGTCTTCCTGGTTACAGTATTTAACGGTATTGTCGAGATATAATACCATAATATTACATAGTTTACTACCTGTTGGTTTCGCTTAAATGATACTAATGTTTATAGCATATAAGACTGATGTGTGAGGTGGGAATGATTATGTCGAATTTCAAACGAAGAGATGTGGAAAGAAAAGGTGTAAAAAAACAGCAGGGAATCGAAGATAAACTGATTGAGGAAAATCTTGATGACCTTGTTGCTCCAACAGGTGAATTGGAAGAACTTCCAGAAGAGGATTGAAATACATTGGAAATAACTGTTAGTATATGTACAAATGCAGTCCAACGAAAATGCATTACAGTGGATGAATTCAGCACGTATGATGATGTTTTAGAAAGATTTGATATCAATCCCGAAACCGTTGTGGTGCTCCAGAAAGAGGCTCCACAGCCATTTGATAAAGTTGTCTTACCGGATGGCGAAATAACAATCCTTGTGATTGCGTCGGGTGGTTAGCATGAGTATTTTGAATGCCCTTCACACACTTCCTGATGGCGTATGCATCGATATGGATGTTAATGCTGGTGCAAAGTTTTTCCAGATACAAGGCTACAATCAATGGCGAAAGCGGATAGAAGTGCGCGTTGCTTCTGTGCCGCGGAAGGGACTGGCAAATAAAGAGCTAATGGTCGAGTTTTCTACTCTGTTCAACGTTCCAGTGCAAAATGTATCTATCTGCTCTGGCAGTACAGCAAGCAAGAAAAGCATTAAAATCCATGACATCAGCATCGACAAAGTTTTAAGAATAGTAGAGGGTAGATTACACAATGGATAAAGAGAAACGACTCGAACGCGTGAAGGAATTAATAAAAGAACTTAGGATATGCTCACTTGATGGTGCAGTGGTGGTGGTGGAAGGTCGCAGGGACGAGCACACGCTTAGAAAGCTTGGTGTTACTGGAAGGATTGTATTTGCAACACACGACCCTGTTTTTAGTTTTTCAGAGAAACTCTCACAAATGAATAATGAGATTATAATATTGACAGACTGGGATACAGCAGGTGAAAAACTTGCAAAAAAACTCATGCAGCATCTACAATCTTTTGGAGTTGTGCCAACTATGCGGTTTCACCGACTGCTGAGCAGTCTTGTTAGAAAGGATATAAAAGATGTTGAAGGACTGGATAGTTACATCGATAGATTGGAGTATCATGCTTACCCGAGTGCTAACCGGCAGTACAGGAAAAATTATACTTTATAGATTGACAAAAGATAAATAATCACCAAAACAATAATAGTTTATATTTAGAGGTGTTAAACTGAAATATAAAAAAAGTAACAAAAATAGCAAACCAACTGATGAAGTTATTAGAGTCAGAACACCCAACCAAAACGAGAGGGAAGTTCTTGGTATTGTAGAAACCATGCTCGGTGCTAATCGAATAAGAGTGCGATGCATGGATGGGGTTGTCCGTATTGGACGGATACCTGGTAAAATGAAAAAACGCACATGGATCAGGGTGAACGATGTGGTCATACTTGTACCATGGCAATTTCAAAATGAAAAAGCAGACATAAAATGGCGATATGAAAGAATGCATGCGGAATGGCTTGAAAGACGCGGCTATCTTAGAGAGTGATAAAGGCATGTTGAGAAGTAACGTAGGCTATCAAATCCAAACCTTTCAGTTCAGATGAGTTCATGCGACACCCTTAAGTATGCATCGCAATGGGTGTAGCCCTACACCCTCTATCTCGTCCACATTCTCTTTCGAGAACGCTTTCGGGATTGCTTTTGATCTGCTTGCGATATCGGTTATCCTTGCTTCGGTCTGCGACCGGCTTACCGATAATCACTGCGCGGGCACCGTCATCCTCTGTCTCATCCGGAGTTTTGTATCCGCGTGTTTCTCCAGATGTTCATCCATTGTGCAACAGTTTACATAACATAAAAGCATTGCGGTGGAGCGTAAGATGATATCATATAAGCATAAATACAACAATAGAGGCGATTTAGGTGACTATACACTTTTCAGGTATTTGCATAAAATCACGAGATTACACAAGATTAACATAGATAAAGACCCTCTCTGTTTTTGTATTGATTTGTACCTTAATTTAATTACAAACCATAATGCTATGCTCCCCGATAAAAAAATTTTGAAAATAGAAGCTAAACTGGATAAACTGCGGATTAAGCACAAGGATTCAGATAGTCGCCAGGTAGCTGAGAATGTTTTTGATGATGCGACGTTAAAAACGCTTTATTATCTTTCAAATCGCGGCTATATCAAGGCACTCGGTGGATCAATCAGCACAGGCAAAGAGGCAAACGTGTTTGATGCCATAGGAAAAAACGATAGAGATGTTGCTATTAAAATATATAGAATATCTTCAAGCAATTTTAAAGCAATGCAGGAGTACATTCTTGGTGATCACCGATTTGAGAATGTAAGACATGACAGGAAAAATATTGTTTTAACACTGGCAAAAAAAGAGTTTCAAAACCTTAAACGAGCACGCGATGCTGGAGTGAGGGTTCCACAGCCGTTTGTTGTTAAAAGAAATGTGCTGATTATGGAGTTTATTGGGCAAAACAACATTCCATCCTCACAACTTCGAAATGTGAAAATGGCATTGGAAGACACAAAGCATGTGTTTGAGCAAGTTGTCGAGTATATGAGAATCATGTACTGCGATGCTGATATGGTTCACAGCGATTTAAGTGAATACAATATACTTATTGAGGAAGGTATCACTCCAGTGATTATCGATATTGGGCAGGGAGTGCTGCGTTCTCATCCAATGTCTGAACAGTTTTTAAAACGTGATGTTAGTAATATTACCAGGTTTTTTAAAAAACGTGGTGTGAAGACTACTGATGAACAAATTATGGCGACTATAACGCAGGGATAATATGATGACACAATATGTTATGATACCGCACGAGAGAATTGGAGTTCTCATTGGACCACAGGCAGCAGTTAAAAGAGCGATCGAAGAGCGGACAGGATGTGAGCTTCGGATAAGCAGCAGCACTGGCACCGTGGAGATTGATCATGCAGATCCATTGATGGTTTTGCGTACAAGGGAAATTGTGCTTGCAATAGGCAGGGGTTTTAATCCAAAAAAAGCCATGCGTCTTTCCGATGATGAAGCACTGGTCTTTGAGATAATCGATATATCTGAGTATGCATCCAGTGAAAAAGACATGAAGCGTGTTAATGGTCGCATCATCGGTGCTGGTGGGAAAATGCGAGAGCATTTTGAAGTGATGACCGGAAGCAGCATTTCAGTCTATGGCAAAACAGTAAGCATTATTGGTTATCCTGAACAGACCCGGGTGGTACGTACAGGCATTGAAATGTTAATTAATGGCGCCCCACATGGAACAGTATATAATTTTTTAGAGAGAAAACATAAAAGCTTGAAACAACAAGAAATGAACGATTAAATCAAGATGATGGGGCAAATATAGTCATCCAGGAAATTAGAACCACGAGATTAGAAAACTCACAAATAATGATGCCTCTCTCGTTCTCCGCATATTCTGCGGTAAAACTTGAGGATATGGTGAGTTCACCGGAAGTCCCATAACCATTCAGGCCACCCATGAACACGAAAACCAGAACGCCCATTATTTGATACTCTACCCTATATGACGAAAAAGATTATCTACTGTTAAAAACACTTATCGTTCTGGTGAACATTATGGGATGCAATGGCACTCCAAGTCATAATAAGCTGCGTACGCGGATGAAGATAATACCAATTGGATTTTTGGCAGTGCTGGCACTGCTTACAGGTATATCGGCAGCAGGCGGAATTACCACCATTGAAACAATACCACTTGTGAATAGCACGGCATGGGAATGTGCCCCAGTTTGGAGTGAGGATGAAAGTAAGTTGTTCTATGCGTCGAACGAGTCCGATAACGTTGATATCTGGATGGTTGATGTGGATGGTACAAACAGGACTCGAATCACGAATGATTCAGCAGACGAGTTTCCATCATTCAGTTGCTCTACCCGGGAAAACGGGTCAATCGTGGATAGAATCGTATACATTTCTCAATCCGTGGGTAGCAATATCTGGATTATTGACGCGGACGGCACAAATGAAAGCAAACTGACTGATAGCGACTATAATATTGACCCTGCGCTGGTCTATGTCCTGCCACCGCAGATTTCCAATATGCAGCCATCCGGAACCATCGACAACAACGTGCCAACGATCAGTGCCAACTTCTCGTGTTCTTATGGCAACATATCTGCAGTGAATCTGTCAGTTGACGGGATCGATGTAACCTCGAACGCAAACGTTACAGATTTTAATGTGAGTTATGTCCCAAGTGAACCGCTGGACTGTGGAGACCACAATTTTACAGTTCGTGTGGAGAGTGATTGGTACACTGTTGGTTATGGTTATAGGTTTTTCACGATCGCTTATATCACCAATCCCCAACCTACCTGTGTATTCAATAACACACCAACCATCAGCGCGAATATTTCGTGTTCTTATGGTGATATCGCAACGGTGACAATCTCCGTTGATGAAGTGAATGTAACATCAAATGCAACGATTACAGACTCATACATCAGTTATACGCCAATTGAACCACTTTTAAACGGCACGCATAATGTCACCGTCTGTGTGAATAGCACTCACGGGATCAGCGACTCCAGGACATGGGAGTTTTATGTGAACCCTCTTTATTGTCCACCTTATGCCGGAGGGGGTGCTGGTGGTGGTTACCTTTGTGCACCAAAGATCGTGTTTGCATCCAATCGATCAGGAAACTTTGACATCTGGATGATGAATATGGATGGCATCGGATTGATGCAATTGACAAATTCTCCCTCAAATGAAACTCATCCTGCAGCCGTGGACTCAAAGATCGTGTACGTATCTGACGAATCTGGCAGCCGTGATCTGTGGTCGATGGATCTTAATGGATCGAATAAGCAGCAATTGACATCTTCAGCAGCAGATGAATGCATGCCAGCATGGAGTCCGATTGGGGGGATCGTCTATGCCAAACGGTCTGGCGGAGGTGATGATTATGATCTGTGGGCGATGAATACCGATGGAACTGGAAAGACACAATTAACAAACAATCCATCAGATGAATCATCCCCGGTCTTCTCACAATCACCGTATCAATTGAAAGTTGCGTATGCTATAGAAAATTATGATTCGGATATCTGGACCATGAGTTTTAAGGAAAATGATGATAAAGTCAGGATATGGCATCTTAAGGGCGGGTATGTGCTTGTGTGCAGGACGGTATATGGTGACAAAGCATGGTTGGAATTGGCTAAAAATGGCACAATGGTTGGTGGTGTGGTTGTAGCGATCAACGAGAGTTTTTCGATAGGTAACCCGATTATAACCGGCACATTGCAAAACATGAGTGTGCTTGATGATTCAACCTTCGAAATGCTTGGTGAGGTGGAATTGGTAAATGTCACCCAGTATTCTGTGGATGGTGGAGTCCTCTTCAGCAACAGAACAAAAATACTGACAAACGCACTAATCCGTCTGGATACGAAGCACGGCGACCTCAACTTCGATGGAGAAATCTCCACCGCAGACGCGACGATCATGCTTGAAATTGCAGTCGGCAACCGTCTATGCGATGCTGCAACACTCGCAACAGCTGACATGAATGGCGACGGACGGGTCACATCGATTGATGCACTCATGATCCTGCAGGCAGCAGCAAGATGAATCAGTCTATGAGGGGCAAGAATATTTGTGTGACGAGTACCGCGACAACATATAAAAAATATATAGGCACAGAG
>WNEG01000046.1:14982-16455 GCA_012910725.1 Candidatus Ethanoperedens thermophilum | reverse complement strand
GTAAAAATGTCTGGCTCTGTCTTCAAAGAAGGCATTTTTCGATTGTTAAAACAGGTCCGATGACTATAAAAAATGACTTGTTCAGGTTTGATGTATTTATTCTTCTTATTGAAGAATGGGTGAGACGTAAATTAAAAGTTAAGTCTTCAGTGGGGTGTATCAGATGAATGAATCAGTGAGGTTTTTTAGCGAAGTAGTGAAATTAGAAATGCAAGATTTAATTCTAATTTGATAGCCTCCTTAGTGTTAACTGGCAGTATAGAAAAGTTTATACTTTCTCACACATAAATAGAGGGATGATTATGATCACTCTGCCAACAGATGAAGATATACACGCAATGTTTGATGATTACTGTGCAAGCATCGGGATTGATGGCTCTAAAAACAACATGGAACAGTTGGTTGTATATGATATGACTGATGGAAACAGGACTTCTACTACTCTTGAAGGATCTGAAGCTTATTTTGATGGTGGACTTTTTGTGATGAGATTCGTCCATTGTCTAAAAGTATTGGGTGCAAAAAATAGTTATATAAATGTTATACATGAAGGACATAAAAAGAGACTAAATTATAAAGAGATATACGAAGGCATGCGACGACATGTCGAAGTGTACAGAGAATATGTTAAGAGCAACAGTGTAAGATTAAGGCCTATCGGCAAGTACGACAATCATATTAAGCCAGATGGTACTGACTACGATCTAAGAGAGGACCTTAAACAGCTCGAAGAGATGACTGCAAAAAACAGGGAACATACTGTGCATTTTATGATTAATTATTCCACACGATGGGCAGCAGAAGAGGGGGAAAAAATTTTCAAAACACTGCCCGAGGCAAACGTGATTCTACGACATGCTAAAGGATATATAAATGGGGATATGTGGCTTTATGGAAAATTGAACAACAACAGTTTTGTTTATGCCCAGAATGGATCATCCAGCATTAACTGGAGTGATAGACAGATCATCATGCTTATTGCTTTATGTCTTAGAAGTATGCTGCTCAATAAAGGAACACACATGTCTAAAAAATATGAACAGGGCGAAAGAGAAACTGTACGAAGAAAAAGAGAGACAGAGCTATCGCTTATTCACCAATCATTATATGATAAAACAGAGACAGCATTACCAAAACGAGTTATTATTTTTAGTTCGTATGGACCTGAGATTTATGAGTTTTAACTGTGATCAGATACCAGAGTTGCTTGCACTTGCAGTAAATAAACCAATGGTAATGAAAAATCTCCAGAATGAAATCGAAGGGTATATATACCATTAGAGTATAGTAAGGTATGCAAGTGAGCAAGATAAGCTCTTTTTTCGATACTCTAACCCCCACTTCCATCCCCTAACTTGCTCACTTGCCCACCTCCTTTGACTATATATCTACGTACTGCACAACTTCTCGTTGTGCAGAACCACACACTTCGTGTGCGGAAATAACTCTCGATTGCACAAGCACTGCACAGCT
>WNEG01000046.1:12091-14824 GCA_012910725.1 Candidatus Ethanoperedens thermophilum | reverse complement strand
GTGTGCGGAAATAACTCTCGATTGCGATAGCAATCGAGTGCAGAGAATAACCAGTAACACTTGCCCACCTTCTTTGACTACATATCTACCCAGCTCAATTCTTGGGTAGTTTTATATATTTTTTTGCATCTTGAAGCATTTTGCTATGGTCAAAGGCAAGATTATCTGGTGCCTCCCATGGTGCAAATGTAGAAGCTTCTTTTGCGTCAGTGGCAGCTTTCAGTTCACCTGTCCCTTTTGCAAGGTAAGTAATGGATACGGTATGGCCACGTGGATCACGTCGCGGGTCTGAGTATACATCAAGCAGCTTTACAAGTGTCACATCAAGTCCGGTTTCTTCCTTTGCCTCACGCACGGCAGCTTGCTCCACGGTTTCGCCGATTTCAACAAACCCGCCAGGAAAAGCATAACAATTCTGATATGGTTGGTTTTTTCGTTTGATTAATACAATCTGGTTGTGATAGAGGATTATAATATCCACTGTTAACGAAGGTGTCTGCGGTATCATGTCTTTATTCACTCAGGCTGCTGCTTTATTCGTTATTTTATTCACTTAACTGTTGCAGCTGATCAGTGATGTTTTTTATTCTTTCACCAAGTTGCTGCTTGAATTTGATAGCTTTTTCTGTAGGGCTTGCACCGTATTGTGTTGGCGTTATCATTCCTTTCTGTTCAAGCACACGCAGGGAATAGCGGATTTTATGCTCTGGAATGTTAGTCTCATCTGCTATTTTTCGTATTCCAATTGGCATACCATCAATTACTTTTTGTAATACAATCGTGTGTCGTTGAAGTAACTCCAGTTCATGTTCGATGCGCTCAAACAATAGATGCTCCTTGCCACCCATATTTATAGAACTCCTTTCGTACTCGGCACATTGTCCCCTTCTATCACACAACTTCGCCGAAGCGCGACACCAAATGCCTTAAACAGTACTTCACAAATGTGATGGTCATTATTTCCCTTCGCTTCAATGTGAAGAGTGATTTCAGCATGTGATACCAGCGACTCAAAGAAGTGCTTCACCATCTGTGTGTTCATACTGCCAACAAAACTTGTTTTAAAGGCAGAGCTATAAACGAGGAAGCTTCGTCCACTCACATCGATTGCCACCGATGCAATTGCTTCATCCATTGGTATGCGAGCCTCACCAAACCGTGCAATGCCCTTTTTATTTCCAAAGCTCTTAGCAATAGCAGAACCAAGCACGATCCCGACATCTTCTATGGTGTGATGCTCATCCACTTCAAGATCGCCAGATGCCTTCACTGTTAGATCAAATCGCCCATGTGTTGCAAAGCTGGTAAGTATGTGGTCAAAAAAACCAATACCTGTAGCTACATCAGCAGTTCCACTACCATCAAGAGAGAAATAAACCATAACATCTGTTTCGTTTGTTTTACGGGTTATTTTAGCCGTCCTTGACAAACAATCACCACATCTTAGTTACAGCAGCTCCTATTAAAGCTATTTGTAGAAACCCTTATGTGTTGCAATCGATTACAACCAGTTTTAATGCAACTAAAATCGGATGTTGTAATCGTTAGATATGGTGAGATCGCTCTTAAAAGCCAGAGAACTCGAAATCGGTATGAACATGTCCTGATTGGCAATATAAAAAAGATGCTCGGCTTAAACAGTGTAGACTATAGTGAAGTTGCTCGTGATCAGGGGCGCATTTTTATCCATACAACAGATGGGGCTGCCGTAGACATTACAGCTAAGGTACTGGGGGTGGTCTCGGTAAGCCCGGCGGTTACAACTACGTCCAGGTTGGGTGACATCACCAAGCTTGCTGCAAGGGTTGGAGAGCAAATCATCAAGCATGGTGAAAGCTTTGCAATACGTGCACGGCGCGCTGGAGTTCACAAATTTACATCAATAGACATAGCCCAGCAATGTGGTAGTGCAGTTATTGAAAAAGTTGGGGATAAACACGCACATGTCAATCTTTCCTCACCAGATAAACAGATCTTTGTCGAGGTTCGCCAGCACCATTCCTATGTGTACACTGAAGTTGTCCAGGGCATGGGTGGACTTCCTATCGGCACGCAGGGAAAGATGGTAGCCCTTATCTCAGGCGGGATTGACTCGCCGGTTGCAGCATGGCTAATGATGAAGCGTGGATGTGAGATTGTGTTTGTGTACTGCAATAATGAACCATTTTCAGATGAGAGCAATCGAGAACGTGCGATGGAATGCATCAAAGCACTGCAGGTATGGTCCCCTGAGAAACTCAAGGTATATGAAGCAGCGAATGGTAAAAATCTTGAAGCTTTTTTAGGTGGATGTAAAGAGAGGTTGTTGTGTGTGCTGTGTCGACGCATGATGTATCGGATTGCAGGTGAGATTATGAAAAAAGAAGGGGCGTATGGCATCATCACAGGTTCGTCACTGGGGCAGGTGGCATCACAAACATCACAGAATATGATGACCGAGATATATACTTTTAACTACCCAATCTACCATCCACTGATTGGACTGGATAAAAAAGAGATTATTACAATCGCACAAAGAATTGGAACATACGAACCTTCAATAAAACCTGCCTCGGGCTGCAGCGTAGTACCGGATCATCCAGCAACCGCAGCCAAGATAAGTGATGTGAGTGAAGCCGAAGAAAACCTTAACATCAAACAGATGCTACAACACACACTTGAATACACGAAGAAACTTTAAAAACTGCACAACTTCGTTGTACAGAACCGTACACTCTGTTGTGTGGAAATAAC
>WNEG01000046.1:9829-11861 GCA_012910725.1 Candidatus Ethanoperedens thermophilum | reverse complement strand
GCTAGCAATCGAGGTGCACAGAAATAATTCTTGATTACGAAGTAATCAAGTGCGCAAGCAATCGAGTGCTACAGCAATTGAGTGCATGGGGGCGAGGTGCGTTTACAATCTCCTATACGTTTAAAAACTAAAAGGTGAAATATAAAAAAGGTGAAGTAATATGGAATTATCAAACGTTAAAATAGAAATCCCACATGATACGAATGTGATAATCGGGCAGTCTCATTTCATAAAAAGCGTGGAAGACATTTACGAAGCAATTACAAGCACTGTACCACAGGCTAAATTTGGATTTGCCTTCTCTGAAGCAAGTGGTCCCTGCCTTATCAGATACGATGGAAATGATGATGAGTTAAAAAAGCTGGCAATTAGTTACGCACAAAACATTGCCTGTGGACACAGCTTCATAATAATTCTAAAAAATGCATATCCCATAAACGTACTCAATACGATTCAAAATGTGCCTGAAGTGTGCAGAATATTCTGTGCCACTGCAAATCCACTTGAGGTCATTGTGGCACAAAGCGAACAGGGACGAGGGATTCTTGGGGTAATCGATGGTGAAGTTCCAAGAGGAATTGAAACTGCAGAGCATATTAAAGAGCGCATAGAATTTCTAAAAAAGGTAGGATACAAGCGGTAACAACGCAGCGGATTTGGGCAGGAGCGTACGTGAATTTCGTTACAAAGCCTCTAAAATGGCAAACATTAAATCCTGAAACAACACAATACCAACCCAATGATATCTATCGCTCTTGCCGGGAAACCAAACTCTGGCAAATCAACCTTTTTCAAGGCTGCTACCCTCTCGGATGTTGAAATAGCAAACTACCCATTCACAACTATTGACGCTAATCACGGCATAGCTTACTTACGTGTCGAATGCCCATGCCAGAAGCTGAATATCCAGCATTGTACCTCCTGTGTAGATGGTATAAGATTTGTTCCTGTACAACTCGTTGATGTGGCAGGACTGGTGCCAGATGCCCATCTTGGGAAGGGACTTGGAAATGAATTCTTAGACGAGCTAAGTCGTGTTGACCTGATTATCCACGTTGTTGATGCAAGTGGTGGAACCGATATGGTTGGGAACCCGATCAATATTGGAGAGCATAATCCTGTTGAAGATATAGCATTCCTGGAGCGGGAAATCGACATGTGGATATTTAATATTCTACATCGCAACTGGCATCGCATATCAAGAAAAACAGAGATAGAAAACCTTGCCATCGAACATGCCATTGCAGAACAGCTTGGAGGCATCAGAGTCGATGATCGGCAGGTCAAAGCCGCTTTATCCAGACTGGACATTCAAACAAATAAACCTGGCAACTGGAGCGATGATGAACTCAAAGAGCTAATTACAGAGATTCGAAAGATGAACAAACCGATAATAATAGCTGCTAACAAAACAGATGTTGCACCAGAAGAGAATATAAAACAGCTTAAGGATGTGGAGTGTAAGACATTCTTTGTCAGCAGTGCAGCAGAACTTGCCTTGCGAATGGCAGCTAAAAAAGATGTTATCACCTATCTTCCCGGGGATAAAGATTTTACAATAAATAGCACAAATCTGAATAAAGCACAGGAAAAAGGACTTGAACAGTTAAAAAGATTCATTAAACAAAATAACGGAACTGGAGTACAGGAATGTATTAATAGTGCAGTCTTCAGTATCCTTGGTCAGATCGTGGTATATCCAGTGGAAGATGAAAACAAATACTCAGATAAGAACGGGAGAGTGCTCCCAGATGCTTTTGTGGTTGGTAGTAATTGTACTGCAAGAGATCTTGCTTACATGGTGCACACTGATATTGGCAAGAGCTTCCTGTTTGGAATTAATGCTAAGAGCAAGATGCGAATATCTGACAAGCATCAATTAAAAAATGGGGATGTTATAAAAATTGTCTCGACAAAATGAACTCAGCAATCATAAACAACTTGATTACTTCGTAATCAAGAGTTACTGGTAATTTTCTGTACAACGAAGTTGTGCAGTGCTTCTCGCAACTCGACTACTTCGTAGTCGAGA
>WNEG01000046.1:3747-9643 GCA_012910725.1 Candidatus Ethanoperedens thermophilum | reverse complement strand
TACAACGAAGTTGTGCAGTTGATAGTAATCTCTGTACACGAAGTGTGCAGTTTTATATGAGGATTGTTATGCGAAGGACAGCAGCAAGTTACATCATATTATCAATCATATTTTTTCTATGTGTTGCAGTATCAGGTGAAATTGATTCAAGCAAGACGATAGGGAATGAATCTGAAATTCTGGTACATGATTCTGGTATTTTTTTGAGAGCAGGTGAGACATGGAACTTTCACCAGGGGTATAGCATAACCTTGAGGGATGTGCGTGATGGTTATGCATGGCTTGACCTGTCACATGGTAATGTGTCTGTAAAAGATACTATTGTCAGCAGTGGCTCAGTTTTTATATATAATCGGAGTATAAATAATGAAAGTATGACTATTTTTTATATTGTGGTAGAAGGTATTTATGTCAATCCTTCGGGGTATCTTGTGACATTATCACCTGTAATCCAGTATGTTGATCCCACGCTGCCTGTAAGTGCCCCAGTATTTTTAAATGTAACACCAGTGCCAACTGATACTACTATCGTTGATATCTCTTCATCGACGCCTTCATACGTACTGGCAGCCTCTGCATTAATACTATTAATTTTAATTTTTTATATAATGAAAAAAATCTAACTTGGCAGCAGCACTTCAGTAGATAACGCATTTACACAAACACAACACCACAAGAATAATTCGGCATCAAACTCAGGTCAATAATACTGTTGTATATTCGAGTGTTCCATGTTTATATAAAACTCAACCGATAAGCATCCTGGGAAGGGAGAACGTGTTAAAAACTCCAAAGCATATACATAATAGAGTAAATATATCCAAAGATTACAATGCATGAGATTCAAGGACAACTAAAAACAGAATCAGTGATACTACCGAATGATTTTATTGAAGAGATACATAACCAGAGTTTTTATGGAAGATTGGTAAAACAGGGTATCAAGTTGACATTGTCGGAGGCAGCATACCTGCTGCATAAGCAAAAAATCGAGATTGTTTCTGGCACGAAAAAACTGGACTTTGTTGATTTTTTCAAATTAGCATCGTTAAACGATGAAAATTTTGAAGTAAAATACATCGTGTATGAAGACCTCAGAGAAAGAGGATACTATGTGCAGCCGTCGGTGATGGATTTCAGAGTTTATCCACGAGGCGGGCATCCAGGCAAAACCCCATCCAAATACCTTCTGCACATTCTCTCTGAGCGAAAAATAACACCGGTACAGGAATTAATCAAGTGCGTTGAAACAGCAAACAACTTAAAAAAACGAATCGTGCTGGCAATCGTAGATGAAGAAAGCGATATAACCTTCTACGAACTTAAAAAATCAGGTCTGAGTGAAGTTATAACAACCAGTCTTCCATGTCTCGAAGAAGAAGCAACATTTCTTGGAGATCGAACAATTATATGGGACAGCGAAACCTCAAGGCAGCTCCATCAACAGGGATTTTATGGAAAATTCCTTGATGAAACACACCTTCAATTATCACTTGTAGAGACTGCTTACCTGTTAAAAGAACATGTAATCAGACTGCAACATGCAAACAATGAACCAATCACATACAGCGAGTTTATAACGCTTGCAAACACAATCGAGCAAAACTTCTCACTAAAATATAGAACTTATGAAGATTTGAGACAGCGAAACCTCGTACCGAAAACAGGCTTTAAATTCGGAGCTCACTTCCGTGTGTATGTAAAGTATGATAGGGGAGACAAGACAACACATGCAGAATATCTTGTTCACTCGATACCAAGTTCTCACCAGTTCTCGCTCTCTGATTTCAGCAGGGCTTCGCGGCTTGCACACAGCGTGAGAAAACACATCATATATGCAGTAATAAGTAGTGACAGCATCACCTATCTTGAAATTATGAGAATAAAACTATAAAGGTTAGAGCAAAATGACCATAAAGGCAGTGATTTTTGATATGGATGGCGTGCTTTCAGACAGTATGCCTGCCCACGCCACAGCATGGCAGAAAATCTTCTATGAAATAGGCATTCACATAGATCTGATGGATGTATACCTGCTTGAAGGCTCAAACCACAGTGGCATCATAAAAATAATACTTGACAGGAATCAAAGAGAATGCAGCGAAGAAATGATAAGTGATTTATCCTCACAAAAACTCAAAATGTTCAACTCGCTGTACGCGCCTGCAATATTTGACAAAATGAAAACCATTTTATCAGCACTGAAATCCAATGGTTTCAGGTTAGCGGTGGCATCTGGTTCAAACAGTTCGACAGTGCATGGGATAATAAACAGATGTTTTGACGCAAACACCTTTGAGGTAGTAGTAACAGGAGATGATGTGATAAACTGCAAACCATCCCCGGATGCGTATCTTCTTGCAATTGATAAACTGCAACTGGCAGCTTCGGAATGCATTGTAGTTGAAAATGCACCGCGAGGGATTATTGCTGCCAAAAGAGCAGGAAGCTTCTGCATTGCAATAACAACCACTCTTGATGCACAGTACCTGACGTGTGCAGACATCATAGTAGAAGACCATCGCAAACTCTATTGGTACTTAACAGAGAGGCTGTGCCTGAAATAATCTGTTATTTGTTAAAATTTTGTGGCTGTGCGTGCTTCGTTACGACGAGTCTGGTAGGAGGGCATCCGCGTTGTGGCGTGGGTGGATGCGCTGCCCATAACGGTCTATGATATATACGTCTCTGTTCACTTAACTTCTTCGCGAAAAATCCGGAACCGTTATCCCTATCATCCGGTGTTGTCGGTACCGCACGATAACATCATTATCCAGGAGTTCTGCATCATCCGCGGCAGTTGGCGATCCAAAACTTATGTAAAGCACGTCTCTACCACGATCGTAATCTATATCCAGAGCCTCCACCGTTTTCACCTTTAACATCGCTTCCATAGTACATTCCTCCTGATGATCTTTTCGATCTTTGAAGTCATAAATGCTGTTATCACTTCTCTGCCATCTTCATAGATCACAACCATGTATTTAGCCTTGCCAGGTACCATCGGCTCTGACCTCACAGCGATATGTCTGCCAAATTTCCCCTGCACGACATAATCAGGAGATTCAACGGCGATACCGATCTTATCTTCCATATCGAAGTTCTTGAGTTCAGGATGCCGTTTTGCGATATGATCCATCCCGGCATTAGTAAGCGCAACCGGATTGCCAGATATCGAACGAAAACTCATTGTCGCCACCAGATCACTCCAGCAATTCTTCGTCACATTTCTCTACCAATTCTGGCATGATGTTTGTGGGCCATTTGTACTTGTCATAGTATATAGTTTGCGGCTCGGGCGCCCCCGCATCTTCGCCGCCTATTTATACTGTGCGTGCTTCGTCGCAGGCGAGCCCAGGCGGCGTGGCATCTGCGTCACTGGCAGATGCGCCGCCGGGGAGTGGAAAGGAGTGGAAGCCGGGCAGAGGCGTGTGTGCAGGCGGCGGGCGGCTGTGGTGCAGGTAGGGGATGCGCCACCCCACAAGACTTGCGATCAGATATCTGCAATCAGATCGAACCACATATCTCTCGTAAGTTCAGCATCGTTTATTATTTTCCGAATCATCCCTTTCCCAATCCTTTCTCCGGGGTGTATCGTGATTAGGGTGGTCCGCCCATCAGGATGCCGCATGAATAGATGGCTGCCTTTCTGTCTGATTTGCCGAAAGCCGATGTTTTTCAATGCCCTGATAACTTTTTTGGAAGGTAAGGGCTTAATTGCATCGATCAAACAGAAACCTCAACTCGCTGGATGCCAATAAACTCGGACGCATCCACTTTTTCAGATTTGACCTCTAAATATAGTTGAACCGCTTCTGTTATCCGCTCTCTCAACTCATCAAGGGTCTTTGCTTGCGTGTGGCACCCAATAAGTTCGGGAACGGACGCTACATAAATACCGTCTTCGTCCCGTTCTATAACAACTGTAAAGTCTCTTTTCACGTTGTACACCTCTCTTGATGATTTGAGTTTATTATATGAATAGCTTGTGCCTGCAGTGATATAGATTCTGCGGCTCAGGGAGGCTGTCGCGTTGCGTGCTGTTGGTGTTGTTTTGAAGATGTTGTTGATTTAATTACTATACCCACCTACTCTGCAGCGAGGTGTGCCGTCGCAATTTGATTTCAGACCCTCCTTTATATGCAAGAATATCCTAAGCTTCATTCCAAACTCAACAATATGGCACCAGGTGTGATTGTTGAGATACATTAATATTGTTGTTCTAACGTAGTTCTTCTAATGTCCTTTTATCCATATCCAAAATCAATCCTGTTTGAAGTTACATATCGCTGTAACCTGCGATGCATCCACTGTTATGAACCAGAGTACAGTGGTGAAGAAATGTCCACTGATGAAGTTTTGTGTTTGATTGACCAGGCAGCAGAACTTGGAGTCCCACACATATCTGTTGGTGGCGGTGAGCCGCTTGTAAGAAAGGACATTTTCACGCTTCTCAAGTATGCTTCTGATAAACACATTGCTGTTGAACTGCTATCTAATGGAACATTGATTGATGAAGACACTGCAAAGCGACTTGCCACATGTGGTGTTCGAGCTGTGTCCGTAAGTCTTGACTCGGCTACTCCGGAAGTACACAATGCGATTCGCAGGAAAGATTGTTTTGAAACCGTAATCCGTGCGATTGAATGTTTAATTGACGCAGGTCTCAGGGTGGAGATTAACACCACGTTTACGAAACTGAACCTCCGGGATTTCGAAGGTGTTGTCCGCTTATCAAAGAAACTTGGTGCATCACTGGTTCGAGCAGTCAGACTTGTATCTCTTGGGAGAGCAGAAGAAAATGATACATTGATAAGTCCAACCAGCGAGGACTATCACTGGTTTTCAGACATGCTCTACGAAGTATCAAAAAAATACAGTGATAAAAATTTTGTTGTTACAGGCGATGATGCCTTCGCTCCATTTTTATATATTAAAAGTAAAAAAGAGCGAATGACGTGGCTTCCTGGAAACTATATGGGATGCATTGGTGGGAGGGTTATCGTATCCATTGACCCTTATGGAAATGTATACCCGTGTGGCTACCTCAAGTATCCTGAATTCTATGGCGGAAATGTAAAAGAAGAATCGCTTAAAGATATCTGGACCAGAGAGGATTCGTTTAAAGAGCTTCGAAATCTCACACTACCGACCGGTAAATGCAGAGGTTGTGAGTATCTTGAATTCTGTCGCGGTGGCTGTCGAGGGGCAGCATATATTAAAACAAAGAGTCTAACTGCACCTGATCCATATTGCTGGATACAATAAAAGAGCCGATATATGTTCAACTCAGCAAAAAATACCGTTCGAAACTGGATGCAACCACTAAGTAAAGTCTTCTCACATACTAACCCGAATCTAATAACCGCTGCAGGATTGCTGCTTGCACTTGCGGCAGGGATGTGTTTTGCTTCAAAACACCTCTTTTTTGGGGGCGCTCTCATTATCCTCTCAGGATTTTTTGATGTACTTGATGGAACGATTGCACGCGGAACCAACAGAACTACACCTTACGGCGGCTTTCTTGATTCGGTGAGCGATAGATATGCTGATGCAGCCATCCTGATTGGCATCATGTACGGTTGTACGATAGCAATGCCCTACCCTGATGTCGCATGGTTCTGGGGTGCAGTAGCGCTTGTAGGTTCGTTCATGGTTAGTTATACGCGGGCAAGAGCAGAGGCGGCAGGCGCTAATGCGGCAGTTGGAATAGCTGAGCGTGCTGAGCGATTAATAATCATTGCAGCAGGCGCTTTTACAGGGTATTTAAATATCGCAGTATTCGTTGTTGCAATCATTACTCATATTACAATCATCCAGCGGCTCATGTTTGTGAAGAAACAGTTATAACTTCAAGATTTAGTTATTGGTGCTGTTTACAATAATGTTTTTGTAG
>WNEG01000046.1:0-3519 GCA_012910725.1 Candidatus Ethanoperedens thermophilum | reverse complement strand
TAATGTTTTTGTAGTTGCACATTTATTGATTGTGGTGGTGATTGTTATACAGGCAGGCTATCAAATCCAAACCTTTCAGTTCAGATGAGTTCATGCGACACCATCAAGTATGCATCACAATGGGTGTAGCCCTACACCCTCTATCTCGTCCACATTCTCTTTCGAGAACACTTTCGGGATTGCTTTTGATCTGCTCACGATATCAGTTATCCTTGCTTCGGTCTGCGACCGGCTTACCGATAATCACTGCGCGGGCGCCACCATCATATATCCCATCCGGAGTGTTTTATCCGCGTGTTTCTCCAGATGTTCATCCATTGTGCAACAGTTTACATAACATAAAAGCATTGCGGTGGAGCGTAAGATGGTATCATATAAGCGTAAATACAACAATAGAGGCGATTTAGTTGACTATATTCTTTAAAGCGTTGTTTTTCTCTGGATATTGAACGTGTGAAGAATGTTTTGATGGTGTTGAACCAGAAAATATTGACGAGCGATTTCTTGCAGGTTTTGGCGCTATGGAATCAATTAGCTTCTGGTTTGAAGGCAAAAAACTGCTGGTGGAAACTGTATCCAACACTAATGCAACTGATGAAGAGATAATAGATGTTAACAGACGTTTCAGGAAGTTTTTAGAGAATGCCACTGATTATAATGCCAAACAACGTAGGAATGTGGCTAAAAAAGACATTTCAAAGTAAATATGAGTTTTTGCTATGATACGTGGTGTGTTAACATCTCTTCCTTTACTTCTCAGGATTTGTGCGGCTACTGATGGTTCTATCACTTATCTGTTAGAAGCAATCTTTGGAGGAAAAGCAGAAGTGTCAACCCTGTGCCAGCAGATAGTTAAAGCTGATGAGAATATGTGCAGACTCCTGAATATTAGCTATGGTGAACCAGTCAATATTCGTAAAGTCACACTTGGAGTTAACGGCGTGATGCATGTGTTTGCAAAATCGCTTTCACCAATCAACCGAATGCCATCTGGGATGAGAGAACAATTTATGCAAGCTGACATTCCAATTGGCAAGATTCTGCGTTCAAACAAACTTGAGACCCGTAGGGACATCCTGCATATTGAACGTTTGCATTCTTCTGACTATTTCACCGGTGAAGTGTTATCAAGAGATTATGTAATCATCCATGATGGCAGGGTGTTGATGTGGATCAATGAAGTGTTTCCAATCGATTTCAGGTGGGATGCATAAAAACTTGATTGCTTCAACAACTTGATTGCTTCGTAATCAAGAATTATTTTTGTGCACCTCGATTGCTAGCGCAATCGAGAGTTGTTTCCGCACACGAAGTGTGTGGTTCTGTACAACGAAGTTGTGCAGTGCTTCTCGCAATCGAGAGTTGTTTCTACACACGTAATGAAGTTTATTGAAAGGTTTATGACAGTATTGGGGGCGCAGGGGGCAGTGCAAGCCTCGCTCTTCAGAGCGTGAATAGCCCGCCCCCGCCTCTCCAGACGTGTGAAATGCTTATATAGTATAACAACACAGTTTAGATCATGCAAGAGGTAAAATCAACCCGGCATAGTGTTTATCTATGCAACTACCACTTTGTATTCATCCCTAAATACCGCAAGGCTATATTAAATGATACTGTCAAAACCGATCTTGAAGAGCTTTTTAGAAAAATTGCAAAGAAATATGAGATTGAGATCATAGCGTTGGAAATTATGCCGGATCATATTCATCTGTTTGTAAATGCGCTGCCCAGACAGTCTCCTGCATACATCATAAAACTGTTTAAAGGAACGTCTGCACGTTTCATAAATCAGAAATATCCCGAACTAAAACAACATTCGGTATCGATATGGACGAGATCATACTTTGTCTCAACGGCTGGTAACATGTCGGCTGATACAGTGAAACGGTATATTGAGGATCAGTGGAAAAATGCGAAGAACTAACACGATTCAACTGGTTCCTGGAGCGCAGGAAGAAGAACTGATGCACAGGGCGCGAGTGTCGGTTGCACTACACAACACTATCAATTATAGACGTAGACAGTCTTATTTCACAGGTAAAGTCGATTATAGTACGACATACGAGTACAACGGTTTTAAAACGGTTTTGGGGAGCGCAACCACTCAACAGATCATACGAAAGTGTGATGAAGAATGGAAATCGTACTGGGCGTTGCTGAAATTATGGAAGACAGGAGGATTAGAAGATAAAACCGGGATTCCAGGTTATTGGGATAAAAAGAATCCCACTACACTGATGCGTAATGATAGTTATCGATTTGAAGATAATATATTGAAACTGCCGAAGAAACTGGAGGTTAAATGGAAAGGAAATAAGGTATGGACTGGAAAACAAGGTAGAATGGAGATATTCTACAAAAACGACTCTAAAAAATGGTATGCATTCATACCAATGGAAGTCGAAGCCACCGAAACAACCGGACGCAAAACCGCATACATCGATTTAGGGATTAAGAACATCTTCACGTGCTGGATTGAAATGGCATCAAACGCGGAGATATTCAGCGGAAGACCCATTTTAGCAGACTGGAGATACTCAACGGATAAACTATCCAAACTCCAATCAGAACTCGGTAAACGATCATCGAAGCGGTTAAGAAGACTCTACACAAAACGCCAGAGGCGTTTCAGGCACGCAATAAACACCATAGTAGCGCGATTCACGAGAAAATGTGTGTCTGCTGACGTTTCCAAAGTCGTGATCGGTGATGTAAAAGGAATCAGGAACAGTGGCAGCAAAGGACGCACAACCAATTCGCTGGTGCACAACTTCTGGAGCTTCGGATACGTTTATGATCGTCTGCAAACAACGCTTGAAAACAACGGGATAGACTTGTTGAGGGTGAATGAAGCCTACACCTCAAAAACATGTTGTTTATGCGGAGTAATCCATAAAAACGGTAGGAAACACCGAGGATTATATGTTTGTCCGGATCATGGCGTGTCGATGAATGCAGATGTGAATGGTGTCGCGAATATCAAGCAGAATAATAACTGTGAGCCTCCGGGTAGCAGTAACTGGGCTATGGCGAGCCCATTGAGGGTTCTATGAATCTTCCTAAAGATTCCTCGCAATTTCATTGCGGGGAGCACGTCAAAGAAGTTGCTTGACTTATGCTACAACAAACAAAAAGTTGGGAACCAGCAAACCAAAGGTTTTATCAGAAGAATGTTGCTAACACATGTATGGATGTCAGGGAAATTCTATAACACCATAACTGAAATTCTGACAAAACAAGAGTTTTCAATAAGTGGTGTCTCGCGCGAACTGAAAAAGCATGGGTATGACTATCATAGACTTATAATAACAGGCTACCTTCGCGCTCTTGAAGATGTTGGATATATGGAAAGAAAAGATGTGCCACCATCAAGAATGTACACATGCATCAACAAAGAAAAAAACATCTACGAACTGATAGCAGATAAACTCAATCATATTAGCAGCGAAAAACGCTTGCATGCAGCAGTGTTTCTTCTGACAAATCTTCTTGGACGCCCCTGTTTCAAGCATGAATTAA
>WNEG01000084.1 GCA_012910725.1 Candidatus Ethanoperedens thermophilum | reverse complement strand
TGGTAGTTTTCGATGTGAAGTTTTTTCAAGTATCTGCGCTATCGTGTGCTGCTGTTCGAGCGTGTTTATGATAGCCTGTGTATACTTACCATCATTGTATACCTGATCTGCGCGGAGGATTTCTGCATTTATTTCAAGTGCCTCAAGAGCCTGTAAAAATGGCTGTAGAAAGTGTTCTGCATAGTTTTCATGCTCACCGCATGGGCATGGAATCTTGAATAGTGGTTTTCCAATATGTTCACTGTAACTATCTGGAAGAAAAGGGTAGACTTTTCGAAGTGGGTCAAATGTATCTGCGATATAGATCAATTTGACGTCTGCGTTCTTATCTTTAAGTGCACGGTACACCGCATCAGCGGTTACAACCTCCCGCATGTTGCCAATATGAATATCGCCCGATGGAGTAATACCAGATGCTACAAGGTGTTTATGTCCAAGCTTAAGTATTTGATCAGCGATTGCATCTGCCCAGTGTGTATCCATATAACTTCTCCTACGTATTATCCACAAAATAAGATTTGCGGTAGTCAAATTAGCTGAGAAAGTCTATCTTTTGGGCATGACCTGGTAAAGCCCAAATGGCGCATCAAAAAGCTTATGAAGCGTAGTCGCATCAGGATTACTATGAGGAGTGCATATTCGATAATTATTATCCTGATCGTTTCGATAGTCCTTAGTGGCTGCGTTGGCCAGGTGCCAGAGGAATCACAGGAACCTGTTCAACCGGAAAATACGGTTCTCAAAATAGAGTCGATCAATCTGTCAGGAACCACAGCAGAAAATACGAACTTTGTTGAGTATTATTCATTAGATCCATTGGACATCGACCTGAAAGTTCCCAAATACGATCTGCCCTTGCAGACGGATCAGGTCTCAAACTATGATCTGTTCTCTTGGGAGATCCCACTCAGCGACGATGCCTTGAGTCTGCTGGAAAAAAACGGCTTCGTTGTCATAGACAATCCTTTCGACCAGAAGGAAGAGGACATTGTCCAGCCGTATAAAACGCTTGCAGATAGCGAGATACCGATCTTCGTCACCACCGACTCGCTGCTGCACCTCTACCACATCCAGTTCGATGAGACGCTGCGGCAGATCGAGGAAAGGGAATTTTACGACCTCGTCTGGGAGCTAAGTGAGCAATTACTGAACGATTCGATGGAATCATACAAAAATTCCGATGGAGATCTAAAAGAAGCGTCAAGAAGGAATGTTGCCTACTTTTCAGTTGGTTTGAGTCTGCTAAAGCCAGAGCCGGAGCAGGTCTGCCAGAGTGAAAACGAATGGGAATGCACCGATGCTTACTTCAAAAAGGAGGATATAACGCGTTACAGTTTTGAGGTCCCGTCTTATGTCAGGGACGATGTCGAAGCCGAATTAAAGTTGATAGACGTGCATTCCGGATTTACAGAGTCCCCTATCTTCATTTACAATGAGGATTACTCCCAGTATGTCCCGAGAGGGCACTATACCAGATCAGAAAGATTGAAGAACTACTTCAAAGCGTTTATGTGGTACGGCAGGGTGAGTATGCTCCTCAAAGGCTCGGATGCGATACTGCCGGGAACGACCGACCCTTATACTAAGAAGGGGTTGATCTCAATATATGATGCACGAATCCAGACGACGGGCGCATGCCTGATAGCATCTGAATTCGCCAACGATTGCGAACTGATGGACAAGTGGGACCGGATATATTCGGTAACTGCTTTTTACGTGGGACTCTCTGATGATTTGGGCCCTTATGAGTACATCGCTGCAATGAATTCGGTTTTTGGAGGTTCATTCGATCCGAATGACCTGAATGAAGAGAATATCGGAAAGTTGAAAGTAAAACTGGCAGCGTACGGGTCGCCAAAGATCTACGGCGGAACCGGAAATTGTGTGGCAAACACACCGGAAGAAGCAGATCAGTGCTTAAACAACACCGCAGGATTCAGGTTGATGGGGCAGCGGTTCATCCCTGATTCGTACATGTTCACGAATCTTGTCGGTGCATACACAGGCGCTTACATGGGTAGTCAAAAACCGTTCACGCTCGTTATCAGCGGCGCCGGACCCATCAGGGGATTCCCTCGCGGTCTCGATGTCATGGCGCTCCTTGGATCGGATCGATCGAGGGAACTTCTGGATGAACTGGACGATTCCAATTACAAGGACTATGACCAACAGTATGGAAAGCTGGAGGATGAATTTGACTCTTTTGACATGGCAGAATGGAACAAAAACCTCTACTGGTCGTGGCTATTCGCGCTAAAGCCCCTTCTCAATGACCACGGCGCTGGCTATCCGACATTCATGCAGACAGATGCATGGCAGGACAAGGAACTAACCACGGCGCTGGCATCATGGGCAGAACTCAGGCACGACACGATCCTCTATGCCAAACAGAGTTACACGATGGTGGCTACGAGTGCCCCGCCTATGGAAGAAAAGAAACCAGTCGTCGGATACGTTGAGCCGGTCCCCGAGTTCTACAACCGGTTGCTTGCGCTAACAAGGATGACAAACAACGGTCTTGCCGAGATGGATGTTCTGGATGGATCAGCAAAGCGCAGACTGGAAAATCTCGAGAGAATACTTGTGAGGCTTGTCAACATCTCGTCAAGGGAACTTAGGAACGAGGAACTCTTGGAGGACGATTACGATTTCATAAAGAATTTTGGTGACAATCTGGAGGGTGTCATCGCTGATGTTGATGATAAGGCAAAGAAGACAACGATCGTCGCTGATGTGCATACCGATGGCAATACAATGCAGGTTCTCGAAGAGGGTGTGGGCTACGTCGATATGATCGTTGTTGCATACAAACTCCCTGACGAAAGAATCCTTGTGGGGGCTGGTCCGGTTATGAGTTACTACGAGTTTAAACAGCCGATGGATGAACGGCTCACAGACGAGGCATGGAGGGAGCTTCTGGATTCAAATCCGCCCCAGAAACCCGAGTGGGTTCCAAATTTCGCAGAAGATTGATGCACAGGAGGTAGTGATGAATATTATTGATATTATACATAGTCGCGCGGTATCGAATCATGCCCGCATTGCAATTGGTGTTGGCGATCGTCCATCCAGGATAATCCGAAGTGCAAGAGCATCATCTGCGTTTGCTGATGTGGTTCTTGTAGGTAGTAAAAGCGATATCGGCACGTGTGATTTTGAAGTGGTTGACACAGGTGAGCCCCATAAGACACTGGTTGAACTGCTTGTAGATAAGGAAGTAGACGGAGTAGTTCGTGGAAATATTAGTTCAAGTACTACTCTTGCTGAGTTAAAACAGCAGTTTAACCTATCGCGTTTGCATCGTGTGGCACTGCTTCTGACGTCGGATGGGGTGCCTTTTTTCTTTGCACCAACAGGTATTGATGAAGCAAACACCATTGCAGGTAAACTTACACTTGCCAGCAGTGGGTGCGAATTTATTCGTAGGTTTGGAATTACTCCTGTTGTGGCTGTGCTTTCGGGAGGTCGAATCGAAGATGTTGGACGGGATGCGGGGGTGGATAGAAGCCTTGCAGAAGGCGAATTCGTTGCATCTTGTTTGAGAAGGGGTGGTGTTGATGCCAAACATTACACTGTTCTCATAGAGGATGCAATCAATCATGCAAACTTTATTATTGCGCCCGATGGCATATCAGGCAATCTAATGTATCGCACCCTGGTATTTTTGGGTGGTGGCGATGGTTTTGGGGCTGCGGTGTTGATGGATAGAGTGTTTGTAGATTCTTCTCGGGCAAAGGAAGATTATTCCAAACCCATTATGCTGGCATCATCCATGGCATTATAAAATTGCCAGTAACTGCACAACTTCGTTGTGCAGAAGATAATTCTTGAAATAACTCTTGATTACGAAGTAATCAAGTTGTGAAGCAATCAAGTGTGTCAAATCTTGTGGTTATAAAAAGGAGGAACAAATACATTTTTTTTATTTATACAAACGTCTCTAATGGAACTCAAGGGGTTCTAAGCAACATCGTTAATAAGCATTATTTCTATTTCACCTTTTATAAACAACAGGATGATTAGTGTTTTTGGTATGTTCTCGAGGTTGCTTAAATGGCTGCGGTAAATAGTATATTCGAAAAATTCCTCTCAAATGTTCAAATTTTTGAAAACAGGGAAGTGTTGCGTCACACGTACACTCCTGAACACCTACCTCACCGTGATGTGCAGGTAGAAAGTCTTGCTGCCATTCTGGTTGCTGCTCTTCGGAAAGATACTCCATCAAATGTGCTGATCTATGGCAAGACTGGAACCGGGAAAACAGCTGTGACAAAGTATGTAGGAATGGAGCTTGAGAAAAGCGGTGAAATTCATGGAGTTCCTTGCTATGTTATCTATATAAACTGTGAAATCGTTGATACACAGTACAGGCTGCTAGCGCATCTTGCAAGGCACTTTGACAAGGATATCCCGATGACCGGTTGGCCAACAGATCAAGTGTATACCGAGTTTAAAGAAGCTCTTGATAGTGAAAAAGCAATCGTTATTGTCGTACTGGATGAGATTGATAAGCTCATTAGAAAGGGAGATGATGTGTTATACAATCTTTCCCGGATAAACGGGGATTTGCATAACGCCCGCATGGCTATTATTGGAATCTCCAACGACTTGAAGTTCACTGAGTTTTTAGATCCGAGAGTTAGAAGCTCGCTTGGAGAGGAGGAAATAATTTTTCCCCCTTATGATGCAGAACAGATAAAAGATATCTTGAGCCAGCGCGCTGTTACGGCATTTAAGACAGGAGTTCTCGAAGAAAATGTCATACCATTGTGTGCTGCTTTTGCTGCACAAGAGAATGGTGATGCACGCCGTGCTCTTGATTTACTTCGAGTATCTGCTGAACTGGCAGAACGTGAAAAATCATCCATGGTACGGGAAGGGCACGTGAGGGCAGCCCATGAAAAAATAGAACTTGATAGAGTTACTGAAGTGGTGGGCACTCTTCCAACCCAGTCAAAGCTTGTGCTGCTTTCGGTGTTGAAATTGGTTGAGAGTGGAGGGAATCGTTTCATCACTGGTCAGGTATACCATACATATTGTCAGATGTGCTTACAGATTCAAATAGATGTCCTGACTCATCGTCGTATTACTGATCTGATTTCAGAACTGGACATGCTTGGCATTATCAACGCGATGGTTATAAGTAAAGGCAGATATGGTCGTACCAAAGAAATTTCTTTGAGTACCCCTCTTGAAAGTACCATGAAAACACTCTTCAAGGATTGCAGGCTGCAACCATTAATTAACTTTAAAGCACCCATGGTAGCACAGACGAAACTTTATTAGATAGTTAATTTTTCATAAATTTGGTAGAGGCAGTACTGAATGGGCAATGAGTGGCAGATACCCAATATAAGGAATGCGGTAGACGGCAATTCCTACAACCCAGTCCTTTTTCACAGGTGTATGATAACAGATATTTCCCTCCTGGTCATAGTATTGATTGGTTATCTTGTTATCCCCTTTTGTAATATAGCCGTCATGGGGTGCAGGAGGCCCATTCTCCCACATGGGTTCACCCTTTTTAACATGGTA
>WNEG01000019.1 GCA_012910725.1 Candidatus Ethanoperedens thermophilum | reverse complement strand
AATTAGCTAAGTACTGAATTTGATAGGTCTATCTGTTCTGTTGAGATTTTTTGGTTTTGTCATAGGGAGATGTGTTGCCTAAGCAGACCTGGAATTTTTACCTGATTTTTTTTAACGTATAGGAAAGTATAAACGCACTTGATTGCTTTGCGCAACTCGACTACTTCGTAGTCGAGAGTTACTGGTAATTTCTGCACAACGAAGTTGTGCAGTTTCTTGACGTATAGGAAAGTATAAACGCACTTGATTGCTGCACAATCAAGAGTTGCCGGTTAGTTTCTGCATACGAAGTTGTGCAGTTTCTTGAAAGATTTGCCGTAAAAACCAACCGCTATCAGTCGGCGTTTTTGTCCAAAAGCCCACAACTGATATGCCAAGTGTTTCACAGGCAGGAAGCTCGCATCACGAAAAGTACAGATACCGCAGGCAAGGTTTCATGGATGAGATCTCATACAATAAGCTGATGCGAGGGAGTGATCATCATCCGGACTGATGATGTGATGCGAGAGAAATCGTGACGGGACTGTCGGTTGAGTAATATTGTCCCAAAGCCCCTACATAGTAGAAAAAACAGGGATTTGGGTTGGATGGTAGTGAGGTCGCCTGACAATCGTTTTGTGGTCACGTGAAAAGTTCACGATCGTGGGAAATGAAGAGAAATGGGAAGAAAGTTGGTCGAACGCTGTTAATCTTCAGATTAAAATATAATTTTCAAAGTTGAGTTACAATGATACGACCCACGAAATTACACAGATTTCACGAGACTTCTGTGTAATCATGTAGTTCGAGCTAAACAAATACAAGTAAATTTTTTATTCTTTCACATATACTTCCCAGTGTTGCAGAGCCGCAGTTTAAAACAGATTTTTTTTATCGCAGTATACACACTGCGGCATCCATGCCAGCTTTCGTTTTTATAGAACTTCTTGCACCCGGTTAAAAACAATATCTGCAATACATTCATCTGCACCAATTGGCCCTGCATAGCACAATTCTATCGGGATGCCGTCTATCGGGATTGTAGTTTTAGCTCCAACTGTCTCTACACCAAGAATTCCTGGAATGTCTTTTAGAGTGTGTACCCCATTTGCAAGAAATGCCGGCACAGCAACTATTTTTTTAACACCAGTTGCTGCAAGTATTTTTAAACCGTCTTCAATGCATGGCTCATTCATACTCATATAAGCGGTTTGCACACGCGTATTATGTTTTTTTTGTATATTTTCAGCAATAGATTCCACAATTTCTTTGTTATAAGGAAGCTTGCTGCCATGTCCGATTACTAAAATTCCAACATCATACATAATATTCACCATTACTTTGTGTTTGTTGTAATGATTAATCCTTTAGGCTATCAAATCTAAACCTTTCAGTTCAGATGAGTTCATGCGACACCCTTAAGTATGCATCGCAATGGGTGTAGCCCTACACCCTCTATCTCGTCCACATTCTCTTTCGAGAACGCTTTCGGGATTGCTTTTGATCTGATTGCGATATCGGTTATCCTTGCTTCGGTCTGCGACCGGCTTACCGATAATCACTGCGCGGGCGCCACCATCATCTATCCCATCCGGAGTGTTTTATCCGCGTGTTTCTCCAGATGTTCATCCACTGTGTAACAGTTTACATAACATAAAAGCATTGCGGTGGGGCGTAAGATGATATTATATGAGCATAAATACAACAATAGAAGTGATTTAGGTGACTATAGCTTTTGTTGTCATGTTTATGAAGCTTTAGAACTTCAGCGATCATGGCACGCTCACGCATCTCAAAATTGGACGGAACAGTGGCTTTAAATAAAACACAATCATTCAAGGGTGTGGGATGAAAACGCTACACAAAATAGTTATTGGCGATTCAAGGCAGATGAAGGAAGTTTCTGACGAATCTGTCCATCTCATTATTACCTCCCCGCCATACTGGCAGCTAAAAGATTATGGAAGGGAGAAGCAAATAGGTTACAATGATTCTTATGAAGAGTACATTAATAATCTCAACTTAGCCTGGAATGAATGTCACCGTATTTTACATAAGGGCTGCCGTTTATGCGTTAATATTGGCGATCAGTTTGCACGTTCGGTTTATTATGGAAGATATAAAGTAATTCCAATACGAACGGAAATAATCAAATTCTGCGAAAGTGCAGGCTTTGATTATATGGGTGCCATTATATGGCAGAAAGTGACGACAACTCATACCACGGGCGGTGCTGCGGTGATGGGATCTTTTCCATTCCCTAGAAACGGGATACTGAAGATTGATTATGAATTCATCTTAATCTTCAAGAAACTGCATACAACGCAAGCAGAAACTAACCGGCAACTCTTGATTGCGCAAGCACTGTACAACTTCGTTGTACAGAAAATAATAAATATTGATTGTAACTCTTGATTACGAAGTAATCAAGTGCGCAGCAATCAAGTGCAGAAAATATGTATAGAATTTCAGTAGCAAGAAAGGGAAGTGCGTTTATACTTTCCTATGCGTTTAAAAAGTATGGAAATTCTCCAAAAGTTACTAAAGAGGTTAAAGAGCAATCGAGATTAACTAAAGAAGAATGGAATCAATATTTTACTGGACACTGGAATTTCGCTGGTGAAAAGCAGGATAAGCATCTTGCAATGTTTCCTTGCGAATTACCAGGACGGCTTATTAAGATGTTCAGTTTTGTTGGGGACGCTGTTCTTGACCCATTTTTAGGAAATGATAGAATATATTTGAGAGGTGGTGCATCATGAATGAATCTTTGGTACAATGGACGCTCTTAAATAATATAGATTATCTTTCTGAAGCGTTAAATTTTGAGATTGCTTCCAAAAGAGGACAAGAAATTACAACTGATTATGGAAGAATTGATTTTATAGTAGAAGATTACCAGAAAAAACAGCTAATTGTTGAATTGGAAACAACTCTTAACAACAAAAATAAGTTAGATTATTGTTTCAATCAAATTCTTAACTATAAAAATGTTAGCTTTTCTGATAAAACTGAATATTGTATTCTATATGCTTCTGAAACAAAGCAAAAGTCAAAAAGAATAATTGATAATTTTGGGGAAGTTAATGATATTTTAATTAGATTGTATTCCATCAATGAAGTTAAAAATCTATACATAAAAACAGTTGAAAGACTGAGTTTAAGTTTTGGTTTAGCTCTACCAAAACCAAGGAATTATACCATTTGTTATTTAAGGTGGTTAAATAAAATTCTGAAACCTTTTTATGATTTTTCAAAGGATACCTTAACGATAGATGAATTGGCGCATTATTTTAATTCACCTAAAACAACAAATTTCAGATGTTATTTGAAATTAGCATTGGATTTTGAAATGATTGGATCTCATGGCAATTTTTATGTTATCACTCAAAACGGAAGGGATTATATCGATAACTTTAATATTGATATTGAAGCAGCTTCAAACTTGTCATCAATAGATTTGACAAATGAGCAAAAGAAAGTTCTATTGAGAATCATTACTAACGGTAACTGGACCGCACACAAGGTAAATATTTATTGGTTTTTAAGATTTATAGAAGTAACCAATGGAGAATGGCTGCCTAATATAAAAGATTTTGATGATTTTAAACTGGATCTTGTAAATGGATTATTTGGTGTAAATTATAAAAACAGGACAATGTATGAATTTTTGAACTTTGCCTGTAATTGGTGTACGGAATTGGGTTTAGTGGAAACGATAAAATCCGCTTCCAACTATGATAGAATATATCTTACACCATTAGGAATTGACATTAATAATATTTTTAGTCTGGATTTACAGCTTAAAAAAAATAGATTAAATTTGAATTTTAAATATCTAGAATAATGGATTACCATGAAGATTTTGCAGAGGAACTAGAAGATTACATTAATGAGAATTATGGAGTATATGACAGATTCACTTTTGATTACCTCTTTAGAAAGCTATTAAAAGAGGGATATGATCATGAAGAAGCACTGGGTATAATAATTCATAATTGTGCTCTAAGCACTTTAGTGGCGCAAGAAAGGATTTATAATAGTTATTATTTGCAAATTTCTGTTAATGAGAAAATATCCGACGATCTACTAGAATTAAGGAATGAAATTTTCAATAAATATTTCAAAAGTAGAGTATTTCATAGCGAGGGGGTTAATTAAAGTGCATAGTGTCAAAGGAATTTCCGAGTTGATTCGAAAATGTGCACCTAAGTCATTTGAGGATTAGAGGGCTTATTATTTTAAAAATGTCAAAACAAAAGAACACATTGAAGGGTTGGGGCGTAAATTACACATAAAAATTACCGAAGTGATTTCGGCTGAGGTTGAAGCGATTACCGAGGAAGATTGTATTGGATATATGGTTAACATGGTAATAGACAGGACATTTGATGGATATATGACAGAGATTAAGACCATCTATGGACAACTGGAGGGGATTTTAAACATGAAGATACAACCTGCATCAGACGAATGGGACAGGTTATACAATGTAGATTTTTTCATAAAAATAAATGACAAGTATATCGGCCTTCAGATTAAACCTGCTGGAGATGTCTCACACATTCCTCAAATATTTAAAGAACATTCCATCCAGGAAGCCACTCATAAGAAATTTACGGTGTGGGGTCAAGGGGTAAAGAAAGCCCCACGGCTTTAGCATGGGGATGAATCGTACCCATTGGAATAGTAGTGATATATACCGAAATGATTATATACCAGTCTGACGTATATACAAGTATATGCAAATACAGAACACTTCTAAGAAGTACAAGTCATACAGCCATATGATATACAGTTGTCAATATCATGTTATTTTTTGTACTAAATATCGAAGGGCTGCACTTGAAGAACATATAGAAAAGAGGCTTAAACAACTCATTTCAGAAAAACAAGAAGAGTATGGGTACACTGTTTTGGATATGGAAGTTATGCCAGACCACGTACACTTATTATTAGATGTAAACCCAAAAAAAGGCGTCGTAACAATAGTGAATATGATAAAAGGCTATACGTCCAATCGACTTAGAAAAGAGTATCCGACACTTAAAAGCAGACTTCCGACATTGTGGACTCATTCAAAGTTCATATCCTCTGTTGGTTCGGTAACTTTAGAAGTGGTTAAAAAATATATTGAGGAACAGAAAAAAGTATGATCTCAAAAAACGAAGCCATCAAAGCTTCTATAAAAGCTACAAAAGCAAAGAGAAAAACTCAAACATGCAGAGTATATGAAACTAAAATAGATCAATCTTACCTTAATCATGCATCTAAAGAATATCTTAACCGATTATTCCTTGAAGCAAAATGGCTATATAATCACGTTCTATCTCAAGAAAATGTATTTAAAATGGATGACAAAATCCACGAAGTTCCCGTAAAAGTAAAAGACGCATTTGAGATTCGTGAACTGAACTGTTTATCATCTCAGATGAGACAAAGCATAATCAGCAGAGTATATGATAATATTCGTGGTTTATCTGAACGTAAAAAGAAAGGATATAAAGTCGGAAAACTGAAATATAAAAGTGAACTGCAGTCAATTCCCTTGAAACAATTTGGCAATACTTTTAAGATTCTGAATACAAAATACGTAACAATACAGGGATTAAAACAGAAATTAAAAGTAATTGGCTTAAAGCAAATACCAGAATATGCAGACATTGCAAATGCAACATTAATTCATAAAAGCGGTAACTATTATTTATCCATAACAACTTATCAGGAAAAAATAAAACCAGTATCTCCAATACAGTCCATTGGTATAGATTTTGGTATTAGTAAACAATTAACACTTTCAAACAGCATTTCGATTCAATATTCTATTCCAATAAGCCCAAAACCCAGGAAACTTGCACGAAAACTCAGTAAACAAGAACCTCATAGTAAAAACTGGAATAAGACACGAATTAAACTTAATAAAGAATATGTAAAATCTACAAACATCAAAACAGATATTAAAAATAAGGTTGTTAGTCATTTAAAAAATAAATATGAAATTATATGTTTCCAGGATGAAAATATAAAAGCATGGCAAAGAATATGGGGTAGGAAAATTCTATTCACTTCAATCGGTGGGATAATAAGTGCACTTAAACAAAATGCTCATACTCCAATTGAAATACATAGAATGTATCCATCAACCAAAACATGTTCAAAATGTGGAAACATCCAAAACATAGCACTGGACGAACGAGTCTATGTCTGTAAAAATCCACACTGTAATAATATCATAGACAGGGACCACAATTCAGCTATCAATCTTGATAATGAAGGATTGAAAAAAATAGATACGGAACGTATCGAATCAACGCCTGTGGAGATTGAAACCTCTACTTTGATATCCGTGAAATACTTTAACAGTATTCCACATATTAAAGCAAGTTCGGTCTATGAATCAGGAAGCTTCACAGCTTTAGCGTGAGGTAGTTCACTGAAAAATATGGTGGTAAAGTATTTTATATTATATCGATAAAAGAGGGCGGGAAAAAGAAAATCCATAACATTGAGGTCATTACAGAAATTGAACAGGAGATTGAAAGATTACAAAAATGGACGATACAGACGAAAAATTGTTAAAATTAATCCAGAACGGCATTCACATCGTTTCAAGACCTTTTGAAAAGCCTGCATCGGATCTCGGCATTGGTGAGGATGAGGTGATCAAACGTATCGGGGGGATGATCGAATCTGGTGTTGTTCGAAGGTTTGGGGCATCGATTGGTCATCGCATGATTGGAATTATTGCTAATGGTATGTGCACGTGGAACGTACCTGATGAACGCGCTCAGGAGGTGGGCGAAGTGATGGCAGGTTTTCAAGAGGTTACTCATTGTTACGAGCGAAGCAGGCGCGATGATTGGCAGTACAATATGTATACGATGATTCACAGTTACACAAAAGAGGAATGTGGAGATGTGGTAAAACAGATCTCAAAGGCAACTGGAATCACTGATTATGCTATTTTGTTTAGTGAGCGCGAGTTTAAAAAAAGCGGGGTTAGAATTTGAAAACGCACCTTCCACTTTTTATAGACGTTCGTGGCAGAAAAATTGTGGTATTTGGTGGTGGTGCTGTTGGTAAGAGAAAAGCTTCACTGTTTTTACAGTATGCAGATGTGACTGTTATCAGTAAAGATTTTATTAAAGAGTTCCAACACCTGGAAAACAAGGTAACTCTCATTAAATCAGAGGAAATCACAGAAGAATTGATAGAATCCTATGTGAAGGATGCTTTTCTTGTTGTTCCCTCTACAAATAGCCCGGACTTGAATACAGTGATAGAACGTCTTGCAAAAGAACATGGTGCACTGGTTAACAGGGTGGACAAAGTCTCAGAAGTTATTGTACCATCTGTAATTAATCGCGATAGCATCACGATTGCTATTTCAACAGATGCTATGAGCCCGGCTCTTTCCAGGTATATGCGTGAACGAGTTGAAGAGGTGATTACCCCGGAGTTTGGCATGATGGCAAAACTACAAAATGAGATGCGGGAAATCCTGAAAAAAGAAATTACGAATCAACATGAACGCAAGAGAATACTCTTTGACATTCTTAATGATGAAACTATCTGGCTGGCTCTTGGAGAATCTTATGAAAAGGCATACTCCCTATCGCTGTCGTACGTAAGATAAATGGTACTTGCTCGAGTAAGCGGTTGAGTTTCAGGATTTTAACGACAAAGACTCTCTTCAGAATCAAACCGCCTCACGCACAGGCAAACCACTGTAAGATCAGCAAGTTCGCCAGCCGTGTGATTTTTTTCAGGGGGGTTTATCGAATCGATTTCAACGACTTGTCCACTTTCTTTGCATCCTCTTCTCGTCCCTGCTTTTCGAATAGCTTCTTTGCAATCTCGAATTCCGTTCTTGCTTCTTCTGGTCTTTTTGTTTCTGAAAGGAGGACACCAAGATTGTTATGAGCTTCTGCATAATCAGGGTTTATTCGTATTGCTTCCCTGTACTCCTTTTCTGCTTTATCGAATCGTTTTAAATCATCAAGCAAATTCCCGAGATTATAATGAGCTTCTGCATAATCTGGGTTTATTCGTATCGCTTCCCTGTACTCTTCTTCTGCTTTATCGAATCGTTTTAAATTATAAAGCAAATTCCCGAGATTGTAATGAGCTTCTGCA
>WNEG01000034.1 GCA_012910725.1 Candidatus Ethanoperedens thermophilum | reverse complement strand
TCGAACAATGACTCGATGAAATCGTCGTAACTCGCCAGAAATTTAGTCCTTAAGTTTATGTAAAATACAACGTAGTCTTCTGGCAATTCTTCTATCACGTGGTTGATCAGTCCCGTCTTTCCGCTGTTTATCGGTCCGTAAATGAATGTGATTAAGGTCGGTCGGCTGTCCAGTATCAATCGTATCTCTTTCGTCTCCATTTCACGGTTGTGAAATTCTATGTTTCTCATATTTCTTTCCTCCTACTAGATTCTCTGTTCACCAAAAGGCTTCGCCTCGCCATTCGCAGGAATCAGAGGCACCTTCACCCATATCACAGCACGCTTTGACCCCGCATCGAACTCCTCGATCCAGTAGCTCAATTCACGCCCGTCCGCATCCGTAAATCTGATATCATCACCATCTGGCTGCGCCTCTCCCGGAAAGTCGCTGCCAGCAAGCTCCACCAGCACCTGATAATCGCGGAGCGTTTCGCCAGAGTTCTCACAAATCGCAATCTCTCGCTGGTACTGAAAGCCCACAAGTCCCGCAGATGCCGGTGCCGGCAGTGCCGCAAGCAGCAGCCAACCGGCAGCCAACATCACGATCATCTTATGCATCCTTCATCACCTCTCGTATCGCGAGCAGATTCAGCCGCGATTGTGGTTTAATTGTTCTCTGTGTCGGGTCAATAAACAGTACATTTCTTTCAACCAGAAATATTTTTTCTTTATTTACTTTATCGTATTGCACCAGCTCTTCCTTTTCAAAATTCTTAAACTCACCTATCAAAGCCTTTTCTGAATATTCTATCTTCCCGAGTGCTATTTCATCGAATATTGACAGTATCTGACTTGTCCTAATCTTTAAGAACTTTTTAGCCTCACTCTCCACATCTTTCCTATTGATTTTTGCATTCACCAACTCAACCAGACATACTGGCTTTCCGCCGCAGTAGTCCCATGCAACACTCTTTTCTTCATCGCTGAAGTTATACCTGTCCAAAAAATCCATCGTCGTCCTTTCATCGAAATCATCCACCAGCAGATACCTGCACCGTCCCTCTAACATCGCTTTGCTGTGAACATGCTCGATGAACCGGGAATCCGATGTGATCACGAAGACATGCGCCAGATGCAACTCCTTTGTCAGGTCTATGAAAAAGTTGAACAGTTCGTAAATGAGAAAACCATTCACTTTCACATCCCCGATCTTCTGCAATTCATCTAAAATCAACACTGGTTGCTTCCCTGCTGCCTTCACCTCTTCAAAAAGTTTGATTATGTATGAAAATGCGTTCTTTGGTTTTTTGTCCTTGAAAACGTACTCCATAAACTCTTTCGTTATTGGAATGCCTGCAACCTTCGTAACAGACGAAACCAGTTCCGCGAGCGTCTCCTTTCGCTTCCTTTTTGTCGCTTCGGACTCCATCTCCATCTCGAACAATGACTCGATGAAATCATCGTAACTTGTCAGGAATTTGGTCCTTAGGTTTATGTAGAAGACAACGTAGTCATCTGGCAGTTCTTCTATCGTGTGGGTAATCAATTCGGTCTTTCCGCTGTTGATCGGTCCGTAGATAAAAGTGATCAGAGTTGGTCGGCTATCCAGTATCGCATGGATATCTTTTGTCTCCTTTTCCCTATCGTGAAATTCGATTCTTTTCATATTCTTTTCCTCCTGCTGACTTCTCTTTTCATTCCGATCCGAGCAGCTCCCCGATCACCTCAAGCACCACAGCAAGCGGCATCCCGGTCTCATCCGCGATTCTAACAGGCGAGCACCGGTCAGGTTCTTCGCCTCGCCTTTTCAGGCATTCAATCACCGCCTCTTTTGGCGTTGTAAAATAGTAACTGTTACCTATTTTAATCTTTCCGAGAGTTCTTTTTGATAAAAGCGAATTCAAGACGCTCGACGCATGAGTTCGGTGGCGGAGACTTGGATATTCCGCACCCAATCCACCAGACACCTCGCCAGCGTTAAGCGGCTGCTTTGCTTCGAGCATGAAATCAAGCACACCCTGTTCCATTGGAGTGAGTGCGATCTCCTGATCAATCGCTTTTGCCTCATTTCTCACATCCTGGAGCTTGGCAACAAAGATATTCCGTTTCCGTTCATCGGCAAGGATCTCGACAAGCATCTCGGAAATCACATCCCCATACTCGTCTGCCGAGAGAAGCCCGGCAAGTTTTTCGATGCTCTCTCCCCTATCCATCAATCCTCACCTCAACTGGCTCTGCGTGCTCATCAAAGAACGCTACCTCATGCAATCTGGTGATGCTGCTCCACCGCACCTTATTCAGAGAGACTCGCTCCGGAAGTTCCCGCGGACGGCGTTCCTCGCGACCTATGGCATGTACGCCAAAAAGTACAGTCGCACCGGGCACAATCGTCTGAATCGTTGCTGCAACCTTCGGCATCGCCTCCTTATCTACATCAGACAGGGCAGGCGCACCCAGCGGGTGGCTGTGGACATGCACGATCAGGTTCGGCATCTCGGCTCGCTCCGCCCTGATGTGCTCGACCATTTTTTCGGCGGTGTATGAAATCATCTCTGGAGTTGCATGAGCTACCACCTCATTGGAAGAGAATTTATGGAGATGGTCAACGCTTCTGCCAAATCCGGTGAGCGCGTAAACCACCTCCACATCAGGTTCTTTTGGTCGAAAGACAGACTCCACCCTGATTTCCATCTGGCCGAGAAGAGGGTAAGAGAGTGAAAAACCTCTACTTCCAGCAGTGGGAACATCTGGTGCAGAGAATGTTTGTGGTGAGGGAAGTGTTTTCCCAGCCTCTGTCACACCAGAACGCTCAGCTTTCCCTGCCTTTTTCAGTTTAATCCTGACCGTTCCGTTTCCCTCGATACCTACCCTGATTTTCCTCATCTATTTCGTTACTCCTCAACAGTTACCTCGGTCTTCGGGGGTTTTCTGATCACAAGGGCAATAAACGCAATCGCAATCACCGCAAGACACCCGATAATGATGTAGGTGTATGGAAGTTCCATCTTCTCACTCTCGCTGCCTTTTGCTTCATCTCCACCAGTCAGTTCCTCGTCCATTGGCATTGGTGACGGCTCTTTCACTGTAAACGGGTGCGTCAGCGAGATCTGCTGGAATGCATCCTTATCGCCATCGGGCCAGTACAAGCCTGTGAAGTGCACAGTGAAGTCACCAACCTTCTCGCTCTTGATATTGATGTGGATTGTTCGAACAGTTCCTGGCGGCACCTCAAACTTCCCGGCAACTGTTCCTGCTGCGGCGCCATACCCAAAGCCTTCGCCATAAACATGGATTCCCGATGGCACGTTGACCTGCACATCTGCTATCAGTGTCACGTCATTTAAAGCTGGGTTGTTCATGTACAGTTCAATCAGTCCATCCTGCGACTTATCAATCACATCGTTTACAGGTCGAAGTCTTACTGTAGGACCAACCCGAAACTTTGCTTCTGCTGGTTCTGTGGTTAATTCTGTGGTTGGCTCTGCTGTTGGTACTTCAGTTGGTTCAAAGCTTGGAAGGGGTGGTGTTAGTGTGGCATTTGTTTCATTTCCATTTGTAGTCGTGTTATTTTCCTGTGCCATTGCCGGCATAACTGCCAGAAAGAGGCACACAATTCCTATCGCAACAAATTTCTTCATATTCATATTCGTTTCCTCCTATTGTTGAAGAACAAAATAATTCTGTTCAAGTACAGCAATAGTATGTTATAGTACTTAAATTTTTCATTCGCAAAATAACACGTCTAAAAACCAACATCCCACAGGTTTCAAGAAACTGCACAACTTCGTATGCAGAAAAGCAACTCTTGATTGCGCAATCACTGCACAACTTCGTTGTACAGAAATAACATTTCAGATGCAGGAGAAGGAAATGCGTTTATAATTTCCTATGCGTTAAAAGAGACAAATATCTCAATCTACGACCCAACAAATATCGGTAAATAGACTTCTTCATCAAATTTTTCATCTTCAACCTGATATATCGCATCTCCCTTGATCTCATGCAATCGCTCCACTCCGCATCATCGCAAGCACCCCTGCCACCGAAAATGCGAGAGCGCGTGAAGATCATATCTCTGCCCCCAAGCACCACCGCCAGTCATATCATCACCGCCTCATCCATCCCATCAAAGTGCTGATCCCCGGTCAGAACCTTCAGATCGTGAAGTATCGCAGTTGCAAGAATTAACGAGTCCACCGCGCCCATCTTATGCTTCAATCGAATCTGAGCTCCCGTCAGCGCGATCTCCTCGTCTATGTTCAGGACATTCGTGTACGTTTTGATCGTTGTGATGCAATCGTTTGCAGTATCTTCGTCCCTGATCTGTTCGATCCTATATTTGATCTCATAAATATTCAGTACAGATCTGACATACTCCCAGGGCTAAAGCACCTGGGGTTCTACGGTTAGCTGGATTCAAGCCAGAGCCGTTTTAGGGCTATCAGTGGTCCCTTTACATACATCTCTGTCTGTATGCAATCGATCTATGCACGGACGCTTAGCTATGTTAAATCCAGCGTTTGCATCAGCATGATCAACGTGTCCACAAAGACACTTGAAACTCTTTTTGTTCCTGTCTCCGATGAGTCCGCATCTACTACACGATTTTGAAGTATATGCAGGATCAACATAGGCGACCTCCACACCAGGCAGCTTAGCCTTATATTCTATCTGCGTTTGGAGCTGATAGAAAGACCAACTGTTCTTAGCATAGCGGAATGACTTTGCCGTGTTCTTTCCGTTCCTGATTCCAGTTAGATCTTCAAGCTTGATACCTCTGTCCAATTCTCTGGCAGTATCAACGATCTTCCGGGAAACCTTGTGGTTGATATCTTTAACTATTCGACTTTCCCTATCCTTAATTTGCTTAACTTTGCCATATTTGCCTTTCTTCTGAAATCCTTTGCGAAGGTTCTTGTATTTATGATGGATGTGGAAAGCAGACTTTCCAAGTTTGACGACTTTGCCGGACTCAGGATCAGACACCACAGCTATATGTCCAACAGTATTTCGATCTACTCCTATCCATTTATCAGCCTTAACGAGTTCTAGTTCTGGAATAGATACGGAAACATAAGTATAATCTTCTCCTACCTCAATCTGGTTAATTTTATCAAAGTTATCTGGAAACTCATATCTCAGAGAGAGTTTCAAACATGGCACTGATATCGTTTTTGCATCTCGATCTACCTTAATTCCCTGGTTGGGAATTGCTAATTTGACACTCTTGGCAGATTTGACGGTATTGCTTCGGCTATATTTCCTTAATATCTGATTAGAGATCATCGATTTAAGACCGAAATTCTTAACATCTTTGGAGCTAAGGCTATGGGTTTGGATAGCGAATTTTGCTATCTTCTTAGCTTTTCTCAGTTCTTCTGAGAAGTCCCTTCCATGTTTGATTTTGTAGGTTAGAATCATTTTTTCTTTTGCTCCTCGATGTACTTTCTGACTGTGTCCTCTGATATATGCCCACAGGATTCAATGTAGTAGCTACGAGTCCATAGCGTGGGAAGCCTTGTCTTTAACGAAGGAAATTGAACCCTCAGTTCATGGGAAGTATAGCCCTTCAGTTGTTGAACTATCCAATGTGGGCTTGCTGTTGGTGGGGCTTTAACGAATAGATGGACATGATCAGGCATTATCTGCATTTCTTCAATGGAAACGCCGATCTCGTATGCCTTCTTATAGAGCAAGAGTTTCAATACTTCCTCTACGGCATCAACAAGAACCTTTCGTCTATATTTTGGACACCAAATAATATGATATCCAATGTTATAAACGGTGGTTATACTATGGGTCCATCGTGTACTTACCATGCCAAGGTGTTATATGCGTGCCATCTATATAAGCTTTATGGAGAGCGTACGGCATTCATCCCACGACTAAACTCATGGGCTTTCTGCCTGATTTTATCGTAAAAACCTTGCTGCTCTCTTTTATCACAGATAGTGCAATCTTTCCACGATCCGACCCGTTAAGTATTTCAAGCCATGCAAAACTGTCAACAAGGATATTAGAAGCGTTCATTTTTAATTTCATCCTCATGCTCGCGTCGAATCCGCTTAATATCGAGATCAGGAAATGTACCAAACAGGGACTCCAGTGATTTTACAGGCACCAATTCTACTTTATTTTCCGATACTTTCAGCCCGAATCTGCTCGTTTTAAATCTCTTTCTGATCCTCATCGGAAGAACGATTCTGCCACTTTTATCCATTGTTATTGTAGCTTCCATTTTAATCACCAATGGCATGTATGAATTTATGGCATATTTATAACTTGTGGCATATCTGAAGGCGGCAGTCCAATGCCCACCCACCATCACTTCTGCCACCGAATGCGAAAGCGCGTGAAGATCATACCCCCCCGGCAGCAGGAGTATTGGGGGTTCCTTCATTCCACCGTTGCCGGTTGGCTTCGAATCTGTTGGATCAAGCGATGGCTCTTTTACTGTAAACGGGTGCGTCAGTGAGACCTGCCGGAATACATCCTTAGAGGTCGTCATAAAATAACCTCCGCAACTTTGAATCCATAAAAGTTTCCAACCACGAGATTACCAGAAGATTGGCAAAGTCACCTGCACACGTTGTGTGCAAGTATTGAAACTGCTTTTGTGTGCTTTTGCGATTGCATTATCAAGAGTTATTTCTGCTCGCGTTGTGTGCAGGTGTGCAGGTATCAACCTGCTTTTGCGATTGCATTATCAAGAGTTATTTCTGTACACGAAGTGTGCAGGTGTGCAGGTGTGCAGGTATCAACCTGCTATTGTGTGCTCTTGCGTGCTTTTGCGATTGCATTGGCTATTTTTGCGGCAAAAGCACCTGCTGTAAATCCTGCATCGATGTTTACCACACTGATAACCGAGCATGATTGGAGCATTGAATGGAGTGCTGCTTTCCCGCCCCCGCCTTCACCGTATCCGGTTGATACAGGCATGCCTATGACTGGTGTGTCTACCAGTCCTGCAACGATTGCTGGAAGAGTGCCTTCTCTTCCTGCAGCAACTACAAACGAGTCGACCCCATGGTCTATTATTTTTCCAAGCCCTGTAAACAAGCGGTGTATTCCTGCAACACCAACGTCATAGAGTGTTATTACTTCGCATCCCATTTCTTCTGCCGTTACCTTTGCCTCTTCTGCGACAGGTATGTCGGAAGTTCCTGCTGTTATTATGCCCACCCTGCCGCCAGTTTTTATGATTTCAGTTTGATGTAATATCATTGTATTAGCACAATCGTTCCAGATGTAGTGTAAATGGTGTTGTTCAATAACGTCTAAAAGGGCGTTTTTTTGTGCTGGCGACACACGGGTGATCAGGCTTCTCCCCTCTACTTTTAGCTGTGCCAGTGCAATGTTTTTTAAATCTTTTTTTGTTTTGCCTTCTGCAAGGATCGCCTCTGGCACACCAGTTCGTTTTATTCGGTGTGTGTCAATCCTTGCAATTTTGTGAACTGTTTCAATATGGGACAGGCGAAGTTGTTTCTCTACTTCGCTTATGTCTATTTCACCATTCTTGAATTTCTGCAGTAAAGTAACAATATCCATAACCTTGAGCTTTGTTTTGAAAGCTAATAAACCTTCTACATCGCTGCAGGATGATTTTATCACTGCTGAAAGCCCCACACAACATCTTTATACAATGTTCATCCAGTAATCAGATGGTGTTTGCTTGTGTTTCATCTTTACGGGATGAATTATGATACTGGTATAAAACGCGAGTGGCTGGTTGCGAATGGTCTTGGTGGTTATGCCTCATCCACGGTCATCGCTACGAATGCGCGAAAGTATCATGGCTTGCTCGTGGCAGCATTAACTCCCCCAGTTGGACGAACAGTGTTGTTTTCAAGCATTGATGAAACCCTGTGTATTGGTAATAAGGTTTTTGAGTTTTCTGTGCATAAATATCCTGGTACCGTACATCCGGAGGGGTTTAAGCACCTCAAATTTTTTGAGATGGATATGTTTCCATGTTTTGTGTATGAAGCAGGCGGGATCACAATCAAAAAAACGGTGTTTATGGAACATGAAAAAAATGCTGTGTTTGTTGAGTATAATATATTAAATCCTGGAAAGATTTGTGGTAAGATTATGCTTCGCCCACTAATAACACACAGGGATTTTCATTCTACCATGCGGCAGCAACAATTTTCATTCGACTGTGATGCTATTAACGATGTGTGTTCTGTGACTGATGATGGCGAGCGCATCCTGTCTCTTGCAGGCGATACTGCACGATTTGTAAAAAGCGAGAACTGGTATTATAATATGGAATATGATGACGAGCGACGGCGGGGTCTGGACTACCAGGAGGATGTGTATTCCCCTGGGTATTTTATTGATTGTTTCAAGGACAACAAGTCACTGTGTATTGCAGCAGCATGCCAGTCACATGGATATGATAAAACTGCCCTGTGTGATGTAGTTCTGGACTGGAAGCATATAAAAAATGCTGAACTGGATCGCAGGCAGAAACTGGTTGAGCGTGCAGGTTGCACAAACAGTTTTGTAAAGGCACTCGTGCTTGCCGCAGATTCGTTCATTGTATCACGCGATAAGCATAAAAGTATCATAGCAGGCTATCACTGGTTTTCTGACTGGGGGCGCGATGCCATGATCTCTCTTCCAGGGCTCACCCTTGCAACACATCGCTTTGATGACGCACAAAACATACTCTTGCTCTTTGCAGCTTACACCAGGGAGGGGCTGATTCCCAACAACTTCACTGAAAGAGGGGGCAGCAAATACAATAGTGCTGATGCACCACTCTGGTTCATTCATGCTTGCTACAAATATCTGGAGTACACAACGAATGCGGCGTTCGTAAAAAAACATCTCTGGCATACGATCCAATCGATTATATCGTATTATCGCAGTGGAACCGATCACGTCTATGCAGACACCGACGGCTTAATCGTATCAGGTGCGCAGATGACATGGATGGATGCAAAGTTTGATGATTGGATTGTAACACCGCGTGCTGGTAAAGCCTGCGAAATTAATGCCCTCTGGTACAATGCGCTGAAGATCGCTGAACACATGGCAGACCTGTTTAATGAGGACCACACAGTGTATCAAGAACTATCATTGCTGGTTAAGAAGAGTTATGAGAAATTCTGGAATCAATCACGCCAGTGCTTGTTTGACGTATTAGAAGAGAGTGCCGACGATTCAGTACGCCCAAACCAGATTTTTGCAGTGGCACTTCCATTTCGTGTAGTGTCAAAGAAGCATGCTGAAAAAATTATAGAAACGGTTGAGCGCCTGCTGCTTACTCCTTTTGGGCTTCGTTCACTCTCATCAGAAAATCCCTGTTATAAGAAAAACTATTGTGGAGATGCCAGGTCAAGGGATGCTGCCTATCACCAGGGAACAGTATGGCCCTGGCTTCTTGGAGCATTTATCACTGCATACCTTAATGTGCAGGAACATAATGAACAAAACCTAAAATATGTAAGAAAGCTTCTCCTCCCACTTGCACAGCATTTATCTACTGCAGGACTTGGCAGTATCAGCGAGGTGTTTGATGCTGACCAGCCGCATACGCCGGGTGGATGCATATCGCAAGCATGGAATGTAGCTGAGATGCTGCGGTGCATAAATGAGTATCCATGGCTGTTCGATCAAGACGGTTTGTAATCAGGATTCATCTGTTAACTTCTGCCTGACAATTAGCTGGTCTTCTATCAGACGGCGCCATTTATAGAGATTGTGAGAGTTCAAATTCATTGTTTGTCCATATTATAACTGAGTTTTCAAAAATTTCTGCTTTCATGTAAAGAGGAAGTGTTTCAAAGATTTTTATGTCATATTTTCCGGTTACAGCCTCTGGTAGAATTGTTTTTCTCTTCTCTCGTCCATTAAATCGCCATTGCCCTCTACGTTCCAACTGATAAATATGTTTTACGTCAGTTTGCTTGCTATAGTAACGATTCACACACCTCCTCAAGTGCTCTCTTTGCATATTATTCAAGACCCATATTTATTCAAAACGTGTAGCCTGTGCATTATATAATCGCAGTCAATTCAATAGTGAAATTTGATAGTATTCCAGGCATATTTGAAGTCGATGATTTATTATAGTTTGAGCACTAATGGTGATGTTGGAGAGGTATTTGTGGAAACAGAAGTCCCTGTTAAAGAAATAATGACTAAGGATGTTGTTACCGTTGAGCTGCGGACTTCGTGTGTTGATGCTGCTAAGAAAATGAGTGAACATGGTATTGGCGGTATCATTATTGTAGATAATAGTCGTCCTGTCGGTATTGTCACTGAACAGGATATTGTAAGAAAAGTGGTCTCAAAAGATCTGCGTCCATCATCAGTTCTTACAAAGGATGTGATGACAAGACGTCTGATAACTATTCACTCGGAGCAGTTTGTCAACGAAGCTTCACATAAGATGTTTAAAATGCGCATACACCGCCTTCCAGTCGTGGACGAGGGCAATCTTGTAGGAATCATCACAGATACAGACTTGCTTGTTGTATCAACTCAGATGGGAGAGATATTCTCAGAGCTTATACAGATGAACGCTGAACACTTCCCACCAGAATCTGTTGGAACGGAAACCCTGACACAGGGTATATGTGAGGAGTGCGGGAGGCTCAGCGAAAGGTTGGTGCTTGCCAATGGAAGATATTTGTGTGAATTTTGTGCCGAGACAGAATAAGTCAATAACACTTCCTTGAATGAAGGGGCTTGCATTGTGAATAGGAAGACCAGTTGATTGGAGGGTTAAAAAAGTGAAGAACGCACAACATAATTTACTGGAAGAGTTGAAGAACGCACTTTTGGATTGGAACCAACCTTCTAACAAGAGAGAACATGACCTGCGAGTTCCTGTTTTAGATATGCGTGACGATTCATTCGTTATTTCTGCACACCTTGATTGCTTCGCAATTAATTTATCTCTTAGTTCCATATCCCAGTCTTCTTTTATTTCTGCACACCTTGATTGCTTCGCAATCAAGAGTTATTTCTGCACACGGAGTGTACAGGTGACCTAAAATGAAGGTAGACAGAATTATTGTATTTTATTCGTTATTTCTGCACACGGAGTGTGTAGATTCGTTATTTCTGCACACGGAGTGTACAGGTGACCTAAAATGAAGGTAAATAAAGTTATGCGGAAGCACGTGGTGTCGATAGGGGAAAGAGACCTTATCACACATGCACGCCAGATCATGCGAGATCATAGTTATCAGATCCTGCCAGTGGTGAATGCAGACGATTGTTTGAAAGGGATTATAACTGACAAGGATGTGATGCGTGTTACATCTACACGTTCAAATATAACGGTTGATGGATTTGTCAGTGACGTTCCACTTATCACTGCAGAGGACGATATTCACTCGGTTTTACGTTTCATGTCCGAACTGCGACTGCGCTATCTACCGGTGATTGACAGGCGGGCATGCCCGGTAGTCATTGGTGTTATTGGGTTAGCACACATATTCACAGCGCTTAACGAGAAGATACCTGAGAAAAAAATTTCTGATATTATGAAAACTGATGTTGAAACCTGTCAGCGATCTGATGCATTGAACAAGGTATGGTCAAACCTGTTAAACTCTGGAATCTCCGGGATGCCTGTGATGGATAAAAAAGAGCCGGTTGGAATAATCACAATACATGATATAATAAAATCAGGCTATACACGTCTTGATCGTGAGGCACGCCATAGTAAAGCACCTACCAGGGTTGAAAAAATTATGAATACTCCTCTCTATACTATCTCAAAGGACGAAACAGTTAAAGCTTGTATTGAACGACTGCTACGGTTGAATGTGGGACGTCTTTGTGTGGTAGAGAATGGAGCACTTGTTGGTATGGTGGATATATACGGTGCTGCACAGATAATGGTTGGCGCCTGAGTGCAAATCCAGTTCCTATACACTGCACAACTTCGTTGTGCAGAAAATAACCGGTAACTCTTGATTGCGCAATCACTGCACAATTTCGTTGTACAGAACCACACATTCCGTGTGCGGTCTCGATTGCAAAGCAATCGAGTGCAGAAATATAATAGTAACTCTCGACTACGAAGTAGTCGAGTTGCGCAAAGCAATCGAGTTCCTATACATTTAAAAATAATGAAGTAATGAAAACGTAGGACGTGGTCATTTGACCATGGATGTGATATAATGACATTACATAATCAAAATATTCCACAACCTGTAAGAAAAGATGCATATAGCAAAAATCTTGGACCGATTAGTTTTGAGTCACGAATATCTGATCACGAAGGTGATGTGATGACCATTGCCTCCCGTGAAGTAGTTATGATACCTCCCACAACAACTATCATGGGTGCTGCAAAAACCATGCTAACGTATCATTTCAGACGACTTCCGATAGCTGATGCTGGCACAAACCGTCTTGTTGGAATCGTAACCAGTCTTGATATTGCCGATTTCATGGGGGGCGGCTTGCGTCATAATTTGCTTCAGAGCCGATTTCACAACAATCTTCTTGCTGCAGTCAATGAAAGCATCAAAGAAATAATGGAAGAGAATGTGGTATCACTGGGTGAAAAAAGTTCAATCAATAGCGCCCTTCGTATTATGATTGAAAAAAATATTGGCGGCATTCCAATCGTTGATGGTGACAATCGCGTAAGGGCTATTATATCTGAGCGAGATTTTGTATGGCTGCATGATAATATGATAACCAATAAAAAGGTCAAAGAATATATGAGTGGGAATGTTATAAGCATAAGTCCAGATCTTCCTATAGGTGAGGCTGCCAGTAATATGATAACTCATGGATTTCGCCGTTTTCCAGTTAAAAAGGAAGGGGTGCTCTTTGGTATGATTACTGCTTCTGATGTGCTGCGATACCTTGCAAGCGGCGAAGTGTTCAATAAACTGATCGGTGCTGATGTTTCAGAGGCACTGGATGTGCCAGTAAATGAACTGATAACAAAAGAAGTGATAACTATTGCACCAGAGGTTGATATGGGGGCAGCTGCCCATTTGATGGTAGAGAATAAAATTGGCTCACTGCCAGTAGTTGATGATGAAAAACTCGTTGGAATCATCACAGAAAGAGATTTTATAAAATCGTTAGTTTAATTAAAGGTATTAATATGATAAAACAGTGTATGAGCACACAGGTGTATGCAGTATCAGCCGATGAACCAATATCACGGGCAAGAAACCTCATGTTAAAACATGACATAGGACGCCTGATCGTAATAGGAGAAGAAAATAATCCTGTTGGTATTGTCACAAAAAAAGATATTACGAAACGACTTGCACAGGCTGAACCAACATGGAGGCGCCGACCTATTGACAATATCCCGGTAAGCCTTGTCATGACCGAAAACCTTCTTAATATCCACCAAGAAGCAACTGTAGCACAAGCAGCAGAAATAATGCTTGAAAACGAGATCAGTGGACTTCCAGTAATCAAAAAAGATAATGATGATGTGAAATTGGTTGGAATCATCACAAAACATGACCTGATCAGGCATTATTCAACGAAGGAATATATCACTAAAGTAAAAGACGTCATGGATACATACGTGGTGACAGTTAATATCCATCACACCATTGACCATGCACTCTATGAGATGGATGAGAATAATGTTAACGTAGTAGTAGTCCTAACAGAGGGAAACAAGCCCGCGGGAGTGATTTCAAGAGACAACCTGGCATTTACTGAGCTTACTGATGCTAATGGAAACGTGTATGGCAGGGAGGTTAAAATGGCAAGAAGAGATGCAGCAGCCGGAGTGAAAAAATACAGATACATCCGTGAGATGCCGCTTGTAGCAGAAGACGTTATGGCCCCTCTTGATAATACAGTTACAAGTAATGAAAGGGTGGTTGATGCTGCAAAAATAATGTCCACGACTGGAACAAAATCATTGATCGTAATTGATGACGAAATTGTTGGCATTCTACGTGCCGATAACATTCTAAACGAAATCAAAAAACAAACATAATTAAGGAGGAAACTATGCAAGTTAAAGATATTATGGTAGAGCCTTTACATATTGATAAGGCACAAACTTTCTCCAGTGCAATGGACATGATGGAAAAAACTGGAATGCGAAGACTGCTGGTCACGCACAATGGAAAGATTTCAGGGTTTATCACCATGCGAAATATAGCGCGAGAGCTTGGAACAAGAAAAAAAGCAAGCCTTCCCGCATCATCTCTGCATGTAACCAATGCCACAACTGATAACTTCACAAGAGTGCTTCCTGGGATGAAACTAACAGAAGCAATCACAATCATTGACAAAACAGGCGGGGTGCTGGTTGTGACAGATAACAGCAGCACCATCGGCTGGATAACACCCAATGAAATCCTTGAAAACAGCAGGGTTCTTGATGGCAATGCAGAAGATGCCATGATAAGAAAACCGATAACAGTGAATCCATCGAGTAGAGTATCACACGCGAGAAGGCTAATTATGGATAAAGATATTGGAAGACTGCCTGTCATGGAAGAAGAAAAACTCATTGGCATTATTACAGAAAAAGATATAGCAAAAGCCATGCGAGCCTTCAGAGAGCTTGTATCAAGCAATCAGCAGGACAGCCGTATAAAAAACCTGATTGTTGAAGATATAATGACCCGACAGGTTACTACTGTTGGAATAGATACATCGTTAAGCGAGGTGGTAACAACCATGCTTGAACAAAACATTGGAGGAATACCAGTTATGAATGATGGCGAACTTGTGGGAATTATCACACGAAGAAATATAATAAAAATGCTTGCAAGCAAACCGTTTAGTTAACAAGCAATCGATATGGGAATTGAGCAGCCCACAATAAATAATTTACCCAAATGCGAGACTTGATGGTGATATCCCACTTTGGTAAATCCCCCAATCTTAACCATCTCTTCAATCTCACTGAAATTCCGATGTATGGGACACAAGTATTTCTATCAGCTATTGATCAAGAGACCAATGTGTAAAACTGATGGTAAGTAAATTATTATTTGTGAGTTACCTTGTTACTATAGTTCTCTTGTGGAAATCTGTGTTTGAATCGTGTGGTCATAAAAGGAGCTCGAAACAGATACAATATTAGAATTTTATTATCTGGAAACTCGCATTTTTGGGGCAAACCCCTTCTAAAAACACAACGCTTACCCCCTTCTTTGCAATTTTTTCGTTTATAATTGTTGCATAGACGTCTCTGGTTGTAGATTTTGCATCAACGGTGATAACATCTTCTACCATAGAAGCTACAACTTTTTTTAGATCAACTGCCTGCTGCCCACCGGTCATTGCTGCAATACCATTGCAGATTACAAATACAAGAAGATCACAATCGTTCTGTACTGCGTTGATGATGCCCTGCAGTCCGGAATGTGCAAGAGCAAAATCTCCAATGACTGCCACACCTTTGTTGTTGAATCCAAGTGCTATTCCAATGGCAGATCCAAGAGACACTGCCAGATCAACACTACCTTTAGCTGCCATTAGAATCGAGCATCCAACATCACCTGCCACCGGAAAATCAAAATCATCAAGAGCATCGTATAAAGGCGTAAACGGGCAGTTGCGACACAGATAGATGCTGTAGCCGCGGTGCTTTATTTTCTGTGGTTCAATGCTGGTTTTAACCGAATTCAGGTGTATGTTTTTAAGTGCTTCGTTGATGTGTTCACTATTTATTCTACCGTATGGAAGGTGCCCGGTATGTTTTCCAAGCACCCTGTCACAAAGTTGGTGCTCTATAAATGGTTCTGTTTCCTCGACCACAAGCACGCGTTGATGCTGTTTTAGAAACTCGTCTACACGCCTCGTTGGCAGTGGATTTACAGCATTCAGGATAAGATGAGATATATTTTTCTCTTCTGCGATTTTTTCTGCCAAACTGGATGGATACCCGGATGAGATTATTCCAGTACCGCCCCGTCTCACCATTTTATTCATCTGTGTGTTCTCAACATATTCCTGCATCGCTGGATAAGAAGTTTGATGGAAGAGTTGATGTTTTCCTTCAAGAGTATAATCCCAGATGCTGCGATCAAAGACTCTTGTCGCTGGCATTTTCCAGACATTTCGTTTTACCTTGCCTTTAAGCCTTGCAAGTCTACTTGTTACTCGAACGATCGATGGTGCCGTCGTTTTCTCTGATAAACGATACCCTTCTGTAATCGCATCGTAAATATGCTGGGGAGTCGAGGGGTCGAATACCAAAGTCTCTGCTATTAAGCCGTAGTAGCGTGAATCCTGTTCGTTTTGTGACTTCTTAACGCCGGGGTCGTCGCCTGCAATAACAACAATTCCGGCACCGATTGTATGTGTGGTCGAGGTGATGAGCGGATCTGCAAGGATATTCATACCGACATGCTTTGTAATAACGATGCTTCTCTTTCCAACACTGGATGCCCCGATGCAGGATTCAAAAGCGACTTTTTCATTCACACACCACTTTGATGAAACAGGTGTATTGAACAGTTCTTCCATAATATCTGTAATCGGATAACCAGGCACTCCAACGATATGCTCAACATGACTGTCAAGTACAGCCTGTATAATTGCTGTTTTTCCATTAATCATTTGTTTCATTCGATAGAACCTTAGTAAGATGTCGTCATGAAATAACCTCAGCAACTGTTGAATCCATAAAAGATTCCAACCACGAGATTAATCTTGTGATAATCTTGTGTAATCTCGTGGTTTCAATTTTTTTGAGTTCCATGATTGGGTATGTTATTTCGTTACACACTCTGACTCGATTATTTTGTGCAGTCAAGAGTCAATTTCCACTTACGTTGCATGCAGTAGAGAATTATTTCTACACAACGAAGTTGTGCAGCGTTCAAACTTAAGTCTTATGGTATAATTTTTATAGTGTGCTGTACGATTAACAATTAGGGTTTATTCCATGACAAAGCTTATTCTATGCATCGACCGGGATGATGATCTTGGTGTAAAGGCAGGTGTCACCTCGCCTGTCATCGGACGTAAAGCCAATATCGATGCTGCTACAAAACTTCTTCTTTCTGACCCGGAAGATTCTGATGCTAACACAATCTTTGGTGGAATCAAGCTTTATGACGAGGTTATTGAGCAAGAACCAGCCGAGATTGTTTCCATTGCTGGTGATAAGAATGTTGGAATAATATCTGATGAAAAAATTGCATCCCAGCTTGATCGTGTAATTGAGCAGTTGCAAGCTGATCACGTTATTATGGTCTCAGACGGTGCAGAGGATGAAAGTTTGATGCCAGTCGTGCAATCACGAATTAAAGTGAATGCTGTGAAACGGGTGGTAGTGCGTCAGAGCGAAAAACTTGAGAGCACTTTTTACATAATAAAAAAAGCCTTTGAAGATCCAAAAATTAATCATGTGTTTTTTGTCCCTATTGGAATTGCAAGTTTACTATATGCTATTTTCCTGTTAATTGGATATCCTGAAGGCGCGGTGATTGCCATTACTGGAGCTATTGGTACTTACATGCTCTATCGCAGTTCTGGACTGGATGAAACATGGAGCAATTTCAATGTTTCAATGAAACAATCTCTCACTGGTGGAAAAATTGCATTCACCGCTGGTACGGCTTCGGTCATACTATTTGTAATTGCAACAGTCCAGGGAGCAGTTTGCTTCTGGGAGTATTATAATCATGAGAAGTTCACCTATGGTTATATGGTACTGGTCATGATTTTTGTCAACTCTTCGATCTGGTGGTACGTCTCTGCTGCGCTCTCACTGCAGTTTGGCAAGATTGTTGACCTGTATCTTTCAAAAGAAAGTTTCGCATTCGCATGGACACATGTATTTTTCACTGCTGCGACTGGGTTGTTGTTCTGGGGTGCAAGCAAATATATTCTTTCAATAAGCTCAACGATTGATGAGTTTGCTATTGATAAAAGTGCCGGGCAGCAGATGCTGGCTCTAACAGTCATTGGTGCATTTATAATCTCAGTTTTTGGGGTCTTGATATCTACAAAGCTAACAAAAAAAGATCGAACAAATCATCACTGAATCATTGTACCTGTCTGGCTCGAAACAAGTACAAATGAAACATATTGCAGGGTTTCTATCTGTTACAGGTCTATCGCCACCACTTGCAGAAATTAGTCTTTGATACGCACTTTTTCTTCTGTTAGCTCACTGATTTTCTCATGAGCGAGTTCTGCTGCTTTTTTGCCTCCAAGCAGCATGCCACTAAAAATTGGTCCCATGCGTGGAGTACCGTAAGTAGAGGTTGCTGCCATGCCTGCAACAATAAGACCCGGATATATTTCATGGGTGAGTTCCACTGTTTGTTTTTCTGCCATGTCAACCCACATTGAGCCGCAACCTACCGGTTTTTTAATTTCTGGCCGTTGTTCTGCAAGTCGTGAGACTAACACAGAACCATGCCCTGTTGCATCGATCACCACTTTTGTTTTAATAGCAATGGGATCAGCGCAATTTATATCCAAAGGCATTTTGGTTGCAGGGAACCACTGGATAACGACACCTTCGACACGATCACTTTTAAGAATAATGTCTTCAACATGCACCGAGTTTAGCAGTTTAACGCCTGCACTGGAGGCTGCTGCAAGCATCTTTGATACCATCTCAAAGGAATCACAGACGTATAAACCATCTTCTGCTTTTTTGAGTTTCACACCCCATTCCTCGAGCAGGATGTTTGCAGGTTCGCGGATAATATTCTTTGGCATCAGGAAACCTCCCTGCCACATGCCTCCACCTGCATGGAGGTTTTTCTCGATAAGAACTGTTTTGTGCCCGTCTTTAGCCGCATACGTAGCTGCTGCAATACCACAGGGTCCTGCCCCAACAACCACTACATCACTTTCAATGATATTCTCCATAAAATCTTCAAAAAACTCTCTCAGGATAGTCTTTGTGATCTGAATCTCACTGGTAGTCATAATATATACACCACAGCACCTGTTAAGTTGTTTTCCTATAAAAGTTTCTCTTGATGCGTGCACACTGTAGAAAAAAATCCCGGGAACTGGTTTTATAGAAATATGGGAAGTATCGTTGAGCCACTATGGTCAGCTTTTCACGTCACAGACCTTTAGTAGTATCCTGCCACTCAATGAAATCGTTGCCTGCTTGTTTTTACCATGCGGTGTAATCTCGATTGCACGCATATTAGCAAGCCTGGCAGCATGACGTGAGATCGTGCTCCCTGAAAGACAAAGCCGCGATGCGATTCCTATGAGTGTTGTTGGCTCGTGCTTTTTAACATCGGTAAGTATCAGGCGCGCATTCGTGTCCAGTTCCTGCAAGAGCTGTGGCAGTTCGATCTCCCTCTGTTCACGATCTATGTCGCTGAAGTTTGTTGTCTTGTAGATCAGGTGTGAAAGTGATATGGATGCAGTAGTGAGTGCAACAAGTATCTCCCTTGGACCGCCAGAGAGGTTTACGATGACCCTGCCACCTGGTATGGCAGACGGGGAAGCTTTGCGTATCAGGTCTATAAACGAAAGTACAACCGCACCAAAATCATGGTGGTCAATGTGCACGACATCAACGATGATTGAGGGATCGATCTTTGTTACGATGTCTTTCACATCCTCAACTGCCCGTTCAGCACGAGTATCAGGTTCTTCTGAACGCAGTAGGACTATACGGTCATGTTTTTCTATCCCGTGCTTCACAATAAGTGAGATTATGTGTGTGGTCTCAAAGCCAAGTGGTGAGATATAGGTTTTCATAATGGTTGAGTTTTGATCTGGAGGTATTAATGCTTATTGGCGCATGTTGCATGGTTGTGATGGATTCATCTGATCCGCTGGTTTGATGGAACTGTCTGGTAAACCCATTAGGTATAAATAGAAGTTATACTAAAATAATTCTGGAGGTAACATAATGGAAGCTGTCAACTACCCCTTCCTGACCCTCTTGGGTCGAGGAAGGTGCTCACAAAGAGAGCATCTGGTTGATCAGGAGGCAAATATGCAGAAGTTACGCGGAAGAGATACATACACACCCACGAGTGCTGCTCAAGCTTGTGGCTCTGTGGCAGGATGGTTAAACAGTTCTGAGAGGGTAGGAACGGTGCTGTCCAGCTTAAAAACTCCGCATAACAACTCCGATGAGCACTTACGGACCTGGGCACGTCTGGTCTGTTCTAAATTAGCAGGCGTTAAACTGCCCATATACTACACAGGAGGTGTGCGCAATTCCTCCCCGCCCTCACGGACGGGGTCTCCTTGCGCGATAAGATGATGAAGGTTGGTCCGAAAGGGCAGGTGGTAATCCCGCGAGATTTTAGAAATGCTCTGAAGATATACCCTGGATCAAGGGTGTTGTTCAAATTGGCAGGCAGCAAATTGGAGATAGAGAAGCCGCCATCGGATGCTGTTGCAATCTTCAGGGAGACTGCGAAAGGCATGGGTAAACTCAGGTTCGATTCTCACGAAGCATACAGAGAAGAACTGGAAGAGAGGGTAAATTGAACTATCTGGATTCGAATCTGGTCATCTATGCGATCCTTGATGGAACAGAGGTCGGAGACTGGGCAAGAGCAGTTATGGAATGCGTGCAGAATGGTGTGCTGCCCGCATGTACCTCGTTTCTCACATTTGATGAAGTTTTTTACAAGGTAAAAAAGGTCAAAGGAACTGGTATTGCCATAAAAAACCTTGAAGCATTCTTAACTATTCCAAACATGAGGTTCATCGATGTGAATGGGGATGCGATATATAAATCACTCGAACTCATCAGAGAATACGACATTCGTCCAAGAGATGCCATACATGCAGCAACTGCTTTTATCGAAGGTGCAGAAACCATATTTTCGCAGGATA
>WNEG01000006.1 GCA_012910725.1 Candidatus Ethanoperedens thermophilum | reverse complement strand
CAATATTTATAAACACCACAGAAAGCTCCTTCAAAAAATAATAGCATACAATAAGAAAGCTGGGGATGTGCTTGCTCCCCTGGAGACTAAACGCTCGATAGATGCAGTCAAAAGTTATGTAATGGAAAGCGACAGTGCAGACCTTGAAAAGTGGGCAGATAAAATGAGGCATGAAGGAGATAAAGCAGTTGAGGAATACTGTAAGCAGGCACGGCAAAGTTTTAATAACGCATTCACAGATTAAAATATAATTCTCAAAGTTGAGTTTTAAGACCGAGAAAAAACAGTGTAAATCTGTGTTTAAAATATATTTTTAACGTATAGGAAAGTATAAACGCAACCACGTTCTCCTGTATCTGAAATGTTATTTCTGTACAACGAAGTTGTGCAGTTTCTTGAGACACGGATTAACACAGATTAAAAAGCAAATCACTTGTTTTTGAGATAGTGCCTATGTGACTATTTTTTCAAGCTGATCAGTATCTATGGCGCTTCGTATTTCTACTGCAATTCGTCTGCCAGTACTCATTGGTTTTCTCCAGAGTGTGTTGCCATAAGGGTGTCCGACTGATACATGCACGTTTGTACCGCCCCCGATACGTGGTGCAACATCATAGATGTAGAAGTTCAGGTCCTTGTCCACACATGTTTGAAGGCAGAACGGTCCTATAATCCCTGGTTCATAGTATCTTTTGGCAGCCTTCACATAGTCTTCAGCTAATCGAAAAGCTTCTTCAAGCAGTGATTCTCGCAGCGTGGCTGTGTTGTGTCCACACACAGTATACTCTGGTGCTACCTGGCTTTGTGACAGGCTTATCTGCTGTGGGGCTGGAATGCGAACATGCCCATCGAGGCTTGTCTCAAAACGCCAGTCGATGCCAAGCAATTCGATCGGCGATCTTTCTTCTTCAAGAGGCGAATAAAAAAAATCAAGGTTGAATACCGGGCCTATTATATATCGCTCGATTCTGGCGTGCTCAAGTGCTTCTTCTGTGATGACTCCTTGTCTGGATAGTAATTCTGATTTGTCGATGTATTCCTGGCAGCTTGCAGCTGTAAAGAATCCGCGTTCGAGTTTTTTTACCGCGTGAGGTAGTTTGATAATGCACAGTTCGTCAATTTCTTC
>WNEG01000033.1 GCA_012910725.1 Candidatus Ethanoperedens thermophilum | reverse complement strand
TGTGCTAGCAATCGAGTGCAGAAATAATTCTTAATTAAACAGTTGTCGAAGCAATCAAGAGGTCAACAAATTCAAATTTCTCAGCATCGAACAATCCCTTATCACTCAGTTTCAGTTTTGGTATAACAAGTAACGATAGAAAAGACAGCATCATAAAAGGTGCACGAAGTGTTGAACCAAAAGATTTGGCGATCTTATCCATTTCAGTATACTTTTCTGCAACTGTTAAGTAGTCTTCATTGCACATGATTCCTGCAATTGGTAGAGGCAAAATCATCTTCGTGTTTTCAGATGCCGCGCTGATGCCACCTTTGTTTTCAATAATCAGGTTAACAGCTTTGCACATATCTTTATCATTAACTCCAATAACAACGATGTTATGGGAATCATGAGAAACACTTGAGGCAATAGCTCCCTTTTTTAGCCTGAAATTTTTAACAAAAGCTGTTGCTATCGTTGCTTCATTATAACGGTTGATTGATGCCATTTTTAATATATCTTTTTTTACATCAGATACAACACACCCATCCACTACCAATGGCTGTGCAACTATTTTATTGGTAACTAATTGGCCATCAATTACTTCAATTACGTTTATTTTGCCATTTTTATATGGAACTGCAAAATCTTTCTCTACTTTTTCCTTAACGTTGAAATTATTTACTATTTTTGATGATTTTCTTGGTATCAGGGCTCTGCCTTTTTCTGCGACCATTTTTCCGTTAATGTATGTTTTTAGTACATTGAAGTCATCCAGGTTGTCTACCTCAATAAAATCAGCAGCATCCCCGACCTGTAATAACCCAACATCCAACTGGTAATGTAAAACAGGATTCACGCATGCAACACGAAGAATCTTCATCAGATCAATACCATAACCAATGCCTCTTTTCACCAGTTCATTGATGTGTCCTTTTAATAGATCGTCCGGGTGTTTATCGTCACTACAGAACATACAGCGGTCGTGATGTGTTTTAACAATGGGAATTAGCTCTTCAAAGTTCCTGCCAAGAGATCCTTCTCTGATCTGAATTTTCATGCCGAGCTTAAGTTTCTCTAAAGCTTCTTCCATTGTGGAGCACTCGTGATCAGTGGATATTCCTGCATCCACATACTTTTTTAGCTCTTTGCCGCCAAGCATTGGAGCATGACCATCGATTAATTTTGAATATTTTTTGGCGATATTAATCTTATCGATGATTCCAGGATCGTCATTGACAACACCGGGAAAATTCATAACTTCCCCCAAATACTTTATCTGCTTCAGCTTTAACAATTCCTCTATCTCACCAGAGCCAAGAACTGCTCCACTGGTCTCAAAGCAGGTTGCAGGCACACAGGAAGGTGCCCCAAAATAAAATTTGAAAGGAATGCTCTCAGCGTCTTCTATCATATATTTTACCCCTTTGATTCCAAGCACATTAGCTATCTCGTGTGGATCGGAAACTGTTGCAACTGTCCCATGAATTGCAGCCACCCGTGCAAACTCTGAAGGAGTTAGCATCGAACTTTCGATATGAATATGCGCATCAACAAATCCAGGGATAATATATGTGTCACACACGCCATCTTTTTCTACGATATCCACTATTCTGCCGTTTGAAATCGTCAATGTTCCTGAGTAAACCCTTGAATGCAGGACATCAACAATGTTACCTGAGACCGTTTTCACATCTTTTTTCATATTTGTTTTGAGCTCCTTTTATAGCCACAAGCTTTTTATAACCACAAGATTACACAGATTCCACGAGATTTTGCTTTGGTCTTTGTGTACCATCGCTTTTGCAGTGACCAAAACCCCGGAGACTTTTTGATATTTTTGAAATAAGGTTTAATCTTACTTGCCATGACCGGATCCTCCAGAAGAGTGAAAAGGTGCTTGCAACGCGAACTACCAGAGAGCCATTTTTTCTTGTGTTAATCTTGTGGTTCTTATACAAATACCCCTTTTCATTTTTTACTGGTATCCACCAATCCTGATACAAGAAGTGCTGAACCGACTGCCCCGATGAACTGGGAGTATACTGGTATGTGAACTTTCACATGCAGCAGATCTTCAAGCGCTTTCGGGAGCCCTGCTATCAGTGATGAACCGCCAACCATGATCACCGGCTCTTTGACTTCTACTTCCTGGAGTTGTTGTTCAAAGACCTGTTCTGCTACACTGTAACACGCTGCTGCTGCAACATCCTCTGGTTTTGCTCCTGTTGATAACGAGTTTACAAGCGATTGTATTCCAAAGACAATACAGTAGCTGTTCATTTCAATGTTTTTGGAATTGCCCTTGATTGCAAGGTCTCCAAGTTCGGTGATTTCTACACCGAGCCTTCTTGCAGTTATTTCAAGAAACCTTCCTGATGCACCTGCACAGATGCCGCCGAGAGTGAACATCCCTGGTATGCCGTCGTGCACTGAGATTGCTTTGTTATCCATCCCACCAATGTCGATCACAGTAGCATCTCCTTTTTGTTTGTCTGCAAGGAATACCGCACCTTTGCTGTTAACAGTAACCTCTTCCTGTACGAGATCGGCACTAAGATTGTCTCCTATAAGAAACCGTCCATAGCCGGTGGTACCGAGTGCATCCAGTTCATTTTGTTTGATTCCTGCACTTTCCAGTGCTTTGTTGAATGCTTCATCCGCACTGTCCAGCACTTTTGTCGTTGGAACCCACCCGGTGCCTATAACCTCGTTGTCTTTCATAATCACGCATTTGGTGGTGGTTGAGCCTGAATCGATCCCTGCTGTAAGACCTGTCTGCCTCTCTCGTGCAAGCAGACTTTTTCTGCGTGCCATGGTGGTAAGAGCCTCCATCCTCGTGAGCAGTGTACCGGATGTGGTGCGTTCTGTGAATGAATAACTGATCACAGGCAGGCTTGTTTTTTCATATATGTATCTGCGCACTTCACTTCTGGCAAGCGCTGCTTCAGCACATCTGAAACAGGTAGCAACAAACACAGCGTCCACATCAGTTTTTCCATCAACGATTGATTTTGCTCTTGCCATCAAAAGCTTGAGGTCCGGGCTTGCAACTTCTAAGCCAAAATCCTTTTCAATACTTGCTATATCGTTATAATCGACATCAGCAAATACCATTTCTGCATTCACCTGTTTGGCTGCAGCCTCGATTTCAGGTTGAATGCCGCTGTATTCCGTTCCACAGGATAACTGTGCGATTTTAACATTTTTACTCATGTTTTAGCACCTCTGATGATTGCAGGAATTCAGCAATCTTGTATACAAAGTCTCTTGCATCATCTTCATTTGTTGGATAAGGTAATTCAAGCATTGGTATTTTTTTTGCACGGATAAGGAAGTTTACAAGCTCATTGGTGCGTGCGCACCCCATACACCCGAAGGTTGCTTCTGGATCGCTGACAACGACTGCTGCATCTGCTCTTTCAAGCAGTGGCCCTATCAGCGACATTCTGCCACGCACACCTGATGGAACCTCTACGGCTGCATATTTTAAACCTATCTTGGGGTCCTCTGGAGTGATGTTGAGCGGTGGCGAGTCAAGTCCCACACTGGTAACTTTTTTTCTAATCTCTTGTGGAATTGAAAGCGGCTCGTGGCCGAACCTATCTACTAAATCAGCCAGAACCAGGCTGTTGGTTGGATATATCAGTATTTTTGACATGTTATATTCCTCTTGATATTCATAAGCTGTGAAGACAATCTGCGATGATCTTTTTAAACACATCAACATCGAGTTTTGTTGGTTTTTCGTGTGTTGTTGGTTTTACCCCCATATCATACTCTGACAAGGCGCGTGACATTAACGGGAGTGTTGCTGCTTCCACTTCTATCTGGTGAAAACCCGGTCGTGCACCTCCACCACTTGCAGCTCTACACCTCCGTAAATCACCGATGGGAAATCCGCGTTCTTTAATAAAAATGCCATACGGATCAAGAATTCGAATATCTCTTATCAAACTATTCACATCTTCCTTTTTTCCAGACACCTCTGCCCCAAAACATGTTTCTTTGACAATTACATCTTTTCGCAGTGCGTATATCTTATATAACAAATCTCCTGGCATCATGTGTCTTGAGGAGAGAATGATAAGTTTTGTTATCACATCTTTTTTACTTACATCATCAGTATCTTCCATTGTATGCACCTGCCTATTTTCTGTATGCGAAGTCAGGTATGCACCTGCCTATTTTCTGTATGCGAAGTCAGGTATGCACCTGCCTATTTTCTGTATGCGAAGTCAGGTATGCACCTGCCTATTTTCTGTATGCGAAGTCAGGTATGCACCTGCCTATTTTCTGTATGCGAAGTCAGGTATGCACCTGCCTATTTTCTGTATGCTTCGCATACAGATACTGAAACATACAGATGTAAAGCATACAGGTCTGACATATATATAGCTAACGATACCGAACTCCGGATGAATACCAGTTTTTATCTTCCCACGGTGTGGACTGCTGTGGTTTTGAAGGATACATAGATGTGCTCATCGATGTTTAATTTGAGCTCTTCTGCTGATTGTTTTGTTGTGAATGCAACAAGCTCGTTATCAAGCTCTATTCTTACTATTGCCCCAAGGTGTATGATTTTTTTTATTTTTGTTTTCAGTTTGTTTCTTGCACTTGTTTGTTGTGTCTCTTTTGATATGATTATATCTTCGGGTCGTATGAATACATGAACTTTGCTGCCGGTTTCCAGGTCGGATATGGCAAATATTTCATTGCTGCCGGTATCTATTATTGCAAGCCCGTCTATTTTTTTGGATATGTGTCCTTCAAGCACGTTCTCTGTTCCAACGAAGTCTGCAATCATTCTATTTTTTGGCGTGTTGAATATTTCATGTGTTGTGCCTGTTTGAACGATTTGCCCCTCCATCATGATTCCTATCCTGTCTGCCATGATCATTGCTTCGGTTTGATCGTGTGTTACATGAATTATTGTGATGTCTGATTCGTTGTGGATTTTTTTGAGTTCGTCCTGCAGTCCCGCCTTTGTTCTTGCGTCAAGAGCACTCAGTGGCTCATCTAAAAGCAGTATGTGTGGGTTTAACATGAGAGCTCTTCCTATTGCCGTCTTTTGTTTTTCTCCACCAGAAAGAGTGGCTGGGTATCGATCCTTAAGGTACGTGATCCCAAGTAAATCCATCATTGCCTGTGATTCCTTGTTGATTTTGTCTTTTGGAATTTTTTTAATTCTTAGCCCATATTCTACGTTCTCTTTCACTGTAAAATGTGGAAATAGTGCATAGTCCTGGTATACGAATCCAACTTTCCGATCTTCGGGTGTTGCAGTTGTAACATTATCCCCATGCAGCCATATTTCACCGGCATCCGGGATGTAAAATCCTGCTATAAGCTCAAGAAGAAGTGTTTTTCCTGCGGCAGTTGGACCTAAAATTACAAAGTACTCTCCTTTTTCAATAGTGAGGTTTATGTCCTTTAAATGGAATTCTTTCCATTTTCGCTGGAGATTTTTGACTGTTATCATCGTTTTTCTCCATGTTTAGATGCTCGCAGGATGATAAAGATTACAAGGCAGATTGAAACGAGGAGTATTGATGCAGGTCTTGAACTTGTTAAACCATACATTGTGAATAGATCGTATATCATAACAGGGGCAGACTTTGGGAAGTATGCGATGATAAGAACAGCTGAGAATTCGCTTACCCCACGAGCCCAGCATAATATACATCCATTGAATATTGACGGCGATGCAAGAGGGAATGTTATCTTCCTAAACGTTGTCCACTGGGATGCCCCAAGTGAACGTGACACGTTTTCCAGTCTTGGATCAACGGTTTTAAAACCTTCTCTTGCTGTATCAACAAGATATGGGAGGCTCATAAACAGCATGGCGGCAACAATTCCCGGAAACGCATCCACGAAGACGATTCCAAGCTTACCAAAAGGTGCACCAATAATCCCCGATCGCATAAAAACCCCATAGAGTGCAATCCCGGCAACAACATGTGGAATCATAATCGGAATGTCTATGATGCCTTCGATAACACTCTTGAATGCAAAATCCTTTCGTGCGAGGATGTATGCTAAAGGGACTCCAAAGATAAAAGCGATTAGTGCCGAGACTGATGCAGCAGAGATGCTTATCCATATTGCAGTTAGAATCGTGGAATTCTTTGCTGCACCAATCAAGGCTGGCATATCACCGGTTTGTCGATAAAACATATCTCCAAGTGTAACAAAGACAAAGGCAACGAGGAAGAATCCTGAAAAGAAGAAAAGAAGAAGAAACCTATCTTTTTTTAGTTTTTTCATCACATTTTTAATTGTCTTAAGGTGCATCTTGAATCGTTCATTATGTGCCATACGATATAACGATTTGCCAGACAGAACCATTCCCAGGTATTCGTATGGGACCATGAGATTACGGGGGGATTGACACCTGTACAACTTCGTTGTGCAGGACTACACACTCCATGTGCAGAGATAATAAATCTTGATTAACTCCCTTAAACGCAACGCAACCCTCAAACGAAAAAGTTATAATAGATGAATATCACTTAAGAGTGATGCAGGGAAATGACCGAAGTTAAATCATCGGCATCTATGCAATAAAAGCCTTTAACGTCCCAATATTTCTTTTTTCGGTGGTAGTATGCTGCAAATAAAAAATTTGACTGTGGAAGTGAATGGAAAGGAGATTTTAAGAGATTTAACCCTTAATATCGAATCAGGAGAAGTTCATGCACTATTTGGGCCAAATGGTTGTGGAAAAACAACACTACTGATGACGATTCTTGGCTATCCGGGTTACAAGGTTAAAAAAGGATGTATAATATTTAAAGAAGTTGATATAACTCATTTGCCAACCAACGAACGTGTGAAACTTGGGATGGGCATGTCGTTCCAGCACCCCCCGGAAATAAGGGGTGTAAAGCTTGGTGACATGGTAAATATCACACTTGGAAAAGAAAAAAAAGAGGCAGATAAAGAAGTAATAGCACTTGCCAGGAGGCTCAACATTTCAACTGATTTTTTAAGCCGCGATGTGAATCTTGGTTTTTCAGGTGGGGAAGTCAAAAAGTCTGAGATACTGCAAATACTTGCACAATCACCAGAGTTTATCATGTTTGACGAGCCAGATTCTGGTGTGGATATCGAGAACATAGAACTTATTGGGAAAATCATCAGTGAGCTTCTTGATAGAAACAAGAGGCCAAGTAAGAGGAATAAGGCAGGTCTTGTAATCACCCACAGCGGTTCTGTCATGCAGTACCTTAAAGCAGACCGTGCACATGTAATGCTCGATGGACGGGTGGCATGCTCCGGAATGCCTGATGAGGTAACAAAGAATATCATAGCGAATGGCTTTGAAAAATGCGTGGAGTTGTGCAGCAAAGAGGACTGAATTTAAATGAACGAAAATACATCTCCAGATGAAGACATTGCAATTGAGAGATTCACTACCGGGAAAGAACATAAACCCATAAAATCGCTGGATGAATTTCCAGAAGAATATCGGGATGACATACTCGATGCGGGAATTGAACCAATCGGAAAGAATCGGGCTGGCTCATTTTTACAGCAGGATGACTCTGTTATCTATTCAAATGCAGAACATGAGGGTCTGGAGATTATGGGCACTGCAGATGCCTTAAAGAAGTATAACTGGCTCAAAGATTATCTATGGAAAATAGTCCCGTCAGATATGGATAAATATACCGCCGATGTCGAATTAGAACATGGACAGGGCTATTTCATCAGGTCTAAGGCTGGTTCAAAGGTAACGGTTCCAGCACAAGCCTGTTTATTTATCACATCAGATAACAGCGGGCAGAAGGTACACAACATTGTGATTGCAGAAGAGAATTCCGAACTTCACATCATTGCAGGATGTTCTGTTTCGCATACGGTCAACTCTGCACTCCATCTTGGTGTTTCCGAGTTTTATGTGAAGAAGGGAGCAAAAATCACGTTTACTATGATACATAACTGGAGTGAGGGTATGGAAGTCAGGCCAAGAACCGCGGTGGTGATAGAGGATGATGCCGTTTTTATTGATAATTATATTTTGATGACCCCTGTAAAATCGCTTCAAACGTATCCAACAGCCTATTGTGTTGGCAGAAATGCAAGAGCGACATTTCAGTCAATCGTGTATGCCACAGGAAGTACAAAAGTCGATATGGGCGCAAGAGCGGTGCTTCAAGGCAATAATAGCAGGGCAGAGATCATATCACGGGCGATTGCTACCGATCATGCGAAGATTATATCGCGCAGTGATATCATAGGGAAGGGGGCAAACGCAAAGGGGCATATCGAATGCACTGGACTGCTGCTTTCTGATGATGCTGAAATAGATTCGATTCCAGAGCTTAAGGCAATGTGTAAAGATCTCGAGCTTTCACACGAGGCTGCTGTCGGAAAGATTGCAGAAGAAGAGATTCAATACTTAATGGCAAGAGGTTTGAGTAAAGAGGAAGCTACTTCACTCATTATTCGTGGATTTTTAAATGTGGATATCACCGGACTTCCTGATGCACTTGCACGCGATATAAAGAAAATGCTTGATATGTGCCTGGAGAAGGTGGTGTGAATTGTCTAAAACTTCGCATAAAAGTGAGAAATAAAATGGCGGCAGATCTTAAAATACTTCACCCAAGACCAAATGCGATTGCAGCAGCACTTTTTACCCTCCGGGACCTTGATGTGGACGTAGCAGTTATGCACGGTCCGCCTGGCTGCAACTACAAGCTTGCACGCATGCTAGAAGAAGAAGGCATGCACGTGGTAACTACTGCAATGGATGAGACAGACTACATCTTTGGTGCAGGAAATCGACTGACAGAGGTACTCAAACAGGTAATATCCATGTTCGACCCAAAAACTGTTGGGGTTGTTGGCACCTGTGCAAGCATGATCATAGGAGAAAACCTGAAAAGTGCTGTTGATGAGATACATGCAAGCATCCCTATAATAGTAGTAGACATCCACGCAGGATACCATGATAACATTGTAGGCGTTATTAAAACACTGGAGGCAGCAAGAAATACAGGTTTAATCAGCAAATCCGAGCTTGACCGACAGAAACATCTCATGCAGAAAGCTTCAGAGCTCGAAAAAGAAAGAGGTGCGGCAAGCAGCGGATACATCCAACCATCAAGAGGCGATACCAAGTATGCAGTGGCAAAACGGCTCATAAGTCTTATGAAAGAGCGAAAGAAGGGTGCAGTGGTATTAAACGCTAAAAAAGAAACCGTATACATGTTTGCAGACATACTCCTTGCAGTAAATGAAGCAGCATCAAGGTTTCATGTGGAGCTTATAAATATTGCAAACCTTGAAGAAGTGGGACTTCCCAGAATACAGCGCTATGCACGGGATATAAAACGTGAGTTTTGCGAAAAGGGGGTGGTATTGCACCACCTCTGCGGTGGACTTGACGAATATGCTATAATAAACACCTGTGTGGAGAAGCTCATTAAAGACCTGGACTACATAGTAATAACAGGAATCCCGCATGCAATCATACCGCCAGAACATGCAGAAGTATTCTCCATTACGAATGGGCCGCGCCTTGTAGCACCACTGAAAAAAGCAGGACACCACCATGTGGTCGTTGAAATCGACCTTCACCCAAAAACACTTGGCGTGCGAAGTGTCGTAGAATCAGAGTTTGGCGAAACTGTAAGAGATTTAATACAAAAACAATAAGAAGGCATTTTTATTTCCAAATTTAAGATGAAAAACAATCGAAGAGGGAGATTTTGGCTATTTGGTGCTTCGCGTTGGAAGCATCTTTCAGATGAATCATACTTGTTTAGCATTATTGGCTTAGAAATCACGAAATTCGTGATAAACCCCTCGAAACCAAAGTGGGGCGAGCTCTGGTAAATAACCGATATAATGGGTCGTTTGTTTACTGCAACGCGAGATACCAGAGGCTTTCTTAATTACACTATTCAAACAACATATTCAGGCATAATTGACTGATATTATATTATCAGCTCTTCTATTAAAAATGGTGGCTGGAATACTCCTTTTTCTGTGATGATGGCAGTGATGTTTTCCATTGGTGTGGCATCAAAGGCAGGATTGTATACTGGCACATTGTATGGAGCAATCCGACTCCCTTTGAAGTATCGCAGCTCATCAGGGTCCCGCTCTTCGATTATTATCTCTTCCTCACTGTGTTTGCAATCTACAGTGGACGCTGGTGCTGCAACATAAAGAGGGATATCATGTTCCTTTGCAAGCACGCTGTGAGTGTAGGTTCCAATTTTGTTGAATACAGCATCTTCTGTAATTCTGTCTGCTCCAACGATAATCTTGTCAATAAGCCCGCGACGCATCATATATCCTGCTGTGCTGTCAGCGATCAGGGTTACTGGTATTTTATCTTCCATCAGTTCATACGCGGTAATACGACTTCCCTGATGTAAAGGTCTTGTTTCGCAGGCGATGACTCTTATCTTTTTTCCATCTTCTACTGCCGACCGTACCACTCCAAGAGCAGTCCCCCAACCAACACAGGCAAGTCGTCCGGCATTACAATGTGTCATCACTGTATCGCCATCTTCGAGTAATTTTGCACCATGTTTGCTCAGTTTTTTGTTGATTATGATATCTTCGTCTGCAATCAGCTGTGCTTCTTCGGTAGCTACATCGATTATATCTGCTTTTGTAACAGCAACAGATTTGATTGTGTTTATCACTCGCTCTACTGACAGGGAGAGGTTTGACGCTGTGGGACGCGTGCTCTTTATCTGTGCTGCTTTAGAATCCAATTCATCTAATAATTTCAGTGCTGTAGAAGCTTTGCTCCTGTGTGCTGCAAGTGCTATGCCATATGCTCCTGCTGCCCCGATTGCAGGAGCGCCCCTGACCCGTAGTGTTTTAATAGCTTCACAGAGGGAGTCAACAGTGCTGCATTCAATCGTTTTGTATTCTGTTGGTAGAAGTGTCTGGTCCACCAGATGAATGGTGTTCTTTTCGCTGTTCCAGTCAATGGTGCGCAGCACCATATTCAGGTGGGTACTATCTCTTTTTCCTGTGGATTTGCCTCTATCTCTCGCATTCGTTCAAGAAATACTTCACAGACTTCTTCTGGTTCACCCCACCTGGTGATGCCTGCTTCGATGAATACAGCTTCATGTGCTATCTCTTTTACTGCATCGAGTTGATGACTGACCACTATGATGGTTATTTTGAATTCTTTATTGAGCTTTTTTATGGCATTCAGCACATCCCGGAGGGACAGTGGATCCAAATCTCCAAAAGGCTCATCGAGAAGCAGTATTTCTGGTTTGCTTACCATATGCAGTGCAATAGCTATTCTAACCTCTTCACCACAGCTTAATTCATAAGTATGACGATCGAGTATATCTTCTGAAAGATTCATGGCTTCAAGCACTGGTTTTGCTATTTTTCTTGCTTCTGTTTCGGGGAAGCTTGGGAACAGCTCAGAGAATATGTCGGTGTCGAGCCCCATTTTTTTAAGTGCTACTTTTGCTTCGTCTTCCGGAAGGTCGGCAAGTCTGTATAATACATCAAGTTTCAGGTCTGTAATGCCAATCTCTTCTGCCCGCGCAATAGCTTTATCGATTGTTTCAATGCTTTTTAGGCCCAGGCGATAGGCAAATTGTTCTGATATTGTTTCGTTGTGCATTAATCCAAATTCCTGGTGCATAACCTCTACCTTCTGGCGTGCGATGATGGACTTTCGTCCATATTTGGAAATATCGATCCATTCGCCGCCAACGTTGACAAGCACTTCACCATCGTCTGGTTTTTCAATTCCACTGAGCAGTCGAATAAGCACCGTTTTTCCTTTTGCCGAAGGTCCGATCATTGCCATTATTATGCCTTTTGGTATGGAAAGGTTGATGCTTTTCATTTCGATGGTTTGTATCAGTTCACTGCTTGTGACTAAACGATATTTTTTATACACGTTTTTAAGCCGCAGAATCTTTTCAGTTTTAGATGTTATTGGTTCAAGTGGTACTGGTTCTGCAATTTGCCTGGTGAATTCTTTAAGCACCCTGGATGTTGAGCCTTCGTCTACAATACATCCGTTTTCAAGCATTATCAGTCGATCTGAAAGGTATTCGTGCACTTCTGACATATGCGATACTAATATGATACTGAGTCCAAGTTTTTCGTGTACTTTTTTTATGGTATCGAGAAGAGCGTTTCGTGTGAGTGGATCTGACATGGTGGCTGGTTCGTCAAGAAGGAGTACTCTTGGTTTAAATGCGAGTTGTCGGGCAAGCAGTACTTGCTGTTTTTCACCACCGCTTAAAATATTATAATAATATTTATATTTATTTTTTAATCCAACGAGTTCTATGATCTCCATTGCCTCATCTTTGATGGATTCATAATCTGTACTGTCCCGTTCTGGAAGCTCTTCAGCCCCTCTTTGCGCTGCACAGATTTTTCGCATCACGTTGTGCAGAATTGACTGACCCCATGACGCAAAAGATCGCTGGGAATGCATGGCGGTTTTTTTCTGCACCTTTGAAAAATCACTGTTGGTAGAATCTGGTGTTAGCCTTACCCCGTCAATAGTCACTTCTCCTTCGTCAAACTTTTCAATACCTCTTAATATCCGGAGCAGTGTTGACTTTCCTGCGCCACTTTTTCCAAGTACCCCAAGTATCTCTCCTTCCGCGATCGTAAAGGATACATTGTTTAGTCCAACGACGATATCACTGGTATTTTTTATTTTGTATTTTTTTGTTAAGCCTTCAACCTTAATAATTTCCATTGTAAAACCTCTTAATACCTGCACACCTGCAAAGCTGCGCTTTGCAGAGATGATCTTAACTCTCGATTACGCTGCACTGCAAAGCTGCGCTTTGCAGAAATAACTCTTGATTGCGTCAGCAATCAAGTGCAGA
>WNEG01000009.1 GCA_012910725.1 Candidatus Ethanoperedens thermophilum | reverse complement strand
TCAATTGTTGGCTTGTTAGGAGCAGCCTACTATTTCAGACGCCCCCCGGGTGCCCTATCCTGAGTAAGTTTGGCACTCAAAAATCGAATAAAGATTTCTGCGAGCTTTTGGTTTCATTATTGGTTGCAAGGCTTCGGCTGTCAAGATGTTTTGTGCTGATGCCAAGGCTCTTAAAGATTCGCTCAACAGGTGGAAGTATCTGTTTGTTGATGTAATAATTAGTGTCGATTGGCAGGTTATTTGCTATCACATATTCCGGCTGCTCGGCTCTTGTTACAAATAGTCCGCTGCCTGCAATGATAACAAAAGGTATTCTATCCCCGATATTTGGAACAGTCCCCCTTCTCTTTTTTATTTTTTCAACAACGGTTACGTGCGGCTGTTTGTTTCGATAGGTTTCTGTTTTTTTGGTGTAGCGTCTTGTTAGTATAAGTTTGCTTAAGTCATCTGGATTCTGGTTAATATCAAGAGTTCTAATCGTGTTTATTGCATCTCGGACAGTTTCTGCTGCCTCGTCGATACTACCTTTTTTGAGTACAAGCTCTAATACGTCATTTAATGTGTTAGATGCAAGTTCGCACCAATCACGGCGTACCGTTTCCATCCCCTTTACCTTGATCTTATCATCCCAGCGATCACCACTTTTTTCAAAGACCCAGATCGCATAGCGTTTTTTGGCAAGGAAAACGCCTCTTCGGGCGACAGCTTCAAAGACAAGTTCCATCGGCTTCTCAAGATGTGACGTGACGGCGTCTGCAATTTTTATTCCAATCAGCGAAGCTTCATCAATAGTAAGCTTCTTGCCACTATTTATTTTAACAAATACACTGTCTGTGTCACCATACACCACTTCAAAAGAGGAGATGTCATCACTGTCGGTTAATATGGTATTTTTAATATCTTTTTCAATCAGTTGTCTGGTATAGAGGATGTTTTCTCTGCCGTAGCTTGTTACCGAGTTTGCAAGATTGAGACTGTACAAACGTGCACGTGCATAACCAGAGTAGCCATAAAAACTATTCAACAAGATCTTCAAAGCAAGCTGTGTAGCATCGAGTGCATGAATTTCATCCTCACTTGCCTGTTTCATTTCTTCTTTTATCTCAACCCTGAGCTTAAGCAGCCGTTCCAACACCTTTGGCAGGATCCCCTGCTGTATTTTTTTTGATACAAAATGTCCACTGGAAGGTGTTGTTATGACATCTTCAGAACTATCTGGTACATCTTTGGTAATCTCTGTAGTGTAGCAAAGATTGTGTGCCATCATGATGCTTGGATAAAGTGAGCGATAATCAAGAATAACAATGTCCTCAGAGAGACCGCGCGCTGGTTGCAGCACTTCTCCACCTTTGAGTTCTTCGCCAGCACGGTGTCGATACGAGGATAATTTTTCATCGGGTTTTGGCGGCATTACCCTCTGGTTGGAACGATACTCTTTTAACAAGAGGTTTTCCACCATTGCCGTCTGCCCACTGTCCAGAATATCTTGCAGAAGTGACCCGCTCACTCGTGCAAGAGCAATATACTTGTCAAGGAGTCGATATCGCATCATCATTTCCATCGCAAGATATGAATCATTGCGGCAGTATTCGATAAATGTTGGAAGCAATTTCTCACTATCCCAGTAGTCCTGCATGTCCTCAACCTTAACATCGTGCTTTTCAAGACCAAGAAGTTCCTTTGCAGAATTTTTAAGTGTGTACTGCTTAAGGCTGAACTCTTTTCTGATAATGGGTAACACATCAGCAATGATTCGACCAGTAACTGTTACGTGGGTGGTGATACCAATACGCCGATAATATACTGGCTTTCCATCCCGTCCAATATCTGACTTTATACCAGCGTCAAGGTGTTTTATTCTATCAACGATATATGGAAAATCAAAGCCGTTGGAATTATAACCAAGAATTACATCAGGATCAAAATCCTTTACAATCTCAAAAAAACGCTTGAGAAGAGATATTTCACTATCGCATCCTTCAACCCCGTCGAGTCCTGCAACAGGTTTTGCAGAGAGTACTATTGATTCCCTCTCATTGTACGATGGCTTAAAGTACATGCTAATAAGCACGATTGGCGATCTTGTTGCATCAGGCATACCACCAGTAGTGGGACACTCAATATCAAAGGCAAGAAACCTGAGCTTTGCATTCGATACCTGTTCAACAGGCACCATTTTTCCAATCAACCGTAAATCACAGTCAACCCCATCCACACCAAATCCTTTATCATCCGTTTCTTCAACCGATACCCAGCTCATACCACCAATGCCATGATCGATCATAAACCGGTTTCGAAAGAGAATATCTGTCTCAAAAACTTTTCCAAATTTAGCTACATCATCACGAATTTCTCGTACATCCTTTGGGTCAGAAACCATCACCTTGTGCATTAAAACAGGATTTTTATAGTATCCAACAGCAGGAAATCGCTGCACTTCCTCGACCTTCAAAATCTGGGGAAACCTTGATCTAAGCACATTTTCTATGTCACTGGTAGTCGTTTGCAGATAAAAATACGGTTTAAAACCTGGAACAAAACAGCACATACTTCGACCTTTGTGATCGCGCCCATAAAAACGAAGCAGCGGCTTTTTATTTTTATCGTACGCGTAATCGGCATCAAGAATCTGAAACTCTACCATGTGAATAACACAACTCTACATTGTTATATGCCTTTTCATCACCAACCCCTGTCTGGAGTTGGGGGCATACACGTGGTTTAATTGTATTTGCTCAATTAAGCTGTGGTTTTCTATTTTTAACCAGCATAAATTGAAAACGGTCTCGCATATCCAAAAAGTTTATATATTGTATTGACATGCCTATTATTATTATCCTGCAAGGCTAAAAAGAGCTGGAAGGTAAAAATAGTGAGGAGCGACCTCGTTTTGCCCGTGGAAATCAAGACCTCAGTAACCTGCAAATGGATTGAGTCCAATAGTAGAAGCAGGAAGCACTGCATACTTCGTATGCAGAGATGACCAGTAACCTGCAACTGGATCAGGTCCAATAGTAGAAGCAGAAACCTCTCTTTGCAGCTTCCAGCGAAAACGCTTACTGAAACATAAGCCTCGTGTGTGAATGTGAAGAGAACGCCACAATATCCTTACTACCTCAATAGAGGGGCCGTAGGGTAGCCTGGACCATCCTGTAAGACTGGGGGTCTTGTGACCTGAGTTCAAATCTCAGCGGCCCCAATATTATCCATCAACCATACGTGAAGCTGTTCATTCATCAGGTCAATCTTGTGGTTATAAAAGGGGCTCGAAACAAATACTAAAAATGTTAAAAGTGATAGATATGAACGACCTTGACGAAAGACAGATATTATTGCAAATTCGAAAGTATGCTCTTTTTAATGCTGTAAAACACGGGATGGCACCAAAAGCTGGTGCTGTAATCGGGAGACTCGTTGGCTCGCACCCGGAATTGCGCTTGCATGTGAAGGCGATATCAAAATTAGTAGGTACAGTCGTGGATGAAATTTCAAAAACTGATAAAGCTTCCTGGAAGCGTGTTTTGTCTGAAATTGCACCCGATCTCCTCGATGAACTTAGCGAGAAGAGAACGCCAGATAAAGGTTTACCGCCTCTCGAATGCACAGATCATGTTGTTATGCGTTTTGCTCCAAACCCCAATGGCCCTGCAACACTTGGAAGCGCTCGTGGAATCATTGTTAATTCCGAGTATGCAAAGCGCTATCATGGTAAATTTATCATTCGTTTTGATGATACTGACCCAAAGACAAAACGCCCGCTGCCTGATGCTTACAACTGGTATCTTGAAGATTGCAGGTGGCTTGGAACAGTGCCTGATGAAGTAATCATTGCATCAGATCATATACAGACCTACTACGACCATGCACTTCAGTTGATAAAAAAAAATGCTGCATATATTTGCTTCTGCGAAAAAGATGAATTCAAAAAGTATAAGGATTCTGCCACTGCCTGCCCGCATCGGGAACAGGATGTTAACACAACCCTCAAAAACTGGCAGGACATGCTTGATGGTAAATATGCACCTACAAAAGCCGTTCTTCGCATAAAAACAGATATGTCGCACAAAGACCCTGCAATTCGTGATTGGGTGGCATTTCGAATCGTTGATACACCACATCCAAGACAAGAAATCGGGGACAGGTACCAAGTGTGGCCGCTGCTTGACTTTGAATCAGCTATTGAGGACCGTCTTCTTGGTATTACCCATATCATTCGCGGCAAAGACCTGATTGACAGCGAACACCGCCAGCGATACGTATACAAATATTTTAACTGGAAGTATCCGAAAACTCTTCACTGGGGAAGGGTGAAGATACATGAGTTTGGGAAACTCAGCACAAGCAGCATGAGCGAAGCAATCAGTGAAGGGAAGTATACTGGCTGGGATGACCCGCGCCTTCCAACCTTACAAGCAATGCGGCGCAGGGGGATACAACCAGAAGCGATATGCAAATTTTTCATCGAACTCGGTGTCGGAGAAACAGACATTGGACTGAGCATGGAAAACCTGTATGCTGAAAATCGGAAAGTAGTTGATCAAACATCCAAACGATTCTTTTTCACACCGGATCCTGTAAAACTTATCATCCAGAATGCACCAGTCACCGTTGCAAAGCCTATGCTGCATCCATCTCACAGGGACTGGGGTAATCGGTTGATATCTGTTGCAGGCAATGTATTAATCAGTAAGAGTGATGCAGAAAAAATAAAAGAAAATGAGCTTCTGCGACTAAAAGACCTCTACAATATCAAAATACTTAAAAAAACGGCTGAAATTATCACAGCAGGGTACCTGGGCGGCGGGATAGAAATCGTTCGAAAAAATAAGGGAAAAATCATTCACTGGGTTGTGCCAGATGGTCTAAACATAAGGGTACTGAACGTAACAGGTGAAGAAAAGGGGATTGGAGAACGAGGTATTTCTGATTGCGTGGGAGAAGTGGTACAGTTTGAACGGTACGGATTCGTGCGCATTGACTCAGTAAAAGATAACAACGTTACAGCATATTTCGCACATAAGTAACTGCGCAAGTGCTGCACACAACGTGAGCAGAAAATAACTATTACTTGACTTTCAAACATATGT
>WNEG01000099.1:18103-18854 GCA_012910725.1 Candidatus Ethanoperedens thermophilum | reverse complement strand
TACCGCCCGCAGGGCGTGGTTACATTCATGGCAGGCTATCGTGAGATTGGAGACGCGATCCGAACCTCCGCGAGACTTCGGGATGATGTGCTCTATCTCAAGCGGAACGTCCTTTTTACCACAATAAGCACATTTGCGGTTGAATTTCTCAAGTAAGTATTCTCTGACCTCGTATCCCTGTAGTTCACCTTGCTGGTAGTCTATTCCACTGATCTCAGGGTTTTGCATCTTCTGTGCGTCAAATGGTGCGACTTCTATCACTATTTTTGTGATTGGTAGCAGCTTCTTTATCTTTTCGATGAGTTTGATGTGACTATCCAACTTATGTTTAATACTCGGTGCAAGCCAACCTTTTGGTATTCCACGATTACTAAAACGTGGTTCCCTGTGCCACAATCTTGACCTGCGTGTTCTCCTATAATTAGAACGCTTCTCAAGAAGTGTCTTGATATTGCTACGCAGAGTAAGCTCGCCTGCAATAAGTTCTTCATTCTCAGAAACTGCACTAAAACCAACGTGAGTGTATCCCGCATCTATGCCGAGCGTGATATCCTGCGTTTCTTCTTCGCAATCCCACAGAAGACGTATTGTAAGCGGTGTCTGTTGAACGACCGTTGCATTGCCTGCTTTTAGCAGATGTCTGGCTTTCGCTGGTTTGCATGGCATTAATGGTGTCCCGTTTTTATTAATTACAAACACTAACATATCGGCTTTAAGCCCTCCTGTTAGCTGGAGTAAGTGCTCCTCGGAG
>WNEG01000099.1:15344-17970 GCA_012910725.1 Candidatus Ethanoperedens thermophilum | reverse complement strand
TCTGCATTGTTTTAATGCCTCCTAATCAACCAGGGGCTTCTTAAGCCTCTTCCTGACCCGTTAGGGTCAGGGAGGGGTAGTTGACGTTTATGTTATTTTAAAATTTTTAACCGCCTTAAATCCTGTTCAGTCCACTTAGCCTGTTTTTCGACCATCCTTTTCAATGTCTTTGGAGGAAAAGCGCCGCCCGGACTATGAAAGGAAACAGTAACCCTTCTTCCATCAGGATGATAGTATCGTTGGTGACTCCCCTTCTGAGAACGAAGATAGAATCCGTCATGAGAAAGAACGGAGATGATTTCTCTGGCAGTTATGTTCCGCAGCTTGCTATAATCGATCGGCATCAGGCTGTTACCATCACTCTTGGTTCAGAGAAAATCTGAACTTCCTTTTCAGGGGATTCAGGTATGGGTTCTCCGTCTTCGACCAGTTCTTCTATTATCATCTCAACTACTTCTCTTATATTTTTTAATGCCTCTTCTCTGGTATAACCCCAGGTAGCACCCCCAATATCATCAAGTACCGGGCAGTAAGCATGCCATCGATCTTCATCCGGTTCAATTACCACTCTGAAAAGATATGTTCTCATTTCCGTTTCACCTCTGCTCATGGACGTGTTATTCATCTGCATTTTGCGCTATATATATGTTTCGCTTTTTTGAGATTGCCACGTCATCTGGTATTGACACTGTTTTAAAGCTGTTGTTGATTCGAGTCTTGCGGACGCCATCATGGGTTTGAATGTGAGGGAGATCCCAAAGTTTCAACCGCAGCACCATGTAATGCGACTACGAAGTATGCAGTTTTTTAATACACAGATCGACACTGATTACACATCTGCAGGGTGGTGCTGATACTTGCTGCGAACAGCACCAATTGCTGTGTGCAGGTGTTTGTGGATGTGCAGGTGTATGTGTCCTTCCCCGTTTTCTATTGTCTCTGTGAGATTTCTGACCGCATCACTGATCGAGAGTGGGAGCACATCGCATGGATACCCAAACACCTGGAGCAACTCAAAGAGTTGCATAATCACAGGAACGTCGAGCCCTACACCAACAAGCATCTCTGTATTTGCAAAGACGTCGCGGGTGGTGTCGTCCGCAACAATAGTCTTGTTGAGGACGATGACCCGGTCCGCAAGCTCAGGAATTGCGTTTACGTCGTGTGTGATGATGAGAAGCGTCTTTCCGTCATCCTTCAGGTTTTTAAGGATTCCTATCAGGTCATTCCTGCTTTTTGGATCCAGATTGGCAGTGGGCTCATCGAGAGCAATAATCTCTGGTTCCATCGAGAGCACGGTTGCTATCGCTGCCCGCTTCTTCTCGCCACTGCTTAAATGGTGCGGAACCCGATTTTCATATCCGGCAAGCCCAACCCGCCCAAGCGAATCCCCGACTCTTCTCGCCACCTCTTCTTTTTCGATGCCGAGATTGATCGGACCGAATGCCACGTCATCACTGAGAAGGGGCATAAAGAGCATATCGTCAGGGTTCTGAAAGACGATTCCAATCTTCCCTGACAGCTCATGCACCTTCCTTGGGTCAACAGTATCGCCAAGAATCTCGACTGCTTCACGTGATCTGGCACTGTGCAGGATGCCGTTTAAGTGCAAGAGTAGCGTCGATTTGCCTGCCCCATTTGGTCCTATCAGTGCCACAGATTCACCTTTTTCAATCTCGAACGAGATGTTCTCAAGCGCAACCGTTCCGTCAGGATAGGTGTAATTCAGATCGTGAACACGTATTGCAGACGTCATGACACCACCGGTAATATCACCGAATACATGCGCAACAGGATGGCAATGCCGATGATTAATACGGTTAGAGCGTAATCCTTTCCCATCATATTGAACTTAGCCATAGTCATTGGACTTCCAGTATATCCCTTTGAGATCATTGACTTGTATACTCTATCTGCCCTCTCATAACTTTTGACTATGAGCATCCCGACCACGTTCCCGAGCATCGAGAGCGCGTACATGTTTGCTTTTAACACAAATCCTTTGCAGCTCATCGCTCTCCACATCCTGGAAAATTCATCCAATAGAACAAATATGTAGCGATAGGTGAACATCAGCATCTGGACGAGCGGACCTGGCACTTTTAGCATATAAAGTGCTTTTATCGTCGTATCGAATCTCATCGTTCCAAGCATCGTCAATACGAGTGTCACTGCTGCAACTGCTCTTAGTATGATTAAGCTTCCGTATCTGACTCCCTCATAACTCACTGATACTCCATGAATGCTAACAAGCCTACTTCCCTCCACAGTCAGGGACATGATTAAAAGAATTGGAAAAACAAACAGAAAAACCAACTTTATGCGGTTGAACACGAATTTGAGGGGCAGTCTCGAGATTAAAAGAAGAACAAACGCAAACAGGAGGTTAATTGCGGCAAGTTTAATATCACTTACAAATACAAAAAAAAAACAAGAAAGGAAAACGTGAGTATCTTTGCTCTTGGATCGAACTCATGTATCAAAGATTTGAGTGATGCATATTTGTCAATCTCAGGATACTCCATAACGTTATCGATCTCCTCTACTTATTCTCATACTGTTCTTTTAACGTATATGAAAGTATAAATGCATTTGTTTATCTTGCACTTGATTGCTGGCGCACTTG
>WNEG01000099.1:0-15147 GCA_012910725.1 Candidatus Ethanoperedens thermophilum | reverse complement strand
TTCTCGCAATCAAGAATTATTTTTCTGTACTCGATTGTTGTGCAATCGAGGATTTTCTGCAAAGTGTAGCTTTGCAGGCTAGCGCAATCAAGAATTGTCAAGATTCGTTATTTTCTGCTTGCGTTGTATGCAGTTTGTTTAACTTTCGTGCGGCAAGTAGCATTCCGATTCCGGCAAGTCCTATCAGGTATCCAAACCCTGCGAGCATTCTAGCAAACAGTGGCAGCTCTGCTGCCTCCTGCGATCCTCCGCCTGCCAGATCAAACTCCTTCTCTGCCCTGTGCCCTGTAGCTTCTACTACCACCCGGTACCCTGGTATGCCTATCTTCGGTGTGAAGCAGAACATTCCCTTTTCATCGGTCTTGCCTTCACTGCACAGTTCTTCGCCGTTCGTGGAGTTTGCATATATCGTTACATCTGCGTATGCCATGGGCGCCCCACCACCGTACCATGCCTTTATCTGCACTTCATTTACCTGTTCTCTCACATACACCCTGTGTGCGGATGCAGGCGACAGGCAGAGTGCTGTGCACAGGATGAGTACCAGTACCAGAAGACCTATTATTCTAATTGCTTTCATTTTTTTTATCCTCATTATCTATCGATAGCATTTCTGGTTTCACCTTTGCAAGGAAAGCCACGACCGAACCGGTAATGATCGATTCGATTATCATGATTGGGATGTGTGCTGCTACAGCAACCTTTGCAACATCCTGAAATTCATCGCCTGTCGTAATAAGACAGATAGCAAGGAACACCGCAGTTACGAGCACAGCAAGACCCCCGCATATCGCGCCGAGAAGCGTCTTTGAGATACTTCTATTGCATCCTACCTTGAATATGCCGTAAGCGATCAGTGCAGGTACACCTACATTCATCGTGTTCACCCCGATTGTCGTTATGCCACCATGCTGAAAGAGGAGCGCTTGCAGAGTGAGACCAATGAACATCGCAGGATATGCGAGCACGCCGAGCACCACACCTAAGAGACCATTTAATATGAGATGAACTGACGTTGGTGGTATCGGAACGTGAATCAGGGATGCGATAAAGAATGCGCCAGTCATAACCGAAATCTTGGGTATCTGCTCTACTATATTATCTTTGCTCCACCAGAGCGTTATCGTGAGTAACGTGAGTGTTACGCCCCAGCCAACAGCTATCACTGGCAGGGATAAGACGCCATCAGATATATGCACTATTTTTTTCCTCCAAAAAATATTTACAGGGGGATTCCCCCCATTTATATTACCCTTTTCTCGTAGTGAACAAGAGCGCTCCAAGAATTCCAATCACGGAAAGAATGATTCCAAATCCTGGCGTGCTGGCTGCCCCCTCTGCTGCCCCCTTTGCATCTGCTGCTGCCTGTTTGGCTTCATCAACTGCCCTCTGGAGTTCTGCAGTTGATATGGATGGAGTTGACTGCTCTTCTACCGGCGGGAACGCCTCAAGAACTGGAACGATAAAGACACCTCTTATGGTGCGCCCTCCGGTATCGCTCTCTTTCGCTGCACAGACAAACCAGATTCCTGGCTCGTCAAGGGTGTACGAGAAGTCTCCGTTCTGGTTGGTCGTGGTCTGTCTTGTGAATACCATCGGTGGGTCGTACGAGAACTTCTTCTCAGCAATCTCCACGATCTCCTTACCAAGTTCCAGCGTGTGGTACTGCTCGATCTCAACTGTGGCGCCTTGGAGCACCTTACCCTTGTACTTTGCATTTCCAGAGAAGACAAAACCCTCTTCCATACCATAAGGTCTCACATACGGTATAACCTCTGTTTGCTTCGTTGCAACCTCTGTATCCCAGCCATACCATGTCTCTTCACCGCAGTGGATAACAATCTTACAGTAGTCGATCAGATCCTCATCCGGGTCATCGTATTTAGCCAGTACAATGGAATCACCATCCTGGTCAACAGTAAACGAGGCCTTGTACGCTGTGAACTCTCCTGCAGTTCCATCCTCGTGCTGCCCTGTGACAGTAATCTGTTCAGGCGTAAGCTGCTCAACTGTCCCGTCTGGCTTGGTGACAGAGATCTCGGGTGCAGATGCCATGTTGAAGGATATGTGCTCGTAGGGGTGCCCCCACATCACATATATTGTCTTTGTCTCTCCAAGTGTCGCGATGTAGTCCTCAGGTGCCACATCCCATACGGTAGCTTCACTGTCACTTGGGAAGACCATCGTGAAATGCGCGCCCGCTATACCAGTACATGCAATCAGCAGCAATGCCGCGAATGCAATTGTTATTATTCTTTTATTCACATTTGTCACATCCTATATATTACTAAATATGTACGAGATATACGAATATTATCTCGATTCACACGTTGTTATACTCTTATGCTATATATACATACGCCACACATCCCAGGGGACAAATAAGCATGCGACTAACCGGGCTAATAAAAAAAGCAGGTAATTATTACGTGGCTTTATGCTTGGACATGAGGAATTGTAATTAAATTGAAGTATCAACCCCCATCTTTTCAGATGTCAATATGTGTTTTACCTCAAACCTTGCATGGATGGGTTTTCTCGCTGGATTAATTTGGAGAAATTTACTGTGGACATCGATAAAATTTAAAAAGTGCAAGGCATGGTAAACCGCAACAGTTATTATTAGTGCTCGTTAATGTGATATTATGAAGCGTTTATTGATTTTTGGAGTCTTGCTATTTCTCTGTTTATGTACTGGATGCGTAGAGCAGAAATCAACACCACACGATGATACAATCAGTGTTGGTGATACTATCAAAGTGGATTATATAGGCAGGTTGGAAGATGGCAGCGTCTTTGATACATCACTTGAAGATACGGCAAAGCATGCAGGAATCTACAACTCCCAGCGTATTTACAATCCACTCCAATTCAAAGTTGGCGCAGGAGAAATGATAGCTGGATTTGATAGTGGCGTTGTTGGAATGAAAGTGACTGAAACAAAGGATATCACGGTCCCACCTGAAATGGGCTATGGGCCCATCGATGAAAAAAAGATACAAAGACTTGATATTGATCAGCAAGTCCCACTGATGCATACTTTGCCAAAAATGTTTGCAGTGCCAACAGATCAATTTACTTTTCAGTTTGGCAAAGATCATACAATTGGTGATATTATAGACATTTCTGGAAGAGAACTTACAGCAACTGTAGTAGAGTTGGGTGATGCAATCGTCAATCTTTCATTGAACCTTAAAAAAGGCGATACGTTTAACATGCCAGAATCGCCATGGATGGATGAAGTAACAGATGTTGATGATGTAAATATCACTATAAAACACATAGTAACTCCTGGCGAGATTGTCAAATTAGGAAACGTGCCATGGAACACCACCATCATTAATATAACCGATAAAAACATGACACTTCATCACAATAGGATACCTGATACAACAATTAACACAATGTTTGAGCTGACACGAGTAAGTTTCAGTGATGATAAAATCATTATGGACCAAAATCCACCTCTTGCGGGAAAAACGCTTATCTTCACAGTTACAGTAAAAGAAATTGTATCAAAAGCAGGACCTGTCGATGGTAACGGTGGTGCTGGACTGCCCCCAGTAAGTAGTATACTGCCTCCACTAAAAATCGAATAAAGAAAGAAATATGCAAAAAGAGGAGAGAATAACAATTATACTCCTTGCAATGGCAAGTTTATCACTTGTTATTGCATATTTCACTTTTTTACCATCAGCAGAGTATCAGGAATACAGCAAAGATGTTGGGATAGGAAGTTATGTACAAACAAGCGGCATCATAACACAGAAGTACACAACCAAGACTGGTGAACATTTGATCATATATCTAAAAAATGAGAATGTAGATCAACTGATGGTCTTCATCCCGGGAGGGGCGGAGATTGGAGCGTCATTGAATAGGGGCGACCTGGTCTTTGTAAAGGGAAAAGTTTGTGAATATAATGGAAAGCGTGAAATTGTTGTGGAAGATAAAAGCTGCCTGACAAAGCAATAGAGTAGAAGATGATGTCCATTTTTCGCAAAATATATCTATGAATGAGTAAAATGTATTTGTTTAATTATACAAATGGTGAAAAATATGTTTAGTATAGAATATATACATGCAAGGGAAATTCTCGATTCAAGAGGCAACCCTACGGTAGAAGTTGATGTGAAAACAGAAAGCACTCACGGACGAAGTGGATTTGGACGAGCAAGCATACCTTCTGGAGCGTCTACAGGTAGCAATGAAGCACTGGAACTTCGCGATGGCGGAGAGCGTTATAATGGTAAAGGCGTGCTGAAAGCTGTTGAAAACATTAATAATGTAATACGCAGAGAGCTTATTGGAATGGATGTGCGACGCCAGCGTGAAATAGACCAGACAATGATAGAACTTGACGGAACGCCAGGCAAATCAATACTTGGGGCAAATGCAATACTTGGCGTATCCCTCGCTGTTGCAAGAACGGCAGCAAACAGCCTTGATCTTCCGCTATACCAGTACCTTGGTGGAAATAATGTTTTTTTACTACCAGTACCCACGCTAAACGTACTGAATGGTGGGAAACATGCAGGAAACAAGCTGTCCATCCAGGAATTCATGGTACAGCCAAAAGGTGCAAAAAGCTTTAGAGAAGCACTCCAGATGGCAGCAGAAACCTACCATGCACTTGGAAAGATACTTGAAAAACAATATGGCAAAGGTTCTATCAACGTTGGATACGAGGGTGGATATGCCCCACCACTGCAAAATACGGCAGATGCACTCGATGCTGTTACAAAAGCAATCGAAACTGCTGGATATACAAACGAGGTTAGTATTGGACTCGATAGTGCAGCAAACGAGTTCTACAAGAATGGAACATATTACATCGATGGAAAAAACCTGACACCAGCAGAACTTGCAGATTACTACGTCGAACTCACCAAACAATACAACATTGCATTACTTGAGGATCCTTTTCATGAAGACGCTTTTGAAAATTTTGCAGAACTTACGAGAAGACTGTCGAATACTATTATTATAGGAGACGATATCTTCGTAACAAACACACGACTACTCGCAAAAGGTATAGAGATGGGGGCTGCAAACGCACTGCTCCTTAAAGTAAACCAGATAGGAAGCCTGAGCGAATCCTTCGATGCAGCACGCATGGCACACAAAAACAAATACAAGGTAATCGTTAGCCACCGCTCAGCTGAAACAGAAGATACCAGCATCGCAGATATTTCAGTGGCTCTTGGAGCAGAACTGATAAAAACGGGTGCGCCAGCTCGAAGTGAGCGAACTGCCAAATACAACCAGTTGCTCCGAATCGAAGAAGAACTTAAAAGTGAAGCACAATACACGAAGCTGTAAAACATCGCTTCACTTATGCACACTTCGTGAAGTAATGAGCTCTTTGAGATGGAACTGGCTTATTTCAGATCTCTCGATGGCAACAGCACAAAATATTTTTTTGATGCATCACAGGGACCAAGAAGCACTTACAGACGGTCGCTTAGTCAGTGCAAAAGCTTATTTTGAGAATGGTATATTTTTCAGAAGAAGATGCAAAAAAAATGGGGTGTGAATATGGGAAACTTTCAGGAAAAGATTAGCTTTATATGGGATCTGGCAGATTTGTTGAGGGGAGTGTATAAAAGGAATGAGTATCAAAAAGTAATTCTCCCTTTTACAGTGCTTAAACGTTTTGACTGTGCTTTAAGTGCTTCAAAAAAAGCAGTTCTTGAAACCTACAACAAATATAAAGGTCAATTTGAAAATATGGAATATGCTCTTAAAGATGCGGCAAAGGATAAAAATGGGAATCTATTAGGGTTTTATAATTATTCAGAATACGATTTTAAAGCGTTGCTTGAAGACCCGGAACATATTGAACAGAACTTAATGCATTATCTTGACTGTTTTAGCAGCAATGTTCAGGATATTTTTGAGAATTTTAAAATTAAAGAGTGCATTAGAGAATTGGCTAAAGCAGATCTCTTGTTTCGGCTAATTAAAAAATTCTCAGAGTCAAAAGTTGACCTCCATCCGGATATTGTTTCCAATCATGAAATGGGAACTATTTTTGAAGAGTTAATTAGAAAGTTTGCAGAGCAGTCAAATGAGGAAGCAGGAGAGCACTTTACTCCCAGAGATGTTGTTAAAGTAATGACCAGGTTGATTTTTGTCGAGAATGGTGAAAATCTGAAGAAGAAACATATTATCAAAACCGTGTATGACCCTGCATGTGGTACGGGGGGCATGCTCACAAGTTGTGAAGATTTTATCACGAGTATAAATAAGGAAGTTGACGTTGTTTTATCTGGACAAGAGGTTAATCCGGAGATTTATGCCATTTGTAAGGCAGATATGCTAATGAAAGGAGAGAATGATAAGAATATCAGGGGTCCTTTCAGCACGCTTTCAAAAGACCAATTCCCTAATGATAAATTTGATTTTATCATTTCCAATCCTCCTTATGGGAGAAAATGGGAGCAGGATGCAGATGCAGTAAAAAACGAAGCCGAAAAGGGGTTTGGAGGAAGGTTTGGAGCGGGACTACCGCGGATAAATGACGGGCAGTTGTTATTCTTGCAGCACATGATTTCTAAGATGAAATTAAAGGAGAAATCACGAATTGCTGTGATTACAAATGGCTCACCATTGTTTACGGGGGATGCCGGGCAGGGAGAAAGCGATATAAGAAAATGGATGATTGAGCATGATTTTGATTTTGTTGAAGCAATAATTGCCTTGCCTGATCAGTTGTTTTTCAATACAGGCATTCATACATATATTTGGGTATTAACTAATGAAAAACCAACTGAGAGAGTCGGCAAAATACAGTTGATTGATGCTACTTCTTTTTTTAAAAAAATGCGGAAAAGTTTAGGGAATAAAAGAAATTATCTTTCTGTTGAGGATATTAAGGAGATTGTTGAGCTGTATGACAAATTTGAAGAAAACAAATATTGTAAAATCTTTGATAATGACGTATTTGGATATACTAAAGTTATTGTTGAAAGACCTTTGCAGTTGAATTATCAAGTCACAGAAGAAAGGCTTGAGAATCTTTATTCAATTCCTGCTTTTAGAAAATTGGCTGAGAGTAAAAAGAAATATCCTGAATTAAAACTGAAAGAAGAGGAAGAAGGAAAGAAGAAACAAGAACAGATTATCAACGTCTTAAAAGCGATTGGGAATAATTTATACAGGAATTGGGATGAATTTGAAGCCAGAGTTAAAAAAGCATTGAAAGGGTTTAATCTGTCTGCCAATTTCATTAAAAATATTATTTTAGCTTTATCCGAGCATGATGACTCTGCTGATTATGTTCTGGATAAAAAGGGCAAAAAGTTGCCTGACCCTAACTTGAGAGATTCCGAGAAGATTCCATTGAAGCAAGACATTAAAGGGTATTTTGAGAGAGAGGTTAAGCCGTATTATTCTGATGCCTGGATGGACAGGAAGAAAGACAGGGTTGGTTATGAGCTCAACTTTACAAAATATTTCTATGAATACAAGCCGCCAAGAGCTTTGGAAGAGATTGAGAATGATATTAAAGGGGTTATTGGGGAGATTCAGGAGCTTTTGGAGGAGGAGTTGTAGTATATGGATATGAAATTAATAATTAAAAGACTTGCATTTGCTAAATACTTAATTGAAAGAGGAAATCAAGAATCAGTTAATTCTGAGCCCTTATCTTCTATTGCATTATTACACTATCATGATGCTTTGGAGTTAAGTTTTGATTTAGTTTTAGAAGACAAGGGCATAAATACAAATAAGCTAAGTTTTATGCAATATTTTGACAAAGTCAATGAGTGGCTAAAAAGTAATGGTAAAGATGAAATTAGCTTAAGACCTAGTTTAGTTAAACTAAAAGATAGACGAGTAAATTTAAAACATAAAGGATTGTTTCCATCAAAAACAGATATTGAAGAATCTAAATTTACAGCAAATAATCTTTTTGAAGAGCTTTGTAAAAATGTTTATGGATTAGATGCTCAAAAAATATCCTTGGTTGAATTAATTGAAAACCAAAGAGTAAAAGCATTTATCAAAGAAGCCATAAATTCGTATGATAGTGATCAAAAGAAATCTATTGAAAAAATTTCACTTTCGTTTGAATTTTTATTAAGAGATTACGAGCAATCTAAAAGAGATTCCTTTTTTAGATCTCCATTTAATTTTGGAAAAGATATGACTTTCTTAGGTAGTTTTTCTATGGGCTTAAATCGTAGAGACAAACTAAGCGAATTTATTGATAAAGTTAAAGAATCTATTGAAGCTATGCAAAAAGCGGTAAAAATATTGGCATTTGGTTTAGATTATAAAAAATACATAAAGTTTAGGTTGTTAATTCCTGAACCTATTTGGTATATAGGGAGCGATATGCCCGAAGTTTCATTAAGCCAAAATGCAAAAATATCTAAAGAAGACTTTAATTTTTGTATAAATTTTTTAATTGAATGTTCTTTGAAATTACAAGAATTTGATTTTGAAATATCTAAAAAAGTGAATGAATAATATGAAACTCAAACCTTATCCAAAATACAAGGATTCTGGAATCGAATGGATTGGAGAGATTCCGGGGGGGTGGGAAGTAAGGAAGTTGAAAACAATTAGTAAAATCGTTCTTGGAAAAATGCTTGCAAATGATGATAAAGGGAACTATTTACTAAAACCCTATTTACGTGCACAGAACATTTTTTGGGAAAACGTTGATGTGTCAGACATTAAAGAGATGTGGTTCTCTCCGACCGAGATTAAAATATATCGACTTTCTAAAAACGATTTATTGGTTTCAGAGGGTGGAGAAGTTGGAAGGACTGCCATTTGGAGTGAGGAAATTGATGAATGCTATATCCAAAATTCAGTACACAAAGTTATAATTTCACCAGAGCGCAATCCCAGATATTTTCTATATGTATTCGAAACGTTTGGTCTCTTAGGATATTTTGAGTCTATTGTGAATCGTGTGAGTATAGGACATCTCACAAGAGAAAAATTGAAAGAGGTAAATTGTATTGTCCCACCACACTCAGATCAAACCGCCATCGCCAACTTTTTAGACAGAAAAATCGCCAAGGGTAATTCTCTAATTGAAAAAAATACAAAATTAATCGAGCTTCTGAAGGAGAGACGCACCGCCCTGATAAATCACGCCGTAACAAAAGGCATTGACTCGAATGCAAAATTAAAAGATTCCGGGATTGAGTGGATTGGGGAAATTCCTGAGGGGTGGGAAGTTGACAAATTGAAACGTTTTTGTAAAAAAATTACCGACGGCTCTCATATCAGTCCTGAAACGACAAATGAAGGAAAATATTATATAACTGTGACGGATGTTAAACAAGATGAAATAGATTTTAATAATGCTCATTTTATTTCTGAAAACGATTTTGAATCACTAAAAAGAAATGGATGTCAACCAAATATTACTGATGTGTTATTAACAAAAGATGGAACAATAGGAAGATGTGTTGTTGTGAAAAATAATGACTTTGTTGCACTTTCTTCTTTAGGAATAATTACGCCAGAGGATAATTTGAAATCAGAATATCTTAGATATTATTTGGTTTCGGATAAAAACATTAAACAAATGTTTAGTCATATAAGGGGTTCAGCATTAACAAGATTAACAATAAGTCTAATTAAAGAATTGATAATTATCAAACCTCCAAAACCTGAACAAACCAAAATAGTCCAATATCTTGACAAAGCCACCGCTAAAATAGACAAAACCATCCAGAAAATTGAGGAGAAAGTCAACCTTTTAGAAGAATTTAAAAAATCATTAATAAATCATGTTGTTACAGGCAAGGTTGATGTAAGGAGGGGCAAGGTATAAAATGGAATACTCTGAATTATTAGACATAATAAAAACCGGAGAAGGCTATACAATTGAATTTAAAGAATCTATAAACAGTTCAATAGGTAAAGACATCTGCGCTTTTGCTAATGCATCAGGCGGGAAAATAATAATAGGAGTTGAAGATAGAACAAACAAAGTGATTGGATGCCATTTAACGAATTCAGACAGGTCAAAGGTACAGGATATTGCAAGAAATATGAATCCTCCGTTTAATGTTCAAATAGAACAGATAAAAAATCTGGCAATTATATTTAGCGCGGAAGGTAAAAACAAACCTTATACAGTAAATGGGCATTTCTATTTAAGATATGGCGCAAATTCACAACAATTAAACAGAGATGAAATAAGGGAGCTATTTCAAAAAGAGAACTTAATCTCATTTGAAAGGCAAACAAATCTCAATTTCAAAGAAAAGGATTTTTCAAATGCGGCGTTTAACAACTTTAGAAAAAACACTAACTTAGATAAGACATTACCAAAACAACACATACTTAGTAATCTTAATTTGCTTACAAACAACAAGTTAAACACTGCAGGAATATTATTCTTTTCAAAAAATATAAAATATTATTATCCCACTGCAATCATATCATGCTTCTTATATTCTGATAAAGAGCAGACAGAAATAATTGATTCAAAAGAATTTACGGGATATTTTATATCAAATTTGAACAACGCATACAAATACCTTCTTTCAAAATTAAATACTGCAATAATAATAAAAAATGAACTTAAACACAAAACCAAATTAGAACTACCTAAAGAAGCTTTAAGAGAAGCAATAATAAATGCAATGATTCATAGAGATTATAATATTAATTCGTCCGTTCAAATAAATATTTCCCCGCATAAGGTTGAAATTATCAATCCCGGGAGATTATTATTCCCGAAGGAAGAATTAGGAAAAAGGAGTGTATTGCGAAATCCCATTTTAGTTGATCTAATTCACAGATTAGGCTTAGTTGAAAAAGCAGGTTCTGGAATAAAACGAATGCAAAAATTAGCAAAAGAGGATAATGTTACTGTTGAGTTTAAAACAGGCATGTTCTTTGAAGTGATATTTCATAGAAAGATTGAGAATCGGGCGGGAAACCGAAGCAAAACCGAAGCAAAACCGAAGCAAATCGGACACAATTCGGACACAATTCGGACACAATTCGGACACAATTCGGACACAAAAACCAGGCAAAGATGGATTTTAGATTGTTTGGAACAAAAAGGCACCATCAAAAGCGTTGAGATTATTAATAGATTTCATATTGTTAAAGATACTGCTTCTCGTGATTTAAAGCATTTAATTGAAGAAGATCAGATTATAAGAAAAGGAGGAGGAAATAATGTCTGGTACGAGTTAAAGAGCGAGGAGGAAAAATTATGACAACAGACACAACAGAAAAGGCATTTCAGAATGATATAATTGCTCATTTAGTTAGTACCGGCTATAATCAGAGAGGCAACCATAATTACAATAGAGCTTCCTGCATAGACCCTGAATTAACCTTAAAATTTATTCAGGATACCCAGGAAAGAGAATGGAAAAAGTTCCAACAGGTTTACGGAGAACAATCAGAGCAAAAATTCTTTTACCGTCTGGTGAGCGAGATTGAAAGAAAAGGCACAATCAATGTTTTAAGAAATGGATTTAAGGATGTTGGATGCCATTTTAAACTATTCTATCCAAAACCAAACAACAAGAAAAATCCTGACTTATTTGAAAAGTTCGAGAAAAACATCTTTTCTGTCATTGATGAGCTGGAATACGAGCAGGAAGAAGATGGTAAAAGATTGGATCTGGCTGTCTTCATTAATGGGTTGCCAATAATTACGATTGAACTGAAAGATACTTTTTATCAGGGCGTTGAAAGAGCAATAAAGCAATACAAGGAAGATCGAGACCCCAGAGAAAAAATCTTCCAGAGATGTTTTGTTCACTTTGCCATGAGCGATGAAAAGATTTTCATGGCTACAAAATTAGAAGGATGGAAGACAAGATTTTTACCATTTAATAAGGGGTTTGAAAACCCTGATGTAAAAAACGATTACAAAACCTCTTACCTATACAATGATATTTTGCAGATAAACAAACTTTCAAAATTGATCTCCAATTTCATCTATATGGAAAAAAACGAGGATACAAGAGCAGTAAAACCTATCTTCCCGAGATACCATCAGCTAAATTGTGTTAATCTCTTGTTAGCCGATGCGAAACCGGGCAAAAACTACCTGATAGAGCATAGCAACGGAAGCGGAAAAACAAAAACCATTGCCTGGCTTGCACATGGCTTGGTAAATAAATTTGATGCAGAGGACAGCAGGGTTTACGACATGGTGATTGTTGTTTCTGACCGAAGGGTTATAGACAAGCAGCTTCAGGATCAGGTGCAATCCATTGAAAAAGTAAAAGGGATTGTAGAAAAAATAGAGAAACATTCTGAACAACTCAAAGAGGCATTAAAGACCGGGAGCAATATTATTGTCACGACCCTGCAGAAATTCCCGTACATCTTAGAAGAAGTCGGAGACCTGCCAGAACGAAAATATTCCGTGATAATTGACGAAGCACACTCATCTCAAACAGGAATCACAGCCAGAAAAATGAAACAGGTTCTGAGCACGAATAGTCTTGAAGAAGCCGAAGCATTGGATATCGAAGAGATGGACGAGGTTGATGAGGAGATTCTTAGAGAGATTGAATCATGCAGGAATCTGAAGAACATCAGTTTCTTCGCGTTCACCGCCACTCCAAAAAACAAGACACTGGAGATGTTCGGTTGGAAAGACGAATACGGGCATTATCACCCATTTCATACATATACAATGAAACAAGCAATCGAAGAAGGTTTTATTCTCGATGTACTCAAGAATTATCTGACCTATGAAACCTACTTCAAATTAGTTAAGAAAATACAGGATGATCCCAAATATGACGAGAGAAGGGCAAAGAAATTGCTGAGAACATTCGTGGAAGAACACCCTGTGGCAATAGCAAGAAAAACAGCGATCATGCTGAATCATTTCATGAACTCCACGATACACAAAATAGGGGGGAGAGCAAAGGCAATGGTTGTGACAAGGTCAAGGCTCCATGCCGTTCTATATAAAAAGGCATTTGACACACTGATCAAGGAAAATAATTACCCAATTAAGACCCTCGTGGCTTTTACAGGCGTAGTCAGACATGACGAACGGGAATATACTGAAAATTCTATGAACTATCTGCCGAGCAAGAAAACAATCCAGAAGGCTTTTGAGGAAGACCAATATAAAATATTAATTGTAGCAAACAAATTTCAGACCGGCTTTGATCAGCCCTTATTACACACAATGTATGCGGATAAGATCTTAAATGGGATTACCGCTGTCCAAACTCTATGCAGGATTAACAGAATACATCCGGATAAAAATGATACATTAATTTTAGATTTTGTAAACAAAACAGAGATAATTCAAAAAGCATTCCAGCCATACTACGAAGTCACATTCCTCAAAGAAGCAACAGACCCCCATAAGTTGTATGAATTGGAGGAGAAATTACTGGATTGTCAAGTATTCGATCAATCAGACATTGAAACTTTTGTAAAAGCATGGAAAAAAGGCGCATCGCAGCCCAAATTGCATAATATCTTAAGTCCTATTGTAAATGAATTCAGGCAAAAAACAAAGAAAGAGCAGGTTGAATTCAAGAAAACATTAGGGAGGTATCAGAGTATTTACTCTTTTCTATCACAACTTATCCCTTTTTCTGATGTTAATCTCGAAGAAATGTACATATTTAACAAATTCTTAAACAGGAAACTGCCAACGATAAACAATCCTATTCCATTCAGTGTTTTACAGGATGTGGATATGGATTCATATAAAATTGTAGAGAAAGGTGAAAAAGTGATTTATCTAACATCATCCGGAGAGTTAAGCCCAATTTCAAGTATGGTAGGAGAGCCTACCCCAGAATATAATGAACCTTTATCAAAAATCATTAAAGACCTTAATGATGCATTTGGAACAAACTTTACAGATGATGATAAGATTTTCCTAGGGAGGGTCAAAGACAATCTATTGGGGAATACAGAATTAATAAACAAGATGGAACATAATTCAAAAGAGAATGTTAGAGCAGTATTTGATAAATATTTCAATAAAGAAATGGATAAACTACTAAACGGCAACATGAACTTCTATAAACGGGTAGTTGATAATGAAAAATTGAGAAGAAGATTGAAGGATGCTATATTTGATTTTATGTATCTTGAATACAAAAAAATAGAGAATAACAAAGGAAATGAAAAACTGGGTGTGGTTTAAGAAACTGTTGAAGGAGGTATTTGAGAATGCCAATGTGTGCAGAAATAATGAACTGCACGCAGCGTGAGTAGAAATAACCAGTAACTATTAATTGTACAGCAATCAAGCTGTGCTAATCTTGTGGCCCTGAAAAAGCCAAACCTGATTTTTTTAGGTTTTTTATTTGTAACCTAATCTTTTTAGGGAATGTTTTTTGTAGTCCTAACTTCAATATAAAAGTGGTGAAAAGGAATGAAATTATTAACTGAAGTTGAACCAGAGGAAACAGTAACCATAAAAAAAATAGAGGGCGGTGTGGAATCAAAAAGCCATCTTGACGAATTGGGCATTGTTGAAGGAACTGTGCTTACAGTGGTTGCCACTGAGCCTGTGCATGTACACGCAGGTCCCATTTCCCTGAAAACTGCAGGGGAAGAGTTAGTTATAGCCCGTGGATGGGCAAATAAGATCATGGTTGAGCGAGAAGGTGAGGTGCTTCCGCTTCTAAGTCTTGAAACTGGAGAAAAAGGTACAGTAAAAAACATGGGAGACAGTAAGGCTTTTGAAGGCTATTTTACGGAGCTTGGAATTGAGATAGGAAGTGAAATTGAGTTTGTAAAGCATCTTCCAGACATTACACTGGTGTTTAAAGTGGATGATATAGAGATAACGATGGGCGAAGGCCAGGCATCAAAGGTGCTGGTGGAAAAGGAAGGACAAACCATTCAGTTAAACTATCTAAGAGAAGGTGAGAATGCAAAGATAGGAAAAATCATTGGTGGAGCTTCGCTCCTTGAGAAATTTAAGCAGATGGGTCTTGCAGAAGGTGGAGAAATAACAATGATCAGGAAGAAGGTACAGCCACCTGTTCCAAAAATGGGGACTTATGTGAGTGCAAAGATTGGTAACCAGCTGGTGACAATTGGGCGAGGACTATCAGAGAGGGTCTGGGTAGAATAAAACTCAATCCGGACTTTCAAAGCTTGATTGCTTGATTGCTTCACAACTTGATTACTTCGTAATCAAGAATTATTCAAGAT
>WNEG01000109.1 GCA_012910725.1 Candidatus Ethanoperedens thermophilum | reverse complement strand
ACACGTTTCGGAGCGTGCGGCACAACTCCTAACAGTCCACGGACGATCGAGTACAGATAGATCGTTGCAGACCACGCCTGAATAAAACATCCGGCAGGACCCTCCTCTTCAGTTGATTCAGGTTGTGTATCTCCTGGCAGGACTTCCTTCCAGTATATCCTGGAGAATCGCTGCATCTCGGTCATCTGACGTATCTTTTGATATCCTTCCTGGAAGTTCCCGCGTGCAAACTCAGAGTATGCAACCCAGCCCGTAACAAAGGGCCAGACACCGCCTTTTTGGTAACTGTTTCCATCATACTCCGGATCGCTCTTTGCACGGGTTCTGACACCCCATGGTGTTGTGAAATCATCGCTCTCCATCCATGCAAGGATTCTGTCTGCTTTTTCAGGTTCAACAAGATCGAAAAAGACAGGAATGACTGCATTTACTGTCATATCCTTCTTAAGAGTGCCGTCGGGCTGAATCGTGTCGTACAGGAATCCCTTTGATTCGTCCCAGTACCGCTCGGTGATAAGGGTTTTGAGTTCGTTATAGCGTTTCATATAGGTGTCTCTACGCTCATAGTCGCCAAACTCACCTGCGATCTCTGCTCCGCACAAAAATGCATGACCAAATATCGCCTGAACGTCAACCCCTGATTTTCCCCGGAAATAGGTGTCCATCCATTGTGTATCAACGAGAAATCCCTCGGGTCCGTGCTCGATCAAACCATCGCCGTCACGGTCTGCCTTCAGGCACCAGCCGAGCGCTCTTGTCATATTGTCATAGAGATATCGCACAAAGATCTTATCGCCGGACCATCTGTAATAATCATAGAGAGCGATCACGAATAGCGGGGTCGCATCGACGCTGTAGTAGTAGATCGTTCCATCCATTCTGATCTCATGTGGGATCTCTCCCCTGTAGAATGGAACCTTTACTGCATCTTCGCCATCCGTTTTTGCCTGGAACCGTGCAAGCAGCGCAAGTGCACACTGGGACGAGAGAAAGTCCCCGATGCAGTTGCTTCCAAATATCGTCCATGCGGTATCTCTTCCAAAGTATATAGGAAAGTGTGGCAGTCCAGCCATGAATCCAAGACCATATCCATGTTGATAATGCTTCAAGAGCAACATCCCGATATTTGAACGCATAAAAGCATCATCGATATGTTTAATCCCTGATTTAAAGTTCAATGTGTTCTGGATATAATCAATATAGGATTTTTTTGTCTCATCAAGCAGTTTTTCGGTTGAACCGATCAGTTCTTCGTATTCATCGACTAACAGGTTGAACGTTGCATCGCCGCCAGCCAGTGCAAACCTGATCTCAACTGTATCTTCGGAATCGATGTCAATCTTGTATACCAGGAGAGAGCTGCCGATGCAGTGGTCCAGAGGACCTGGAAATCCATCCTCTGCTCTGCATTCATTGACATTGGCAACATCACAGCATACGTATTCAGGTTCGTGATTTGAGCCAAAGAGCATGAGCCAGTTCGGCTTTTTGTGGTGCCGCATTAGGATCATCTTCCTGCGCTCATCATAAGTTCCAAGATATTTTCTCTCCTTCCATATATCTCCTGTCTGTTTCAATTCCCATTCAAGGTTTGTGACAGGATTTGCGATGAATTTAAACGTTATTTTCTTATCCGTTCTGTTTTTAATCCTGAAAATCCAGCAAACACCTTCTTTGAGTTTCGGGACAAAACCACACTGATGGATGGATAGTTCTCCAATCTCAAACGTTCTTTCAATATCACCACCAAAAGTAAAACCTTTGCAGAAATCAGGCAGCCAGTTGATCGATGCCTCATCATCCATAAGCACACCGAAATTTACACCATCCGCGATCTTGAGCGGCAGATTCCAGATGCCATTCCATTTACCTTCGAATCTTCCATTTTCATGGCCAATGACATAAACCCGGAGACCAGCAGAAAGAAAATCTGATTCAAGTTTGTCTTTCTCATGCCACTTCATTATTTTGTGATTCATATGAGTACCCCTGCCATGAGGAGTAATAGATTCATGCCATATCTCTTAAGCATTGTGTGAATGGGAACTGTCAACTTATGCGATGATCGGGCCAAACACTCGACATGTTTCCATGTATCCAAAACCTGAAACCCCGACCGGGACGAGTTTGACAGGACGCACCTGCTCGTGGAGATATCAAGAAACTGCACAACTTCGTTGTGCAGCAAATATAATAGTAATTCTTGATTACGAAGTAATCAAGTGCAGAAAATATGTATCGAATTTCAGTAGCAAGAGAACGAGATGCGTTTATACTTTCCCATACGTCCAGAAACTGCACAACTTCGTTGTACAGAAATAACATTTCAGTAGCAAGAGAACGAGGTGCATTTATACTTTCCCATACGTCCAGAAACTGCACAACTTCGTTGTACAGAAATAACATTTCAGTAGCAAGAGAACGAGGTGCATTTATACTTTCCTCCACGTCCAGAAACGTCCTCTTGGAACGCGCAGACCGACCATTCGACCCCAATTAGTACCTACAGGACAGGACATGGCGTGTTAAATCGCACGTATATCCGTGAATGCGTCCGTGAGATCAGCCGTGAAACAAAGATATGCATCCCGATCCACGAGACCGACGACGAAATCTCGGGCGAGACCACCCATCTCCCGGTTATAGACGAATCAAGGATGACGGTCAGCCGATTTGCGCAACCAGTGGCTGCACTTTTGGCAGGTCGCAGTAAGCGAGGTAAAATTCCCGCATGTAGAAAACATTTCTGCGGGAATAACCGCTGACGCCGGAAAATTCCTGACGCGTGTCTGCTGCAAGTTGCTCGGCGTTGGTCTGCCGCTCAACAACAAGATTGCTGATGTCCCAATAAAGCACGACCATTTTCTTGTTGGCCGATTTGAGGGCTTCGTATTGGGTTGAATGGATGCGATCCTTCACTTCAGCCAAAAACGCAGTGCAATCGGTAGGCAATCGCTTCGAAAGTTTGGTCACATCCCCACATACTTTATGGTCTAATGAATTTCGATTCCGCCGAAGCATTATTTCAGATAACGGTATCGGTGTATGCGAAGTTTTTGCGAGTCTCAATTGTTCCAAAGCAAAAATTTGGATGGAGCGAAGCGAAATCGTATATCTGCTGTTATGTTCTCATCTAAAAAATGACGAGGAGCGAAGCGACGAAGAGTTGAGTTCTTGCTATATCAATTCTGCGAAGCAGACTAAAATTTAGGGGGGCGTCTTGAATCAATTGAATTAAATGGGGGGGCGTCGAAAGTTTTATAAATTATCTTTTTTATCTTTATATAAGATTATATAAATAAAGTTTATGGGGTTGAAAATGGCTAAAAAGATTATTTCGCTAAGTTTAGACGAAGAAGCTTATAAAAAGTATAAGGAAATATGCGATAGAAATGGATGGATTTTATCAAAGCAGATTGAGAATTTTATGATTAAAGAAACTAAACGAAATGGCGTGAAAAAATGGTAGATAATAATTTGTGGTCAAAAGACAAAGAAACGGATTTCTTTACTAAATCTTTAGAGATAGCAACTCCAGAGAAATTATTCTATACAACAAGAGATGGAAAGCATTACGCTTATTGGCCGAAAAAATATAAAGGCGTAAAAACCACATTACAAAGTAGAAATTCATTTATTGGAGCATTTACAGAGAAGTGGTCTTGCGAAGTTATAGATAAAATTGCAAAAGATTTGAATGCTCATGCTGTGAGAAATGTTGTTTGTGAAGAGTTGGAATTAACTAAGGTGTCTCCTGCTGATGTGGCAATATGTAAAACTAATTCTGTATTTCAAAAGCCAGAGGATATAATTGCTATCTTCGAGGTTAAGATGTCTATTGTGTGGAATTGGGAACTAGTTAAAGAGAATTCAAATTATTCTTTGAAATGTTTGGGAGACTATCAAACACATCAAGGAAATCCTGGACTATTGAGATCAGACAGTATGCTTAAAGCAATTGGAAAAAGCATAAGTGTAAGAATCGCATCATTAAATTCTGCAAGAATCCCTATAATTATTTTAGGAAATACTCCTGTAGCAAAAAGCTATTATAAAAAAGTTGATAACCTGAAAAATTATGGAATAATACAAGGTTTCTGGTCATTAAATCCTACTCCATTAGATAATAATGGAGAGAACATAAAATCCACAGAGGAGGAAGGCTTTCTCAGATTTGATTCATTTTCAGAATTTAAGAATAATCTTTTGACTTTATTGAAAGAAGACCAAATGTTCTTTGCTGGAATGAAAGCTAAACACGAATTAGGAAAATTTGTTGAAATTGCCAATAGGGAAGAAACTTATGAGAGAAAAGCAGAGAAGTTTTTGAGTTTAATGAGGGGTTGATAAAATTGGTAAGCAGAAAAAACGGAACGAAAACAAGCGCTTTTGGTGCTCCCGGTAGAATGAATCACGATTCATCAAAATTTTATAAGAGTCGTTTATACACAGGATTGCCGACAGAAAAAAGAGTGAAATTTGTAGAAAATAAGATTACCAAAGAAAACATTAACAAAGTATTTTGTAAATCAAGCGAAAAAATGAAAGAGTTACCTGATAACAGTGTTCATTTGATGATAACTTCGCCTCCCTATAATGTTGGAAAAGAATATGATGAAAATCTATCTCTTCAGGAATACAGAGACTTTTTATCAAGAGTTTGGAAAGATGTTCATAGAGTTCTTGTTCCTGGAGGAAGAGTTTGTATTAATATCGCTAACTTAGGAAGAAAACCATACATTCCTCTTCATATATTTATCATAGAAGATATGTTAAAACTTGGTTTTTTAATGCGAGGTGAAGTAATCTGGAATAAGGCAGCATCTGCAAGCCCGTCAACTGCATGGGGCAGTTGGCTCTCTGCAAAAAATCCAGTATTACGAGATATTCATGAGTATATTTTGGTTTTTTCTAAAGATACTTTCTCAAGAGAGAATCATAATAACGAGAAAGCAACGATGACCAGAGACGAATTTTTGGAACTAACAAAAAGCATCTGGACTTTTAGAGCGGAATCTGCCAGAAAAATTGGTCATCCGGCACCATTTCCTGTTGAATTACCGCTAAGATGCATCAAACTTTACACTTTTGAAAACGATGTGGTACTTGACCCGTTTATGGGCAGTGGAACAGTTGCAGTAGCAGCTTTAATGGAAAATCGTAAATTTGTTGGCTATGATATTGAAGAAGAATATGTAACGATAGCTGAGAAACGAATTAAAGATATTTTAGATAAACAAAAACAGAGGAAAATAAATGAAATAATACATTAGAGTGATAAAATGGTAGAATTATTGTTCTTTCTAAAAGACTATTCAATTAGTATTCTTACTGTATTTTTAGTTTTAATAACTGCTTATTATGCTTGGCAAACAAAAAAGATGGTTAAGGAAATGGGGATTGCAAGAAGACATTAATTTATACCCGTCCTCAGAATAGAACCAACAAGACTATATATTGGAGATTCTTTTGATGTTAAAATTGTAAATATAGGTTTAGGTCCTGCAAAAGACATTAAGGGAAAAATTAGGTTAGAACCCAATGGAGAAGAAATCGAGATAACTTACCCAACTCTTTATCCTCAAAAAAGATTTGTTTTGGAATCTCCATTCAAAGATGCTGAGAGTCATCAAGATATAAAGAAGTTTAAGCAGTTAGTGTTATCCGCAACATACGCGGATATTACAAATAATACATATGATGAGGGTGATATATTTTACTTAGGAGATTTAGATAAAGTAAGGAATGATGATTATACAAGAGATGAGGTATCTGATAAATTAGGAGATATAGGAAG
>WNEG01000001.1 GCA_012910725.1 Candidatus Ethanoperedens thermophilum | reverse complement strand
CCCCTGTTTCAAGCATGAATTAAGCCTGCTTGGTATTTCTAATCCACACCCAGATTCCCACATCCACAAATCTACGAATGAAAACCTTGATCACCTTCGAGCAGACGTTACCAGAATTAACATACCACCGAACGATCTGGCTTATGAACTCATCGATAATGCCGTGCCATCCGAAGCCATCGATGTTCTACTTCAAATATTAAAGGAGCGCCTCGACCTCGGTGGACTCAAAGCAAAACATCAGCAAACTACACTGGTAAAAATTTCATAAAAATTGTTGTAGCATGGAGAATAAAAAAATGAAAAGCAAAAGAAACGGATTTTGGAAAATATCGGTATTTGCGATTCTTTTCGCAGTGCTGGCATTTATAAGCATTGGATTCGCATCAGCAGATACGATTTACGTACCGGAAGGCGGGAATCTGACGATACAGCAGGCGGTGGATAATGCCACTGAAGGCGATACGATTTATGTGCATGCCGGAGAATATGTTGAACATGTTGTCATCTCAAAAGATAATATTTCTGTCATAGGAGAGAGAGCAGAGACTACTACTATAAATAATGGTGGCTCTGGAGTTGCTGTTTTGTTGAATAGTACAAAAAATGTGACAGTATCAAATTTCACGCTATTGAATGATCCTGCTGCATGGTTTGCAGAATTTGCGTATAATTATTCTAAGCTTGTACCCGCCGCTTACGATTCTCCACTTCCAGCCAATTACAGTCTGGTGGCACAGTCAATAGATGCTAAAGCTTCGCCGCGGCAGGTATGGCTTGTATTGAGCAATGATAGTGGCACATTCGATGATATTATTGTAGGGGTGGGCGAGACGTTTGAGTCGACATATTGGTCGAGTGATACCACAAGGGTAAGCGGCACGGTGGAATCCATTTTTCTTAGCGCTACTGCCGATTATGTAATATTGAACCACACGTATCTGTATAGTGGTGGTGTGCCTGTGCTCTCTGACGCTCGCCTTATTTTAGTGGTCGGTGGTGAAACGCCTGTGCTGTATACATGTGGAGGTATCGACTGGCAGCTGGAAGAAGGATATACTTTTACGGTTGGAGATGTCGGTGCCAAACCAGGTCTAAGACAATTGTGGCTCAGGTTGAATAAAAATGGTGTGGTGCTGGAAGAGCAAGTACTCTCTGAAGGAGAATCTTATTCGTATTATAAAAACGGCTGTCTTATTCTAAGCGCTCAGTTGGATAAACTCTTTTCTTCAGGCGAGCTATGGGCTGCAAGTTTTTCATCAATCTACCAGCACTCTGAGACAACACACAATCTCCTTCTAAATGAGTCGTTTTATCTGTTTAAGAATGCTGATGTGTCAAGTAAGAAGAACTGGTCGTTATATGAAAACTACAACCTTTCAGTTATTGGAGTGGATGAAAATACACACCCCAAACAGGTATGGCTTCAGCTCAGCAAAAACGATGTGCCAGTTGACAATAAAATAATCGAGATTGGGCGCAGCTATAACTACAGCAAAAGTGGAAACATGGTTATAACTGCTGCTGTGCGCGATATCTTCAAAGGATTCGAAAATGCACTTGTAATCATAGACAACGTCTACCAGTACTCAGACACAACACACAATCTTTTGATAAACAATGCATCTCATTCGTATTCAGCAGGACACGTGAGAGGTGTTGGCTGGTCATTATATCAGGGGTACACACTCTCTGCGATAGACATTGATTCCAACCTTGCACCCCAGGCAGTGTGGCTGCGCTTAACCAAAAACGAAACCGTGCTCGATGACCAAATAGTAGACGAAGGAGGATGCTACACGTACAGCAGTGGGTGCAGAACAATATTAACTGCAAGCGTGAACACCATATTTGACGGAGAGAACACCGGGCGAGTAAACATCACCAATGTCTACCAGTACGATGAAAACACGGGCACCACTCTTATAGACAATGTATCACATGCAATGATATTTGGAGCCGTAATCGGGGGTGAAACATGGAGCCTCTATGAAGGATATGCTATAACTCCAAGGGATATAGATGCTCGCACCAGTCCAAGAAAGGCATGGTTCAGATTCACCAAAAACAACATCACAGTAGACGAAAAAGTAATAAAAGACGAAGAAAACTACACGTATTACAAAGACGGACAGCTAATATTCACAGCATACCTGGACTCTATTTTTGCAGGCGCTACAAGCAATATAGTACAGCTGAAATATGTGCGACAGTACTCAGAAATGGATGGAACACCTCTGATAGAATTTGGAGAATGGGATAAAAAAACACTCGTTGCAGGCAAATCTCTTGTAAGAAGTAAAGTCAACAAAGGAATCTTTCTCTACAATTCACACGAAAACAAAATAGCAAACAACTTAATAAAATCATATTTCTATGGAATATATGCTATTGAATCCAACCACAACACGCTCACAAACAACATCGCATCGAACAACGACTACGGCATCTTCCTGCGTTCTTCGAGCAACAATACACTCACCAACAACACCGCATCGAACAACTGGGACGGCATCTACCTGTATGATTCAAGCAACAACAAAATCTACCTCAACAATCTCATCAACAACACCAACCACAACGCTTACGATACAAGCACCAACCAGTGGAACACAAGCAGCAAAGGCAACTATTACTCAGACTACACAGGCAGCGATAACAACAGTGACGGCATCGGCGACGACCCGCACTCGATCCCGGGCGGAAGCGGCGTTGATCACTTCCCTTTGATGCACCCATGGGAAGAACCACCACCACTGAAAGGCGACCTTGATGGCGATTCCCAAATCACCTCTAAAGATGCGGCAATCGCACTTCAAATCGCAGTCGGCATCCGTTTCTGTGATTCTGAAATCTTCGCTCTTGCTGATGTTAGTGGTGACGGCAGGGTTACATCACTCGACGCGCTGATGATTTTGCAGATGGCAGCATGAGTGATTAACTTGTGAGTGGCACGATATTTACAAGCACTGCACAACTTCGTTGTGCAGAAAATTAACTCTTGATTGCTTCACAATCAAGAGTCTACTCAAATCAAGCTGTTATGCGCTGGTA
>WNEG01000093.1:12542-22369 GCA_012910725.1 Candidatus Ethanoperedens thermophilum | reverse complement strand
GTGGTGAGGGCGTGCGAGGGGCAGGGCGCGGACTATTTTGTGATTCATACCGGGCAGCATTACTCGTATAATATGGACCGGGTCTTCTTTGAGCAACTTGAACTTCCGGATGCGAGGTATAATCTCGATGTCGGGTCAGGGAAGCATGGGGAGCAGACCGGGAGGATGCTTTCGGGAATCGAGAAGATATTGATTGCGGAGAAGCCTGATGTGGTTCTGGTTGAGGGCGATACGAATACGGTTCTTGCGGGTGCGCTTGCCGCATCCAAGTTGAGGATCAGGGTCGGGCACGTGGAAGCCGGGTTGCGGAGCTACGACCGAAGAATGCCTGAAGAGATCAACAGGGTTGTGGCAGATCACATCTCGGATTATCTGTTTGCGCCTACTGTTCAGTCGAGGCAGATTCTTCTTGGTGAGGGTATTTCCGATGGGAAGATATTTGTTACCGGAAATACAGTCGTTGATGCGGTTTACCAGAACCTGAAGATTGTAAATGGTAGGGGTGATTGGGATGAAAACTCAGAATCGATTTTTGGGACTGGACTGGATCTTGAGTCAAACGGGTATTTTCTGGCGACTGCGCACAGGCAGGAGAATGTGGATGATGCCGCGCGGTTTGCAGGTATTTTAAGAGGGCTGGAGCTTGTTTCAAGGGAATTTTCGCTTCCTGTGATTTATCCGATCCATCCACGCTCCAGAAAGATGATGGATGAGTTTTCGCTGGATGCGGAAGGTGTGACGTTTATAGAGCCTCTTGATTATCTTTCGTTTCTTAAACTGGAAGCGGACGCCCGACTGGTTCTGACGGATTCCGGGGGGGTGCAGGAGGAGACTTGCATCCTGAAGGTGCCATGTGTTACGCTTCGGGATAATACGGAGAGGCCCGAGACTGCCCTGGTTGGAGCGAATGTACTCGTTGGGTCGGATCCTGAGAAGATCCTGGAGGGCGCCCGGACGATGCTTGGCAGGTCGCGGGACTGGGAGAATCCGTTTGGCGATGGTAAGGCTGGTAAACGGATTGTGGAGATAATGATGGATGAAAAGGTTTAATTAATAGACCATAGAATATTCATAAGTATATTCTGAAAAGGGAGTCGTAATATGGAAACACAGAAAATACTGGTAACCGGCGGAAAAGGGTTCATAGGAACGAACCTTGTTTCCGAACTCGAACAGAGAGGGCATGAGGTCTGGGTCTGCGACATTGGGCAGTCAGAGGGCGAAAAATACATTCGGTGCGATGTCGGCAAGTACAGGCAGGTCGAGCGGATGTTTGATGGCGCCAATCGTGATTTCAACTATGTGTACCATCTTGCTGCCGAGTATGGTCGCTGGAACGGAGAGGATTACTATGAGAATCTCTGGATGACCAATACGATCGGAACAAAGAACATGCTTCGGATTCAGGAGAAAAAGAAGTTTAAAATGATATTCTTCAGCTCTGCCGAGGTTTATGGGGATTACGAGGGCAGGATGAGTGAGGATGTGATGGATACTATTCCGATCAAGCAGATGAACGACTATGCAATGACGAAGTGGGTCGGGGAGATGCAGGTCTTGAACTCTGCCGAGATGTTTGGTACCGAGACTGTCCGGGTGCGACCTGTGAACGCTTACGGTCCGCATGAGCCGTCCAGCCCGTACAGGGGCGTTATTCCAATGTTCATCTACCGCGCGCTCCATGATCTACCGTACACGGTTTATGGGGGGCATAAGCGGATATTCGATTACGTGGAGGACACCTGCAGAACGTTTGCCAATATCGTGGACAATTTCATTCCGGGAGAGGTCTATAACGTCGGGGGAAGACCTGAATGGGAGACCGACATAAAACGTGTTTCAGACATTATCCTTGAGTGTTTGGGTAAAGACGATTCTCTGGTGACGTACAAGGAAGGAGAGCCGTTTACAACGAAGGTTAAGCATATGGACTTCTCAAAGGCGGTCAAGGATCTAAAGCATGATCCAAAGGTTCCAATCGTTGAGGGGATTCCAAAGGCGATTGAGTGGATGAAAAGCATATATCCAAGTAGGTGAAGGGAGTAAGAAGGCGGTAGTTATGGAGAACTATGTTAAGGTGTCAAAAGAGGTGTTTGCGCCAATAGCGGAATTGGTCAGGATTGGCTTATTCAGAGATGAAAAGGACGCTCTTACTGGAATAATACGGGAACAAGCACGAAACAAAATCCGGTACTATGACTGGAAGGTAAGCGAACTCGAGAGAAAATACAGAGTGGACTTTCGAGAATTTAAGAGACTTATCGAGGGCAGAGAGGGCGAAGAAGTATATGAGGAATGGGATGACTTCATACAGTGGGAGAGTTATGAGGAGGCGCGGAGATACTGGACTGAAGTTGGGGTGCGGGTCTGACGCAGAGTTAAATGACAGTATCACATATTTTAGCAGTATTATCTCAGAGTGACATTGTCATAAACGTGGAAGTTATTGAGATGAGTGTGGAGCCAACAGTTCAATCGTTGCGTGCAAAGGCAACATTAAAACGAGGTTATGTGCTTTATGTAAACGAGGGGATGGGAAAAAATTATCGGAGATATTCCTATCATCTGCAAAAAGATAGAAAAATGATACGTAGATGGGATAATGCACCGCACTGGAGGAGTATCAGGACGTTTCCATTCCATTTGCATATCCCGGACAACGATAAGCCAATAGAGTGCAGTGAAGTATTTGTGAATGATATTCTCACAGAGATCAGGGGCATCTTTGATCTGGGGAAAGGTAAAACGTTCGATAACCGCTACAAGGATAGAGGTTCAGAGGTCTAATGATGGAAACAGTACTAAAAATCAAAGTGGATGAGTTTTTAGCTCATAAGATAAAGGATATTGTCAAGATAGGCACATTCAGAAGTGAAGAGGATTTTTTAAAAGGTGCTGTGAGAGAGAAGGTGGGAAGGTGGGAAATTCTGAAGTTGAACACAAGAATGGATAAATTCGCTGAACGGATTGCAAAAAAACGTCCTGAAAGCGTAGCAGAAGCAGTTTTAAAAGCGAGGGAGGAGGAAGATGAAACCTTATGAGCCAAGGGTTGCGGTTGATACTATATTTCCAAAACAGAAAAAATTGGGGAAGAATTTTAGTTACGATATTTTGTCAAATGAGGTATAAAAATGAGTATAGGAACTGAATATGAAGGAAAAACGGTTTTAGTGACCGGCGGCGCAGGATGTATCGGAACGAACCTGTGCAGGAAACTGGCGGAATTGAATGCAGAGAAGGTAATCATACTGGACGATCTCTCTTCTGCTTACGAATGGAACACTCCGAGGGCGAAGAATATTTCATTTGTGAAGGGGAGCATTTTAGATGATGAGATGCTGAAACGGGTCTTCAAAGAGAGACCTGACTATGTATTTCACCTGGCAGCGCACTTTGCAAACCAGAACTCTGTTGATAATCCCGAATACGATCTGATGGTCAACGGGATCGGGACGCTGAAGGTTCTGCAGTATGCGCATCTTTTGGGTGTTGAGAGGCTCGTTTACGCGTCTTCCGGGTGCGGGGTCTACGGACTGGAGTCGAAGATGCCATTTGAGGAACACGACATTTCAATCAGCCTGCATACGCCGTATCAGGTCACGAAGTTGCTTGGGGAACTGTACACGAACTACTTCCACAATCTGTATGGCTTACCCATCGTCAACGCGAGGTTCTTCAATGTGTTTGGTCCGGGAGAGGTGCCTGGGAGGTACAGAAACGTGATACCGAACTTCTTTTACTGGGCGATGAACGGGCGAGCGCTACCGATAACGGGTGACGGATCAGAGACGAGGGACTGGACTTATGTGGATGATATCATAAATGGCTTGCTTGCGATGGGAATCCGAGAAGAGGCGATCGGAGAAGCGATCAATCTTGGGTCTGGCATGGAGCACCGGGTTGTAGACATGGCACGCAGGGTGAATGATATTGCTGGCAGCGAGACAGGGATTGAGTACGTCGAACGGAGAGATTGGGATGCAAAGACGAGATTGCTCTCTTCTATCGAGAAGGCGAAGAGGCTTCTGGACTACAAGCCGCAGATGAAGTTTGAGGATGGGCTTATGAAGGTGCATGAGTGGTTTACTAAGAACTGGGAAGATGTGGAGGAGAGTGCGGAGTTTTAGGTAAATCGACGAGGATCTTAGTTGTGTGGGGGTCGGACCGGGTCGAGATGGAATCACCGGGGGTACTGATGAATATAGTATAAAACATGGTCGATGATTGGATATTACTGCTACGATGAGGAATATATTAGAATCAATAGTAATAAATGCTATCGTTTGACATTGTATGATTCGGTGCTCAACATTCCTGTTTCGAAAAAAATATCCAATAATTTAAAGTATAATACAATATTCTCATTTCTTCAAATTGATCGGAGATGATGTTTACAGTATCCTAAAGTCGAGAAAGGTATTATACAGAGATAAAATCAGATTATGCATGTATTTCACCAATATTAAAAACGTATTCAGAGTATACGACGAAGAAATCGCGATAGAACTGTTTGAAACGTTGTTAAATGATTTTGATGCAATTCCATCCATTTTGCATAAATACGTCATGGAAAAGATTATTCCGGACTTTGATAGGTTAATTGCATTTATGCACGACGGTTTGATTGCACGAACAAGCAATCAATGCGAGAATTACTATTGGCTTGACCGATTCCCAATGAGATAAAGCACAAATACAAAACACGTCCTGGGATATTAGCATATCTTGCCAGGAAGATGGAGTATTGGACCGCGAAGTTCGGTTCGGCACCCCAACATCACGCAACGTGACGGTCTCCTTGTAGCAAAGTCTTTAAATATTATAACTTTGTTAGGAGAAGGCAGGTCAATGTTGAATCCGGTAGTCATAAGATAACGTTGGAATTGTGATGTGAATATGTTGGCTGATAAAAGCATTGGGTTGATCAAGTAAATGCCTGTATATGCTTTGTATCAGAATCTTATTATAAGGATATTTCAGTATTGAATTGTTAAATTTAAATATAAAATGAGGAAGGAAAATGCCCACCATTCATAGACCAAGACGTGGATCACTTTCATATAGCCCAAGAAAAAGAGCGAAAAGAGAAGTGCCACATATAAAAACATGGCTGCACAGTGATGAAGTAGCATTGCAGGGGTTTGCAGGTTATAAAGCCGGCATGACCCATGTGATAGCTGTTGATAACAAACGAAACAGCTTAACCGAGGGTATGGAAATATCTATACCTGTCACAGTAATAGAAGTGCCAGAGATGAAGGTTGCAGCAATACGCGGATATATGAAAGACACCTATGGAAAGAAGATAATAGGTGAAGTATGGGCAGAAGAACACGACAGAGAACTTACGAAAAGACTTACTCTTTCAAAGAATAGTAGTACCAAACATCAGCTTGATAAACTTCAACATTTAATCGAAGAAGGTACGATCACCGATATAACAGCAATAGTACACACTCGTCCGAACAAGGTCAGTGGCATCCCCAAGAGGAAACCAGATATAATGGAGTGTGGCATCAGTGGCAGCGACATCAAATCGCGTTTTGAATATGCAAAATCGCTACTTGGGACTGCTATTAAAATAAGTGACGTATTTAAAAATGGTGACACCATCGATGTGGTTGCTGTAACAATAGGAAAAGGAACACAAGGTCCGGTGAAACGCTGGGGTATTAGCTTGATGAAGAATAAGCACTCCAGAGCCGGGAGTCTTCGACAGGTAGGAAACCTTGGACCATGGTGTCCCGCACATGTTAGCTGGAGAGTGCCGCAGCTTGGACAAACAGGTTACCAGCAAAGAACTGATTTTAATAAAACAGTAATCAAAATAGGTGATGCAGAAAAGGACAGCATCACACCTTCAAATGGTTTTATAAACTATGGAATAGTGAGAAACGAGTACGTATTAGTCAGGGGCAGCGTACCAGGTCCAGTTAAAAGACTAATTCGAATGAGACATGCTATTCGAGCAAAAGGGATACCGCGAGAGCAGCCGATACTAAAAGTCAGCTTAAAATCAACACAAGGGTGACATTACAATGGAAGCAGCAGTACTTGATTTAAATGGAAACACAGTAAAACAGATCACATTGCCTAGTGTATTCTCAGAACCATATAGACCAGATCTGATCAAAAAAGCTGTCCTGGCAGCACAGGCAAACCGTCAACAGCCATATGGTCCACACAAGTATGCTGGCCTGAATTCATCAGCAGCAAGCTGGGGGGTTGGACGCGGAGTATCAAGAATTCCACGATTAAAAAACTCAAGAAAAGCAGCGCTTGTTCCACAAGCGGTCAAAGGAAGGCGGGCACATCCGCCAAAACCAGAGGCTGACCGGAGTGAAAAAATAAATAAAAAAGAGAGGAGAAAAGCGATTGCGTCAGCAATAGCAGCAACATGCATTGAAGAGTTAGTACGTGCACGGTCTCACAAATTCAATGCGGTCTTACCAATAATAACTGTGGATGAACTTCAATCGGTGTTCAGCACAGCAACTGTAATAGAGCTCACCAGGCATATCAATGTGTATGATGACATCGTTCGAGCAAAAAGAGGAATAGCGATAAGAGCTGGAAAAGGTAAACTGAGGGGCAGAAAGTACAAAAGACCAAAAAGCTTTTTGGTGATAATAGATGAAGATAAAGGTATTGTTAAAGCAGCAAGAAACCTTCCTGGTGTTGATGTTGTGACTGTTGAACAGCTCAACGCAGAGCTTCTTGCACCAGGAACAGACGCCGGCAGGTTAACTGTATGGAGTGAATCTGCAATAAACAAAATACAGGGGATCTACAAATGAAATTCATTAAATATCCTTTTATGACAGAAAAAGCAACTATGTATGTGGATGATAGTAATAAACTACAGTTTATAGTAGACATTAACGCTGCAAAAGCACAGATAGTACGCGAGCTTGAGAAAATCTATGATGTTAAAGTGGCAGATGTTAATACCATGATAACATCAAAGGGCAAGAAGAAGGCAATTATAACCTTTACAACGAAAGGTACTGCAAGTAAACTTGCTTCACAATTTGGAATATACTAAGTGATAAAATATGGGAAGACGAATTATTGCACAAAGCAGAGGTAAAGGCTCACCTAACTACAGAGCACCATCTCATCGATTTAAAGCAAACCTCAAACACATAAAAACGAAGCTTGGTGAGACTATCAAAGGAGAAATTATAGAATTGATACACGATACTGCACGTTCGGCACCCATAGCAAAAATACTGCTTCCAAACCGAGAGCAGCGTTTCATACTTGTGCCAGAAGGCACGGCAGTTGGTGATGAGATAGAATGTGGAATATCAGCAGAAATCAAACCAGGTAATACACTCCCAATCTCACAGATCCCAGAAGGTACGTTTATCTGCAACGTAGAGAACCGACCTGATGATGGCGGACAGTTTGCACGTGCATCAGGGATGTATGCAGTGTTAATATCTCATGAAGCAACAAAAGCTGTTGTGCAGCTTCCAAGTAAAAAAATGAAATGGCTTAACAGCAAATGTTGTGCAACCATTGGGGTGGTAGCAGGAGGGGGGAGGACGGAAAAGCCGTTCCTGAAAGCAGGAAAGAAATTCCACAGAATTAAAACAAGAGCTGTAAAATGGCCAAGGGTATCAGGAGTTGCAATGAACGCGGTTGACCATCCTTTTGGTGGAGGCGGTTGGCAGCACCCTGGTCGACCAAAAACCGTAAGCAGAAATGCGCCACCAGGACAAAAGGTTGGCTCAATTGCAGCAAGAAGAACTGGGAAGAAGCGGTGATAAAGATATGGCAAAGAAATCCTCAACACGCTTACCGAAACGGAAAGGCGAGTTCACCTATCGCGGCAAAACAATAGAAGAACTCAAGAAGATGAGTATTGAAGAGTTTGCAGGATTGGTCAAGGCTCGCACCAGAAGAAGCATCAAAAGAGGCTTATCAAACGATGAGAAAAAACTACTTGAAAAGATTAGGGGCGATAAACCAGTGCGTACACACCTGCGACAGATGATCATACTTCCAGAGATGGTCAATAAACAGGTCATGGTACACAGTGGCAAAGAATTCAAATCCTTTGAAATACTTCCAGAGATGCTTGGACACTGCTTTGGAGAATACGCGCCAACAAGGAGATTGGTGAAGCACGGATCGGCAGGAGTTGGAGCAACTAAATCCAGCAAATTCGTACCATTAAAGTGAGGCAAATAAAGTGGCAAAAGTTAACTATTCAGTCATCATGGATCAACACAATACCGCACGAGCAATGGGATATGAATTACACATATCACCAAAAAAATCAGAAGAGCTGTGCAGGGTTCTTCGCGGTATGAGCCTGAGAGGTGCAAGAAAATACATAGAAGATATTATTATTATGAAAAGGGCAGTGCCATTTAAGAAATATACTGAGGGAGCAGGGCATAAGCCTGGCATAGGTCCTGGAAAATATCCAATCAATGCTGCACGGGAGATACGTAAAATAATGATCAATGCCGAAGGTAACGCCTCGTATAATGGGCTTGACCCGGAACATATGAAAATAGCACACATAGTTACAAAAAAGGGGCGTGTTATACAGGGAATGATGCCGCGGGCAATGGGGCGTGCAACCCCTAAAAACACAGATACAGTAACGATTGAAATGATACTGCAGGAGTCATAATATGAGTGTCGAGCGGAAATTTATGCAGGAGGGAATTAACAGGGCACAGATTAAAGAGTATCTCTTAAAACGTCTGAGTCGTGCGGGATATGGCGGCTTGAAAATCAATAGAACTCCAATGGGCACCCAGATAACCGTGTCTGCAGAAAAACCTGGCATAGTCATAGGAAAAAGTGGGAGAACCATTCGAAAGCTGACCGGGGATCTTGAGACAATGTTCCATCTTGAAAATCCACAAATCGATGTCCAGGAGATAACCATCTCAGAACTTAATGCACAGGTCATGGCAACCGTCCTTGCAAATGCATTAGAGCGTGGGATCTACTTTAGAAAAGCAGGTCACAACATGCTTAGAAGAATTATGGGGGCAGGCGCTCTTGGATGTGAAATTGTGATTTCAGGCAAACTTACGGGATCACGTTCGCGTGTCGGGAAGTTTGTTGCAGGCAACATTCTACATGCAGGAAACCCGGTGGATGAACTTGTGGATAAGGGATTTGCTACTGCAATCAAAAAACTTGGAACCCTTGGATGCAGTGTGCGGATCATTCCGCCTGGTGTAGAGCTTCCCGGACAGTTCCATGCAATCCCAAGAAAAATTGAAGAAGTGGCCAGTGTAGAACCAGAAAAAGCAGTTGTTGTTGAAAAGAAGATTGAAGAGCCACCGAAAGCAACAGAAATAAAAGTAGAAGAAACACAGGAAAAAGCAGAGGAAGTAACAGAAACAAAAGTAGAAAAACCACAAGAGACGTTCACTGATCAAGACAATGAAGAGAAACGAACGCACGGTGATGTACTCGAACACAAGCACAAAGACTATGAGTACTGGCATCCTGTTACTAGAATCCATAAAATGGAGGCTAACTGAATGGCAATACTTACAGTTAGAGAGATTAGAGATATGAGTAAACAGGAGCTTATTGATGAGTTAGAAGGACTTGGTAGCGAGCTTATAAACGAGAGAGCGACACTATCAGCAGGTGGCGCACCAGAAAAACCAGGACGCATAAGAGAGCTACGAAGAACCATAGCAAGAATTAAAACAATACAGAAAGAAACGTCAACCACCCCTCCCTTACGGAAGGGGCTTGAAAAAGTCCCTGGTTGATCAGGAGGCATTAAAACAATGCAGAAGTTAAAAGAGAGAGATACATACACACCACCGAATACTGCTCCA
>WNEG01000093.1:0-12469 GCA_012910725.1 Candidatus Ethanoperedens thermophilum | reverse complement strand
TGTGCGCAATTCCTCCCCGCCCTTACGGACGTGGTCGCCTCGCGCAAGTAAGATGAATATAACACCACATAATTTGATATACCACGAACTGATCGGGCTTAATGTAACAGTAGCTAACAGCACAAATACATGCCAGAATGGAATGAGTGGAATAATCGTTGATGAAACTAAAAATATGCTTGTTATCGAAACAAAGGACAGTTGCAAGCAAATACCTAAGAAGTATAACACATTTCACTTCAAGCTTGAAGAATATCATGTATCAGTATGTGGAAGCCTGTTACTATCACAACCTGAAAATCGTATAAAAATGAGAAACAAGAAACATAAATTGAATTGGAGATGTGCTTAATGACGTCAATGACACCAATGACACGAGATATTGGACTTAATGTACCACCACCGGATAGTGAATGTAATGATCCAAACTGCCCATTTCATGGAGTACTCTCGGTACGAGGTAGCATGATAAATGGTGTGGTGCTAAGCTCTAAAATGCAGAAAACCATAGTTGTAGAGCGTACATTCGAGAAAAAAGTTCCAAAATACGAACGATTTGAAAAACGCAGAAGCAGGATTCATGCACACAATCCACCATGTATCTCAGCTAAAGAAGGAGATCGCGTACGTATAGCAGAATGCCGCCCCCTAAGCAAAACAAAGAGTTTTGTCGTAGTGGAGGTTGTGTAAATAATGATCGGACTTAAAGCAAAGATTCCGCGATCACTGGGAACTGCTTCACGTATCCAATGTGCTGATAATACTGGAGCAAAGGTTGTTGAAATAATATCAGTCAAAAAATATCGTGGTGTCAAAAACCGACATCCTCGTGCAGGAATTGGCGATATGATTGTTGCATCAGTTAAAAAAGGCACTCCAGAGATGCGAAAGCAAATAGTTACTTGTGTTGTGATACGCCAAAAAAAAGAATTTAGACGGCCTGATGGGATCAGGGTATCTTTTGAAGATAATGCAGTGGTACTTATAGATGAAACAGGCATTCCAAAAGGCAGTGAAATTAAAGGGCCTGTAGCAAAAGAACTGGCAGACAGATTCCCAAAGATTACCTCCACTGCCACAATCGTTGTATGAGGTTGAGAGGTATGATGATAAAAAGCAAGCAACCAAGAAAGCAGAGAAAAGCGCTCTTTACAGCATCACTTCATCAAAGAAACAAACAGATGGGTGCAATGTTGAGCAGTGAACTAACAAGCAAACATAACAAAAATGCCATTCCAGTACTGGTGGGCGATACCGTGAAAGTGATGCGTGGGGGACACAGAAATACTGAAGGGAAGGTTGTAGCAGTAAACTATAAAAAAACCACCATTGCTGTTGAGGGCATAGTATCTACAAAGTCGGATGGAACAGAAGTAGGGCGTCCAATACACCCTTCAAATGTGATGATTACCAAATTAAATCTTGACGATACAGAGAGGGAGAATATCCTGCGGAGAACGAAGATATGAGTGGACATCAAAAAAGAGTAGCAGCACCAAAGACATGGTCAATAACACGAAAAACAAACACATGGATAGTCAATACAAATCCTGGACCTCATAATAAATCACTGAGTATGCCTCTTGCACTAATTGTACGAGACATGCTTAAGATTGCAAATACACTTAATGAAACAAAGAAAATACTAAACGCCGAGAATGTTCTGGTAGATGGCAGGATACGAAAGAATCCAAAGTTTCCAGTGGGGCTCTTCGATGTTGTAGCTATTCCAGAAAACAAACAATACTACAGAATGCTTTTGAGTCCAAAAGGAAAATTAGAACTGCGAAGTCTTGACAATCCTGATCTGAAAAAACTCTGCAAGATAACAAATAAAACCACTATAAAAGGTGGAAAAGTGCAGTTAAACCTTCATGACGGAACCAATATGCTTGGAGAAGAGGGATATGCACCAGGAGATTCATTGATCCTTTCATTACCTGACAAAAACATTGTTAAACATCTTACGTTTGAAGAGGGCAGCATGGCAATCATCGTAGGTGGGAAGCATTCAGGTGAAACCGGTAGTATCGTTAAGAAACGGGTTGTTCGTGGCTCAGGTCTAAATGTAGTTACTGTAAAAACAGGTGAACGAGAACTTGAAACACTGGAAAAATATGTTTATGTTATTGGCAAGGATAAGCCAGAAATAACGGTTGGTGAGCGCGATTGAGTAATCCCATGTTAACCCTAATCCCCATATCCCTAAAAAAACTCTGCATACGCAGTATACAGGTTGGTGATCGCGATTGAGTAATCCAATGTTAACTCCACGGATAGACAAAATCACCGTACATATTAGTGTAGGTGAAAGTGGTGAACGATTAAAAAAGGCAGAAGAAATCATAAAAACCATAACTGGCGGCAGACCTGTACGAACAAAAGCAAAGAAAACACTTCCAGGTTTTAGCATCAAAAAAGGAGAACCTATAGGCTGCAAAACAACTCTTCGAGGCAAAAATGCAGAATCCTTTCTTCATACATGCCTTTCCGCAGCAGAAAACGAGCTTACTACAGATCAGTTTGATAATAATGGAAACTTTGCCTTTGGAATTGAAGAACATACTGATTTTCCTGATATGAAATACGATCCCAAGATTGGCATCTTTGGCATGGATATTCTGGTAGCAGTTAAAAGACCTGGTTATAGGGTGAAGCGGCGGAGAGTGTTGAGATCAACAATACCAGCCAGACACAAACTTAAACCAGATGACTCCATCTCTTATATCAAAGAGAGATTTAATGTGGAGATAGTCTAATGGAAAAAACACAAAAGAAATTCGGACGCGGGGCTAATGAGTGCCGTCGGTGTGGACGCAAACAGGGACTGGTAAGAAAATACGGGATATACCTGTGCAGACAGTGCTTTAGAGAAATGGCTTATGAAGTGGGCTTTAGAAAATACACATGAGGTGAAAAAAAGATGCTATTAGACCCAATGGCTGATGCTCTCTCCACCATTAAGAATGCCGAGAGTACAGGTAAACCAGAGTGCATTGTTAAACCGGCATCGAAGCTGATCGGAAACGTATTAAAAGTCATGCAGGATGCAGGATATATCGGAGAATTTGAACTCGTGGATGATGGAAAAGCAGGCGTATTTACTGTAGAGCTAAAAGCTTGCATCAATAAGTGTGGTGTGATAAAACCACGGCACTATGTGAAACACACCGAATTTGAGAAATGGGAGAAACGATACCTTCCAGCAAAAAAATTCGGCACACTCATATTAACAACATCAAAAGGAGTAATGACTCACTACGATGCTTCAGAAAAAGGTGCTGGAGGGCAGCTCTTAGCATACGTGTACTGAAAAGGTGATAAAAATGGAGACTAAAGTAGAAGTAAGCATTAGAGAGGGAGTTACAGCAACTATTGCAGACAACATAGTCAGTGTTGCAGGTGAAAAAGGTAGTCTTAATCGAGAGTTGTGGTACCCTAACATAACAATAACAAAAACAGATTCTATGATGGTAGTAGAAACACAAAGCACACGCAAAAAACAAGCAGCAATGATAGGGACATTTGCATCTCATCTGAGAAATATGATAAAAGGCGTAAGCGAGGGATATACCTACCGGATGAAAGTGGTCTTCGCTCACTTTCCCATACAGGTAAAAGTCACGAATGATTATGTATCTATAATTAATTTTCTTGGTGAGAAAAAGCCGCGGACAGCAAAGATATATGATGATGTCGATGTGACTGTGAATGGTTATGAGGTAGAGGTCTCCGGGATTAATAAAGAACATGTTGGACAGACAGCAGCAAATATCGAGCAAGCTACACGAATCAAAGGTTTTGATCCAAGAGTGTTCCAGGATGGAATATACATAGTGGAAAAATTATAGTGGGAGATAATCATGGAAACTAAACATTTACTTAAAGTGAGAAAACGGCAGAAGGCAAGAAAGCCAACATTCAAACGGGCAGATTCCCACAAGAAAAAAAGACTTGATGATAACTGGAGAAAACCACGAGGTCTGCACAGCAAAACACGCATACACATCAAAGGGAGATGTCCGGTAGCCCATCCTGGATATGGCAGTCCTTTGAGAGTCAAAGGTATTCATCCTTCAGGATATAAAGAAACCCTTGTTCACACACTTCTTGACATTGAAAACATAGATGCTGCGACCACTGCTATTAGAATTGGGCACACAGTCGGACAAAAGAAAAGATCACTGATAGAAACACATGCAGATGAACTTGGAATTAAAATACTAAACCGAAGGCAAACCGAGGTGACGGAATAGCATGTCCAATCTATCAAACCAGCGAAGAATTGCATCAAAGGTGCTTAAGGTAGGTCTTGAAAGAGTCTGGTTAAACCCCGAAGTATCAGAAGACGTTGCAAAAGCTGTCACACGAGAAGATATTAGAAAATTAGTTGGAGAGGGCGCTATTAAAAGAAAACAGAAAAAAGGTATAAGTCGCGCAAGAGCAAGAGCAAGAGATATAAAAAGAGCCTATGGGCATTGTAAAGGACACGGTTCTCGCAAAGGTGCAAAAGGCGCAAGACGCCCCAGGAAGGAACAATGGATAAAAAAAATACGGGCATTAAGACGAAGACTCAGAGAGCTTCGAGATGATGGCACGGTAGATGCCCCCATACATCACAAGCTCTATCGAAAAGCTAAAGGCGGAGAATACCGAAGCGTAGCGCACCTTGAAGCCCATATCGAATCAATTAAAAAGTAGGAGAGAAAAAAAATGGCTACAGGACCACGATACAAAGTACCTTTCAGAAGAAGGCGGGAAGGGCGCACCAATTACCATACTCGCCGTAAGCTAATCATATCCAAACAACCGCGACTGGTTACACGAAAAAGCTTGAGTCGCATGCAGATTCAACTGGTAACAGCAGAACAATCCGGTGATAAGACTCATGTCAGTTGTGTATCCACAGAGCTTAAGAAATATGGATACACTGCAAGTACATCCAATACAACAGCAGCATATCTTACAGGCCATCTTATGGGACATCGCATGATTAAACATGGATGGAAATCAGCAATCCTTGATATAGGCCTTTACTCATCTACAAAAGGCTCGAGGATCTATGCTGCACTGAAAGGAGTTGTGGATGCTGGTGTGGACGTGCCATGTGATGCAAAGATATTTCCAGGTGAGGAGCGAATACGAGGGGAAGTCGCAGCAAAATACAATGGAACAGATATTACAACACAGTTTGAGAGCACTCTTGAGAAAATAACAAGTTTACAGGAGGAAAAAATAGATGAACAATAAAGGGCTACACATAACGCGAGTAGAAATAACGAATCCTGATCTGCACACGGAGTGTGCAGTCTTGACACTCTATACACGAATGTGTGCGGTTTTAAGTGCTATCTCTGCATTTCTGTACACGGAGTGTGCAGTCTTGACACTCTGTACACGGAGTGTGCAGTGATGAACAATAAAGGGGCTAAAAAGAGGGGCGGTACAGATAACCGAAGAACAGGTAAAAGACGTGAACGTGTTGAAGAGAAGGTAGAATGGATTCCGCGAACCCGACTTGGCCATTTAGTAAAAGATGGGCAAATAACAGACATAGAAGAAGCTTTAAGATCAGGACTTCCAATTCGCGAATCTGAAGTTGTGGACACACTTCTTCCAGAACTTAGAGAAGAAGTCATAGACATAAATATGGTGCAGCGGATGACCGACTCTGGAAGAAGGGTGAAGTTTAGAGCAGTTGTAATTGTTGGAAACGAGAATGGATTCATAGGATTTGGGCAGGGAAAAGATGTGCAGGTTGGACCTGCTATAAGAAAAGCAGTTAATACAGCAAAAAGAAGAATCACAAAGGTTAAAAGAGGCTGTGGCTCATGGGAATGTGGTTGTGGAGAATCTCACACCGTTCCATTCAAAGTAACAGGCAAATCTGGCAGTGTGACTGTCGTGCTAAAACCTGCCCCAAGAGGCTTAGGGCTTGTAGCAGGTGAAACTGCCAAGAAAGTCATGGAAATAGCAGGCATAAAAGATGTGTGGACATATACAGAGGGCAAAACTCGAACCACGTTAAACTTTGCCAAAGCAACCTATGATGCCCTTCAGCATACAAACACAACCAAAATAATGGAGCCATAAATGTACGCTGCGATAAGAATAAGAGGTAGTGTCAACATTCGTTCAGAGATAGAAGACACTCTTAGAATGCTGCGTCTAAATCGTGTCAACCACTGTGTGGTGGTAGATGAGAATCTTCATTATAAAGGCATGATTCAAAAAGTAACCAGCTATATTGCATGGGGTGAAATTTCAAGCGAGTCTCTATCACTAATCCTGAAAAATAGGGGAGAACTCGTTGGTAGAGTGAAACTCACAGACGACTATGTTGCAGAGAATACCACTTATGCATCAATAGATGAACTGTCGGAAGCAGTGTGCAATGGCGGGACGAATTTGAAAAACGTGCCAAAATTGCGCTATGTATTTAGACTGCATCCACCAAGAAAAGGACACCGTGGAATCAAAAAAACATACACTGAAGGCGGTGCACTTGGCTATCATGGCGAGGAAATAGCATCGCTCTTAAAAAAGATGAGATGAAAAACGATGAGCAAAGAAAAAGTTAAAAAATACCGTGGATCGCGTACATGTGGAGGCGGCACCCATAAAAACCGGCGAGGTGCAGGTAGCAGGGGAGGTCGTGGGATGGCAGGCGCACGCAAACATCATATCATGCGATCAACGAAAATGGGTTTATTATACGGAAAACATGGATTTACCAGCAAGAGAACTACAGACAGGAAAACAGTGATTAACCTTTGGGAACTGGATGCGATGATAGAACCGATCGAAGGTGAAGCCAATCAACTGAACCTTTACGATCTTGGAATTGAAAAAGTGCTTGGAAAGGGCAGAATCACCAAACCTATTATCATCCATACGAGAGATATCTCTCGAATCGCGCGGGATAAAATAGAACATGCCGGCGGCACAATAACGGCGGCATAATATAACATGAGTCTGTTTGAAAGTCTTGCACCAATAATACTGCGACTTCCAGCAGTATCACGTCCAGAAGGACATCTACATTTTAAAAAACGATTGAGCTGGACCTTAGGAATATTAGTCCTTTATTTTGCTCTCTGCAATGTCCCACTCTTTGGACTCTCTCCAGACTCGATTGACCTTTTTGAGTACTATCGTGCTTTTTTTGCAGGAGCATCTGGTTCTATCCTGTTACTTGGTATAGGGCCAATCGTGACTGCATCGATTGTACTGCAACTCCTGGTAGGCGCAAATATCATCAAAATGGATTTGAGTGACCCACACCAGCAGGCACTATTCCAGGGTGCACAGAAGTTTCTTGTGTTTATAATGATTGCACTCGAAGCTCTCCCCCAGCTTTTTGGGGGATTTATCAGACCAGATGAAATGTTAGCAGCCACCCTTGGTGTTGGTACAAATGTCATCATGTTCATATTATTCATCCAGATATTCATTGGAGGACTGCTGGTCCTGTACATGGATGAAATCGTTTCAAAATGGGGTATAGGTTCGGGTGTTGGCTTGTTCATCGTTGCAGGAGTTTCACAACAGATTATCACAGGTGTGTTCAACTGGAAGCTCGATGAAACAGGTATCCCGATGGGCTTGATTCCAAAGTGGGCGTACATTGCACAGAACGTGGGTGCAGATTATCTTTTATCAGGTGACGGGATGCTATTTCTTATTGTTCGTGGAGGCATACTTGCACTAATAACCACCACCCTGATATTCCTCATGGTAGTGTATGTGGAAAGCACAAGAATCGAGATACCTTTGGCACACAGCGCTGTTAGAGGTGCTCGCGGCAGATTTCCGGTAAAACTCATCTACGCAAGCGTACTCCCGATGATTCTTGTGCGAGCTTTACAGGCAAACATCCAGATGATCGGTACACTACTTTCAAGTCGTGGAACAACTTTTTTTGGTGAATACATTGGAAGTACACCGTTAAATGGCATCATGTATTATCTTGCACCTCTTCATAGTCCAAGCGACTGGATACCTTCGTTAGTGGAGCAGCATTACCAGAGCATCGGTGCAGCAGCACCAGCGACATGGCAGATATTCTTGCATGTATTCGCCGATGCAACAATGCTTGTTATCGGCGGGATAATCTTTGCCCTGTTCTGGATCGAAACAACAGGAATGGGCGCAAAAAGCGTTGCAGCAAAAATTGAGGGTTCTGGGATGCAGATACCGGGATTCAGGAGAAGCACTGGCAGCATTGAACGTGTGATGCAGCGATACATTCCAAGAGTGACTATTATTGGAGGAGCGTTCATAGGCTTTTTGACTTTTGTGGCAAGCCTTCTTGGAACTGTCGGTGGCGTTGGTGGAACAGGACTTTTGTTGACTGTGAGTATCATGTATCGCCTGTATGAGGATTTAGCCTCGCAGCAGTTGATGGAGATGCATCCAATGCTCCGTGGATTTTTGGGCGGACAATAAACTGCACAACTTCGTGTGCTGAAATAACTCTCGATTGCGGAGCAATCGAGTGCGTTAGCAATCGAGTGCGCAAAGCAAGCGAGGTCACACAACATGCTTATACCAGAATCCGACTTCAAGCTAATCAGCGAAAAAATGGGACGAGAGCCAAATACGGTCGAACAGGGCTGCTTCTTAAATCTATGGAGTGAGCACTGCTCGTACCGCTCAAGCGGGCTTTTATTAAAAACACTGCCCACAACTGGCGAAGATGTCATCATAGGACCAGGTGATGATGCAGCCATTGTAAAACTGACAGACACTCTTTACCTTGCTATTGGTATGGAAAGCCATAACCATCCTTCCTATGTAGATCCATATAATGGCGCAGCGACTGGAATAGGCGGCATTGTAAGAGATATCGTATCCATGGGCGCACGTCCGATTGCATTGATGGATGCATTGTATTTTGGATCTCCTGAAATTAAAAAAAACCAGTACCTTCTTGAACATGTGGTAAGAGGCATTGCAGGATATGGGAATTGCATCGGGGTTCCGGTCGTTGGTGGCGAGGTCATGTTTCACAACGATTACAGTGGCAACCCGCTGGTAAACGTGGTGTGTGTTGGCTTACTTTCCAAGCAGCACCTGATAACAGCTACAGCGCAGCATGCAGGTAACAGCATCATACTTATCGGTGCCTCAACAGGAAGGGATGGACTTGGAGGTGCCTCTTTTGCCTCGAAAGATTTAAGCAGCGAATCAGAATCAGAACGAAGCAGCGTACAGATTGGCGATCCTTATACAGAAAAACTGCTTATAGAGGCAACGCTCGAAGCAGTGCATAATGGCGTTGTAGAATCATGCAGGGACCTCGGTGCTGCAGGACTCGCGGGTGCAACCAGTGAAATGGCAGCCAAAGGAAATCTTGGCATGGCCATAGACCTTGACCAGATGCCTCTTCGTGAAGAGAGTATGACTCCATTCGAAATCATGATATCAGAATCACAGGAACGAATGGTACTTGAAGTAAAACCAGAAAATGTTGGCAAAGTGCTCTTGATCGCAGACAAATACGATCTTAATGCGAGTGTGATCGCGAAACTTACAACAACACCCAACTACACAGTACACTACAATGGGGAAATAGTAGCAGATATACCGATTCACCTGCTCTCAGGTGGTGCACCCTATACTGAACAAGCCTCGATTGCTCCACTAAAAACAAGCGATATTTCACCACCAGAAATAGAAACAGGAAACCTTAAAGGAGCAATCCTCAGCGTGGTCTCATCACCCAACATCGCATCCAAGCAATGGATATATTCCCAGTACGATCATGAAGTACAGATTCAAACGGTCATAAAACCAGGTGCAGACAGTGGGCTGATACGCATAACACCAGGGGTTGCAATAGCATTATCATCTGGATGCAATCCACTGCACACCTTCCATGATCCCTACACTGGCACTTATGGTGCAGTTGTAGAGAATGCAATGAACCTTGCAACCATTGGTGCAGAACCTCTTTGTATCGTTGACTGCCTCAACTTTGGAAATCCTGAAACGAAGGAAACCTACTACCAGTTCAAGCAAGCAGTCATCGGGCTTGGTGATGCTTCAAAAAAACTTCACACACCTGTTGTCGGTGGCAACGTGTCATTTTATAACGAGAGCAAGGAACACAACACCACCATACTTCCAACACCAAGTCTTGGCATGATTGGCAAACTCACGAACGTAGAGATAGAGCATCTGCCGCACAGTACCATACAGCACAAAGGCGAAACAATCATACTCATCGGTGAATCAAAACCAGAACTCAGGGGAAGCGAATATTATCATATTCTAAACACAAAAGCAGGAAGTGTGCCAACAGTGCCGGAAAACATCGAACAAATTCTTAGCAGTATAAGAGGGCTTGTACAAACAGGCAGCGTGACTACCGCTCATGACATATCAAACGGTGGACTTGCCGCAGCACTCTGCGAACTCATTACACCAACACACGGGGCAGAGATTACACTTACCACAGATAAGCTGACAGATACTGAACTTCTTTTCTCAGAAACATACGGACGCATGATTATAACAACACCAGAACAGACACTTGATCAACTGCAAAACATACCGCACACAATCATTGGCACTACTACCAGAAAACAAGAATTACACATCATAACAAACACAGAAGAGATTACCTTACAATACAAAGAAATTCGTCAAGCAGCAGAAACATTAACAAAAATAATGAAAGAATGAACTTTTGTGCCAGGCATTTTGATTCCCGCCGGGATGATAATTAGGCGACATTCTATTTGGCTGGCAGGAGGTTGAGTATGGAATATATATGGGAATTTGTTAGTGAGCACTCGTGGGAAATCATCTTTGCAATCGTCTTTGCCGTCATTGCGGCAATTATCATAGAAATCATCTTTAAACCTTTTCGTCATAGAGTGGGAAAAACCAAGGCGTTATATGAGGTTAAATGGAAAAAATCGTCATCACTAAAACCAAATGAACTTTTAGGAATACGTGGAAAACCAAAGTACGGTTTTCATAAATACTACTATCAGAGACAGATAGATGAATCCATTAAGAATGAAATTGAGGATAATAAAAATATTTTGATAATTGGGAATCCATTGGCTGGAAAAACAAGGGCTATTTACCAATCCCTGATTACTCTAAATAAACCGCGCAGTATTATAATTCCAAAACTTGTAGATATACAAAATCTGGAAGATTTTCGAATTCCTTCCTGCTTTAGTCGTTGGAAAAAAATTCTTGTGCTTAATGATCTGGATAAATACATAGAGAAACAGAACTTCTTCCATTTACTTCAAGAATTTTTAAAAAGAGATATCATCATAGTCGCATCTTGTCGTTCAGGTAAAGAATACGATAACCTGTGTAACTACTTAGAGATGTTTAATTTTGATATTTCTTCAATATTTGGTGTTCCTATAGAAATTCCTAAAATCCAGAGAAATGAAGGGGAAACCGTTGCAAAACAAACTGATATAGATTTACCCCCTACATTTGATGGCAACATCGGTTCAATTTTCTTACAATTAGACACGATGAGAAAACGGTACAGAACCTGCACTGAAGTTGAAAAAGGCATCCTAAAGTCTATGAAGCGCCTCTACTATGCGGGAATTTATAGGGAAAGAGAAATTTTCTCTTTCAAAAGAATAAAACATATTTGCAAGGTGAAAGAAGGAATAGAAAAGGAATCTTATGAGTGGGATGGATTGTTTAATAAGTTGAAAAACAAAGGCTTTATAGAAATCAAAAAAGACGACGTCTGGATTGAAGAGACTTACCTTCGATCCGTAATTGAAGATGATTTATCTGTTTTAGATAATTTAAATGAGATGACGGATTTCTTTTCCGATGATGCTGATTCGTTATTTAGCATTGGAAACCAGGCATATCATATTGGAGTTATAGATATCAACAAAGCAAAGTATATGAAAATTGCAATCAAAGCCTACAATGAATTTTTGAAAGTTTATACTCTTGACAGCTTCCCAATGGATTATGCTGCTACTCAGAACAATCTTGGGACTGCATACAGAACGCTTGGGGAGGTAGAGGCCAAGGCTGAGAACTGCAAGAAGGCAATCAAAGCCTATGAGGAAGCACTGAAAGTTTATACCCTTGACCGCTTCCCGATGGATTATGCAATGACTCAGAACAATCTTGGGAATGCATACGCAACGCTTGCAGAGGTAGAGGCCAAGGTTGAGAACTGCAAGAGTGCAATCAAAGCCTACAATGAATCTTTGAAAGTATTTACAAAGGAGGAAATTCCAGAATTTTATCCGATAATTGAAAACAATCTTAGATCACTTCTCAAATTTTGTGAAGGGGTGTGACCTATGAAACCGTCAGGCAAAACGCTTCGCAACTGTTGCATCTTGCCACTGGCCGGGTCGTCCAGACAGCATATTCCGATCACTTCGTTTGCCCAAATTTTTGGCTCACCCCAAAAACTTCTTTTGTGCTGGAGCCGATATGTTATAACGCATTGAAG
>WNEG01000028.1 GCA_012910725.1 Candidatus Ethanoperedens thermophilum | reverse complement strand
GTAACGTGACAGTCCCCATGAAGAACAATCTTTATGTAGTAGTAAGTGTATGCATGGGTAGTCTTATCTAAGATGCAAGTTTTTGTGCCTAAGTTCAGGCTGAAACTGCGGCTCGATGTGAGGGCATAATAATGAGTAAAAAAATACCTAAAACGAATCCAACTTTGATACAATTAATTAATGAATTAAAAACCAAATCTCGCATCGAGGATGTTTCTATCTGGCGAGTTATTGCAAAGAGGTTCGAACGCCCAACCCGAAAATTTGCAGAGGTAAATATCAGTAGAATCAATAGATATGCTTCAGATAATGATACTGTGATCGTTCCAGGAAAAGTACTTAGTGCAGGAAACATTGACCATTCTGTTACTGTTGCTGCGTTTAATTTCAGCATCAATGCAGAAGATAAAATACATAAAGCTGGTGGGACCTGTCTTTCTATTGCGGAGCTGGTGGAGACAAATCCAAAAGGCAGTAATATCAGGATAATGGAGTGATGTAGTAGTGATCGTCATTGATGCTTCTGGACTCATATTGGGACGTCTTTCAAGTATGACTGCTAAACGTTTACTTGAGGGCGAAACAGTTTCTATTGTCAATGCTGAAAAAGTAATTATTTCAGGTTCAGCAACGACCACGTTTAACGAATATCTACAGGCCACACAGCGCGGCATCAAGGAACAAGGCCCATATTACCCTAAAAGACCTGATATGATTCTTAAACGAACAGTCAGGGGCATGCTGCCGCATAAACGACGGCGCGGAAGAAATGCGCTCTCTCATCTTAAGGTGTATGTTGGTGAGCCAGTGGAACTTAAGCGGGAAGCAAGGAGCAAATTAGAGGGCACATCCATGAAACGGCTAAGCACCATCAAGCATATTGGACTTGATGATTTGAGCAGACAACTTGGTGGTAAATTCTAAAGGAGTAATTGTATTTGGTTAAAATTATTAACACTTCAGGCAAAAAGAAAACTGCAATAGCACGTGCTACTCTAAAAGAGGGAAAAGGGTGCATCAGGATTAATAAAGTGCCCATCGAAATTATTGAGCCAGAGCTTGTTAGACTAAAGATGATTGAACCTATCCTGTTCTGTGATGATGACGTGATTAACAGCATTGATGTTAATGTGGTAGTTAAAGGCGGAGGCATCATGGGTCAGGCTGGAGCAGTCAGGACTGCTATTGCCAAGGGACTTGTAGAGTGGAGTTCAGATCCCTCGCTCAAAGATGCATTACTTGAGTACGATAGGTCCCTTCTTGTTAATGATTCACGCCAGAAAGAATCCAAGAAGTTTGGAGGGCCTGGTGCAAGAGCCAAGAGACAGAAGTCATACAGGTGAATATGAATGATACCGGTTAGATGTTTTACCTGTGGTAAGGTTATTGGAAGCGTATGGGAAGAATACACTAAGCGCATCGAGAGCGAGGATGCTGGTGCAGTGCTCGACGATCTTGGGATTAATCGGTATTGCTGTCGGAGGATGCTCCTTTCTCATGTTAAGCTCGTGGATATGCTTTCGCCCTACCAGTAGGGGGTTGTAGGGTAGCCTGGACCATCCTACAGCGTTCGGGACGCTGTGACCTGAGTTCGAATCTCAGCAACCCCAAATCGCTATGGGAATCCAGTAAGCATGTGTCCATTTTTAGAGGGATTATAGAAACATATAATTAATGATTGATTCAAAAATGTGGTGATTAATTGGAGATAGATAAGTATACACGATATGAACGTGCCAGAATCGTTGGTGCACGTGCTTTGCAAATTTCGATGGGTGCACCAGTGCTGATTCCAGATGCAAAGGGAGAACCAATCGATATCGCTCTTGAAGAACTGCGCCTTGGCGTTATTCCTATTACTGCAAAGCACGAACACAGAGTGTACAAAATAATTACCAAAAGTATGATTGAAGAACCTGAAAGAAAAAAAGATGAGGCGATATAAAATGGAACAGGAAATTATACCAGTATCAGATATAGAATATGAACCATTAATTCCTATTGATGAGTATTTGTCAGCAGGAATTCACATAGGCACTCAGCAAAAGAACCATAAAATGATGAAATTTGTCTATCGAGTTAGAGCAGATGGTTTGTATGTGCTTGATATTCAAAAAACTGATGAACGAGCACGATTGGCGGCAAAACTACTTTCAAAATATAATCCATCACGCATACTGGTGGTATCAGCAAGACAATATGGGCATTACCCAGCCACACAGTTTGCCAGGATAATCGGTGCAAACATCATCACTGGTAGATTTATACCAGGCACACTTACCAACCCAAAACTGGATAGGTATATTGAACCAGATATTGTTTTAGTTACAGACCCGCACGGGGATGCGCAAGCGGTCAGTGAAGCAGTTAATATTGGTATACCGGTGATGGCTTTGTGTGATACGAATAACTCAACATCAAACGTTGATTTTATCATACCAACAAACAATAAAGGTCGAAAAGCCCTTGCTTTAATCTACTGGCTATTAGCAAAGACCATAAAAGCAGAGAAAGGCGATACTACATTTAATTACGAGCTTTCAGATTTTGAAACAGAATTGTGAGTGTGGGAAGCATGCTGCGCAGTCCGACAGCAATAGGATTCTACCAGGGAAACCCGGATGATCTGGAAAAGTCAATAAAACAATCTATACCAGACATCTCAAAACATGAAAATGCGCTTGGTGCGGTGGTACCTCATGCCGGGTATATATATTCAGGCAGAACTGCTGGGCGTGTGTACGCCGCACTACCTCATGCTGACACGTATGTGATTCTTGGGCCAAACCATACCGGTATGGGTTCGCAAGTTGCAGTATCCACTGATGTGTGGGCTACTCCTCTTGGTGACGTGTATGTGGACCAGGACTTTGTGAATATGCTTCCAGGAAACGTCATCGATTGTGATGAGATAGCACATCTTGGAGAGCACTCCATTGAAGTACAACTCCCTTTTCTACAATATACCCAGAAAGATTTTAAGATTGTACCAATATGTATCAGTAATCAGTATGAAGAGACGGCACTGAAAATCGGGGAAGAAATTATGGAAGCCGCTCAAAAAAGTCGCAAAAAGGTAATAATAATAGCATCAAGCGATTTTACACATTACCAGCCAGCAAACATTGCACACGAAAAAGATATGTCTGTTATAAATGCTATACTTGATTTTGACATACATAAGATGTATTCCATATTATATGAATTAAATGCTACTGTCTGCGGCTATGGTGCGATCGCTGCGATGCTGTATGCTGCTAAAAAACTTGGGGCATCAACCTCAGAACTGCTGGATTACTCGACAAGCGGCGATGCTACGGGGGACAACAGCAGCGTGGTTGGATATGCAGGAATCATCGTGGAATAATATCCCGGGAATGCTTCAGTCTTCAGAGCGGGGTAGGTGACTTATAGTAGATGGAAGAATAGGGGAAAAAATAAAAGGATGTGATTGAAAATGGTAGAAGAAAAAACGAATGATTTGAATCAGTTATTTGTCTACGAACACGATGCGAAACGACTGGAGCTTTTTATCAGAATCGTGTATTCGTTTGTTATAGGGCTGGTATTGATGGTGTACGGATTTATCGCAGAAATATGCATGTTAATCCAGTGGTTTGTGATATTGATACTTGGACGCAGGAGCGAGGGGTTAAGCAACTTTATTAAAAAGTATCTCGAATATTATGTGCACGTGATGAGCTATATTAACTGGATGACCGATGATAGGCCGGGAATATTGCCAACGCCTGTTGAGATATACGAGAAAAAGTAAAAGAGATATTAGTCATAGAAACAATTGACAGATAGTAACTTACAATACTTTTGCTATATCCTCGATAACATCCAGGCCTGCCTGGATCCTGTTTTTCGCCCCGGTTATTGCCCTGCCTATGACAAGTATAGAAGAACCATCCTTTACTGCATTTGAAGGGGTCATAACTCTTCTCTGATCTTCCCCTGCCCCGGTTCCTGGCCCCTTGATTCCGGGTGTGATAAACATAAAATAACCAGGAAGCTCAGATTTAATATGCAAAAGATCAGCTCCGCTGCATACTATGCCAGAAAGACCTGCTTCTTCTGCAAGCTTTGCCAATCGCAGAACCTGCTCATCAACAGATCCAGGAATGTTCAACTGGTTGTTCATGATATCCTTATCTATACTGGTCAGGATTGTCACGCCTATGACTTTCGGCTTCTTCCTGATATCTGCTTTTAAAACTCCTGCAACTGCTGCTTTCATCATTTCCAATCCCCCAAGAGCATGCACACTCAAAATTTCAACTCCCAGTTCTGCTGCTGCTTTTGCTGCCCCCTCGACTGTGTTAGGAATGTCGTGATACTTGAGATCCAGAAAAACTTCTGAACCATGGGACTGGACAAGATTTACAGCTGCTGGCCCGAATCTTGTGAAAGTCTCTTTTCCTATCTTAAAAAGCCCAACAACTGGACTCAGTTCCTTGACTCTGCTCTTGAGTTCATCCATGCTCTTAAGTCCGTCAAGAGGCAGGCATATCATCTTTCTTGCAATCTCCTCCTTTTCACTAAGTTCTCTCATTAATATCACCTAATTTTTCTTTTCTGCAGGAGGAAATCCATGTTTTGGGCCCCATCCGACCGGGTCAGAATTCCACTCCCGAATCAATGAAAGTTTACCGTTCTCAACAAAATCATTCTCGGCAGCAACCAGTATCAAAGTAGAGAAATCTGTCAGGAAAATCATATCACATTTACATTCCTCAAATTTCTTCTTTGCCTTTTCAAATTCATACGTGAATATCGCAACCACAGCCTTCACATCTGCACCTGCTTCAAGACATGCCTGTACAGCATTAAAACTGCTTCCGCCAGTGCTTACAAGATCTTCTACAACTACAACCTTCTTTCCTGAGATATCCCCTCCCTCGATAAGATTGTCCTTCCCATAACCCTTAGATTTTTTTCTAATGTACACCATGGGCTTACCAAGGCGCTCAGCAACAAGTGCAGCCCATGATATTGCTGACGAAGCTGTACCTGCAATAATCTCAGTGTCGATCTCTTTTATCTTTTCTGCAAGAGCATCAGCAATGGCACTCCTTTCTTCAGGATAGAATGTCAGTTTTCTGTTATCACAGTAGATAGGGCTTCGTATCCCTGAGACGTATGTGTACGGCTCTTCTGTATTCAGTGTGACTGCTTCTTTTTCCAGCAGGATTTTTGCTATTTGTTCTTTTGAATCATCTTCCATCAAAA
>WNEG01000082.1:6711-13618 GCA_012910725.1 Candidatus Ethanoperedens thermophilum | reverse complement strand
ACTTCGTTGTACAGAAATAACCAGTAACGATTGGCAAATATCATCCTCAAGTCAATAATCTCCTTCTGAATAGGGCGGCATCAGGGCGATGCTCGGGGTTTTTGTTTTTATCCTGGATTAAAAGATAAATAAACAATTAAAATATTAATTCCATTCTTCAGTATTTTTTAAAATTTCTTCGACTATACTATAAACTTGAGTAGAAGGATTGCTTTCAACACTTATTTGTTTTATTCCATCTTTTTTATGTTTTTTTATTAATTTTCTTGCATTACTAATTGCTTGTGGTCTTTTATCTTTTAATAAATCATAGATGTTCATATTCTTTTTATATTGAGGTATGTATTTTTTTAATTTTTGAATTACTTCAGAACGCTCTATTTTGGTAACATACAATTCAAAATGCAAAAGAAACCATAATTCAAAATTTGGATTTGAAAAAGAAATATTAATATCTTTACCTGCAATTTTGCATGCTTTGGCTAAATCATCATTTTCATTTTCATCACAATCAAAAACACACCAAATAGTATCTCCATTATCAAAAGTCAAATTTTCTTCATATTGTTTTGCAAATTTTATAAGATTCTTTGGATCTGTATACTTTGAGTCAGGTGTTTCTATCGAAAGATTAGAATATCTTGTCCGATATTTCTCAAAATAAATCCTTTCAGTTTTCTTTCCCTCACAAACAATCACATAAACTTTGCGTGGAATTCTTGTATTCTTTTTTCTGCGTTTATACCCACTCATATCAAAATATCCTATCATCACTTATGAATGGTATGGCACCATATCGTCCTGCCAGATATCCTTTTTGAATATTCTTATCTTTGCGAGGCTTGAATTCTATGAGAGAGTAAAGATCTGTACTTCCTTTACTAGGATTCTTTTCTGTAAACCAGATTTGATCCCTTCTGAATATATCCAGATCAAGTAAATTTGTGTTGTGTGTTGTAAATATTAATTGAGCATTATTCTTATTTTGAGTAGGATCATTAAATAGTTTAATTAAAAAAACATTCAATAAATGATGTAGTTTAGTATCTAATTCATCTACAATTAAAACTCGGCCGTTGTTTAATGAATCAATCCAGGGACCAATCAATGAAAACAATCTTTTTGTCCCTTCAGATTCTTCTTTAAAATCAAATTTGACATAATCTTCATTCCCGGTTTCATCAATAACTTTATGTATTGTCTTAATATCAATTTTCTCAAGTTTTCTATCTCCACCCGACATCACAGCTTTGAATCGTTCTCGAATTGGAGTTGGAATTTCATCTATTAAAATCTTCTCAATAGATACGGATATATCGTTAATTCCTAAATCCGCTTCACTAAGAGCTTTTAAAATGAATTTTTTCGTTTTTTCATCTTCACTAAATTTATGAATAGTATAATCAATTAATCGGGGATGATCTGTTGTTCCTATAATCCCCAAATTATCTTTAAACCAATCAAAAGCCTCGGAAGTCTTATCATAATTCAATTGAGTTGAATTTGAAAGATAAAGAACATTATCTAAGGTTTTTTCAGAAATAAATTTTTGTTCTTTTCTATCAATAGTAAACCTATAATTATTGGTATCCTTTCTCTCAAAAATGAGTGCTTTACGGTCTTTAGGATAATAATATAAATATTCATCAATAATCTTTTCACTATTGAGAGATACTCCGTAAACGTATTTGATATTGTTTTTAATAAAAACAACTTCGAATTTACTTGGCTTGGATAGACATTTTTTGTCAAGTTTAAAAGGCGAATAATTAATTTTAGTACCTTTTTGGAACGTATGGGCAGTCTCCACAAAAATTTTCAAAAAATTAAAAGCTAAGATAACATTGCTTTTTCCTGAAGCATTTGCTCCATAAATCACTGCACTACGTAATAGATTATCTCTTAACAAATCTGTTTTAATTAAATTATTATCTAATGAGTTATCTGCAGAAGCTACTAAACTAAAAGTGACTTCTTCTTTAATAGAGCGAAAATTTTGTACATTAAATTCAATCAGCATTTTATCCGACCATTTAGATTAGAGTGATATTTTTGTGAAAAATTCACAAATATAAGTATTAAAGTCAAAATAGTATATAATTCTTCTGTTTTTTAAAAAAATTAATTTACTAAATAATATCATTGAAATAAAAATAATACATGACTTTCATAATACTATGCCATATTTCTATTTTTTTATTAGCCTTGAAAAAGTTAATTTGTTCAGTTTGATGATGCATAACTCCCCAGTGACCGTATATGTTAAATAATATGTAGAAAATAGTGATGGGCATGAGTTCAGAAATATCCCCCAAGATTCAGAATCAACTGTCTCAACTTCAACAGACACAGCAGCAGGCACAGATGTTGGTTGGGCAAAAAAGCCAGATCGAGTTAAGCTTGCGTGATGTAGATCGTGCACTGGAAGCTGTTGAGGTCACAACTGATGATGTTGTATTATACCAGACAGTTGGTAATATACTGATTAAAAGCAATAAGAACGAAACGATCGAATCCCTGAAAAAGAAGGAAGAAAGTCTTGATCTGAGGCTTAAAACATTTACTCGTCAGGAAGAACGCATTCAGAAAAGATTTACTGAACAACAAGAGCGGTTGAAAGAGGCACTGGATACAGCAGGAATCACAGCACAATAAAAATATAATTTTATTAATTTATAGATATTTCATGGACAACAGTGTCTCACGCAATGAATTCTATTCTCTATTAACAGAGTTTAAAAACCCACTTTTTTTATGCCATCGAAATGCCGATCCAGATGCTATTGGAAGTGCTTACGCTCTTAGAGAGGTATTTGGAGGAAGCATTGGCGTAATCGATAGTGTTGACCGCATAAGTTCTACTCTTATCAATCGCCTCGACATGAAGGTGCTCTACAACCCTGATATATCAATGTATGACATCACCGTTGTGGTTGATACATCCACTGGTGTTCAACTAAACAACATCGAACTTGAAAAATACTGCATCATTGACCATCATATAACAAATACTATGCTGGACGGGGCAGAGTTCCATCTCATAGAATATAGAACCTCGACAGCAGAAATCGTTTACACAATGCTCCATGAGACCGGTCATTCCTTCTCTACAGAAATGGGCATAGCACTGATAACAGGCATCATCACAGACACAGGACATTTTAAACACGCTACAGCAGATTCACTATATACCACTGCCAGTCTGCTTGAAGAAAGCAGGGTCAGCTATGGTGAAGTTCTTGAACTTCTTTCTTCCACACCACATGATATATCCATGCGCATCGCCATGATAAAGGCAGCCATGCGCACAAAGATCGAACGGGCGAATGACTGGATTATCGCAACTTCCTATATCAGCTCATTCAATGGCACAGCAGCATCCACCCTGGTGAATATTGGAGCAGATGTTTCCTTTGTAGCAACCCCCATCGGGGAGATGGTCAGGGTCAGCAGCAGAGCACGGCGCACCGCCATTGAAAGAGGTGTGACACTTGGAAAAATTCTTGAGGAGATTGGAAAGGCACATGGCGGAACAGGAGGAGGACATAACGGTGCAGCAGGACTTGAAGTAATAGGCGACAAAGACCAGATACTATCGGAATGTGTAAAACATGTGAAAAAAATATTGCTCAATCGAAACCTTTGATCTCTGTATGATTGTGAAATAAGAAAGTTTGGATACCTGAAAAGGTTCGTGATTAAGTCACTACCGGGGAATAAGAGAGAGGCATTCAAAAGTTCAGAAGCATCTAATCCACATCAGGACCTCCCAACCCACGCAGAAAAGGCTACGTACTATAAATTCGTGGCTCTGATGGAAAAAACGGCAGGTAGGAATCGTTGATAAACAGATTGGCAGGCTGCTGTATGATTTAGCGAATATTTAAGTCGGGAGCAAATCAAATGAATGGAGATAATCATTCCTCCGAAACCACCTCTCAATAATGATTGCAATGCAACATTTTGGTGAAATATATGAACAGATATGATGTGATAGTTGTCGGGGGCGGCATCAGTGGATTAATGACTGCTCTTGCCATCGGGAAACATGGAAAGCAGGTGCTGGTACTCGAAGAGCGAAGTCTTCCTGGTGGCAATTGTAATAGTTATATGGTTGATAGTTTCCAGGTAGATACAGGACCTCATGCCATTACAGGGCTTACGCATGGGCCGCTTCGACAGATCATCAACGAGTACCTTGACTACACACCTGTTTTTTTAACCTATGGCACGTATTTCGTGCGCACTTCAAAAGGCCTTACAAATATCCCATCCAATATTGCAGAGTTTGTTGGTTTTGATGTGCTGCCGCGACGTGATAGAATTATGGTATCGCAGGCTATTACCAAAGCGCTGACGCTTACAAGCTTTGGAGTTGATACTTCTGCACAGTCAGTCCACGATTTTCTGCCAGGGAATTTATCCACCCAGTCGATTGAATTTGCAGATGCAATATGTCACCTTTTGACAGGTAGAAGCATGAGAGAAACATCGGTTCACCGCGTACTTGCAGGCAGCAATTTTGTTGATGATGAAGTAAAAGAAGATACAAATCACTCAACATTGACTGAACAGCTCACGAGCCGTATCACCAGATTAAGTCGCCTTGCAACAAACAGGGTTTCCAAGTCGCAAGCGTATGTGAGGGGGGGATTAAAATCCTTTTTAAACGCGGTTATTTATTCCATGCCAAAAAACGTTGAAATTCGAACCAACCAGCGTGTTAATAAAATCCTGACATCTGATGGGATTGTTGTGGGTGTTGAAACTGATGATGAATCGTTTACCTGTGATGTGGTTGTATATTCTGGTTTTGCAAAGCAACTGCCCTGCATGGTAAATGAGCTTCCAGAGCAGTACATTTCCAATCTTGGACGTATCGCCCAGTCTAAAAGTTTAACAGCGTGGATTGGCTTATCGCACGAGATGCCCGAATTTAATTATATTGGCTCTGAGATGTGGTTTCAGAAGCATGCATACTGGGCGATGCCGATCAGTAACTACACCGATGGTCTTGCACCAAAGGGCAAGCAACTTGTTGGTTTCACGTTTGTTGTTGATGAGACGAAAACGATTGAGTCTGAAAAACGAAAGGCGATGGATACGATCGTTGAGGCTGTGCCGCGGATTGAGCAGTTCATAGAGATGGAACATTATCAGATAGCAACACCTGAAAAGGCATCGGTGACGATCAATGGCTATATCGCAGAGAACAGAACACCTGTTAAGAATTTATACCTTGTTGGCACTGATACTGACCGGCGAAGTATGGGAATAACACGTGCAGGATATTCTGTTTTGAATGTGTTAAAACTGTTGAAAAATGATGGATATTTGAAATAGCTGCCGGCAACCACCCCTATTTCCAGCCTTTTCAAGTAATGCTTTGATTTCGTCCAATCGGAATACCTTCTGACCTTATGTTTCTTATGAATGATATATTCGCGGCAGCATCAAAGTCCCTTTTCGATAGCATCTTAACAGAAATATCATTATGTGTTTTGATAATATCTGGAATGCCATTCCAATCAATTCCCTCCGGATTCTAAAATCTTCTTCTGTTGTAATAACTAAAATGTCGATGTCGGATTCCTCATCAGACTCTCCTCTCGCAACAGAACCAAATAGAATGACGTTTTGTATTTTATCTCCAAAAATTTTTAAAATATCATCTGCAAATCCTTTTGCTATCTCATTTCGATCTGCATGTTTCAGGTCACTCATGGTTAAATCTATTGGTTTTTTAATGATAAAAATACTTCGCAGCTGCTCATGGCTCGATCTCTGAAGAGCGTATCCGACCGAAGCCCGGTCGTTGCATGGGACTTTGAGACTTCTTTACCAGTCTGGTTTTCATAATCCCCTTTACCGCCTTTCTATCGATTCATCAATGTTTATGTACTATAAAGGTGAAAAGTGATTATTTATGAATACAACGAATGATGCACTTAAAATCTCAAAGAAACACATTAAAAAAATAGTATCAGGAGTACAGTATTGATGCACATTGAAAGCCAGCGAAAAGATAAAAGCCATGTCGATTCAACAGCCAATATAGGACACATATTCAAAGAAATACCTGATCTGCTGCCAGCAGAAATCCAGAGAGGGCTTAACACATCAATCATTGGTAAAACAATAAAATATTACAGAGAAGTTAAATCAACAAATAGTATAGCAGCGAGCATGGCAGATGGTGTAGAAGACGGTACAACCATCATTACAGAGATACAGACGCGTGGACGTGGTCGGATAGGGAGAACATGGATATCTCCAAGGGGCGGCATCTGGCTATCTCTCGTACTAAAACCAAAAATACCTGCTTCACGAGCATATAGACTAACCATTGCAGCCGGGCTTGCAGCAGCAAAAACAATCCGCACATATAAAATTGATGCAAAGATAAAGTGGCCAAACGATATAATTATAGGAAACAAAAAAGTGTGCGGCATACTCACAGAAACAAAAGCAGAAGCAGAGCAGATAAAATATGCCATCGTTGGTATTGGAGTGGATGCAAATATTGACACGCGGTTGTTCCCTGAAGAGATCAGAGACAGCTCCACATCCTTGCAAACAGAACTTGACTGTGCCATAGATCGTGTAGAATTCATCAAAAAATTGCTTACAAGTTTTGAATACGAATATCTTCGGCTATATAAACAGTTCCCACAAATATTAGATGAGTGGAGATATTTTCTTGCTACTATTGGAAAAAGAGTGCAAATCAACAATCCATCAACAACTATATACGGAAAGGCGATTGGAGTGGATCGTGAAGGTGCGCTCATCATTAAATGCGGCGATGGATTTATTGAACGAGTCGTTGCCGGTGAATGTATCCATGCATCCATATAGCACCCTCGTTTTTCGAGCGATACCAATGTTTTTCACAGGAATGTGTTTT
>WNEG01000082.1:1979-6613 GCA_012910725.1 Candidatus Ethanoperedens thermophilum | reverse complement strand
ATGTGTTTTATTCAATGGTATACCTTCACAATGTCATAAGTGGCAGTGCGTTCAACTGGTATTCGTCCCGCCCCTTTGATAAGATTAATCAACTGTTCTACTGGAAGATACTCTGCTGTTACTGTGCCTGTGGCATGGGTGATGCGCTCTTCTATTACTGTTCCATCAAGGTCATTGGCACCATAAAGTAAAGCAATCTGCGCTAGTTTTTCACCAAGCATGATCCAATAAGCCTTGATATTATCAATGTACCCTGTTAACATGAGTCGTGAAAGAAAAATTATCTTCAGATCCTCAAAACCAGTAGGTTCAGGGATGCTGCTCTCCAGTTTTGTGTTTCGCGGGTGAAAACTTAATGGTATAAACGCCTGGAATCCGCTTGTTTTTCTTTGAAGATTCCTCAATTGCAGTAAGTGGTCAACCACTTCAGCAGGTGTTTCAATGTGGCCATACAACATCGTGGCATTGGTAGGGATTCCAAGTGTGTGTGCTTCTTCCATAATCTCAAGCCACCGTTCACCCGAGACCTTGCCTGGACACAACTGTGCTCTGACACGCTTACTAAATATCTCAGCACCACCGCCAGGCATACAGGTAAGCCCCACATCTTTCAACCGCTTAAGTATCTCTCTTACAGTTATTTCCTCATTTTGTGCCATATATGCAATTTCAACAGCAGTAAAAGCTTTAATTCCCATCTGTGGATAGGATGCGTGGATTTGTTCTATCATGTCCTCAAAAAAAGAAAAATCAAGGTCTGGGTTAAGTGCACCGACAATATGAAGCTCCCGCACGCCCATTTTATTAGCTTCGCCTGCTTTTTTAAGTATTTCTTCAAGACTCATGGTATATGCATCGTTATCTGTTGGCTCCCTGTAATAGGCGCAGAACTTGCACTTTGAATCACAAATATTGGTGTAATCGATGTGCATGTTAAATGCAAAGGTTACATTTTCACCAACGGTCTGTCTCCGCACGTAATCTGCAAGAGTGCCAAGAAGAAACAGGTTTGTTGATTTAAGAATGGCAATCCCATCATCAATATCGAGCGGTCGCATCGAGAGAACTTTATCAATAATTGGTTCAAGCTCTTTATCGGAAAACAGGTCAATCAAACCTCTACACTTCCAGAAAGATTCCATTATTTTTTTCTATTGATAATATAGTCACAGAGCCCTTCTAATTGTTTCTTTGACGCACTATCATCGATATTGTCTAAACACGCGATAGCGATATCTATCTGTTCTGCTGCAAGGCGTTTTGCATACTCGATAGAGTCTGATATAAGTCCCATCAGCTCACCGTTACTGCATCCTAACATGACGTTTTTGTCAATGCCATGATTCACAGCGTCGATTAACACAATCGATGGTCTACCCATAAACAGATCCTGTTTCACAGGTTTTCCAAGATTATCTTCACTTGAGGTACAGTCAAGAATATCATCCTGGATCTGAAACGCAATCCCTAAATGATTCCCGAACTTCTCAAGACTCGTGATGTTTTCATCATCGCCGCCGCCCACAACAACACCCATGCATGCTGAAGCACCAAAAAGTGCACCCGTTTTCCTGAAAGCCAGGTCAAGATAGCTCTTTTCATCCATTGGAGCACTGACAAGTTCAATCGCCTCGCCTTCGCCCATGAAAAAAAGAGATTTGGATATAGCTTCTGTCAAACGCACATCCCCAAGAGCAGCCCGCAAAGCAAGAGAAATCAGCAATTCAATGGTGAGCAGTGCTATATTCTCTCCCCAAATAGTATGAATCGTATTCCTGCTCCTTCGCTTCTCTGCCTTGTCAATCACATCATCAAGTACCAACGAAGACGTGTGTACGAGCTCAGCAGACACAGCAGCTTTCTGGGCATCCTGCAAAGAACCGCCAACAGAAAGACATGACAACATCGTCACAGCAGGTCTGATTCGCTTCCCTCTCGATGCAAGTGCATAGGCAACCGCATCGCCAAGTTCCTTCGGTTTGATCTTGAGGGCAATTCTGGCAAGCTCCATGTCAAGTAGATAGGAATACTCAGTAAGGACTTTTTCAATATCATTCACGGGGGCATATTCATTAGTCAATTTTTTCACCTGCAGAAAACGTCAAGAGATGCGTAATTATTCATCCCTACAATGTATATAGGGTTTTCTATCGAATGTCATCAAGTCCTCCACAGTTTAATTTTGGCTATAACTTATTAACACATAAAAAATAAGGTAAAACATTCGTTCCTTTTGCACTTGATTGCTTCGTAATCAAGAATTATTTCTGTACAACGAAGTTGTGCAGTGCTTCGCAATCAAGCTTATTAACACATAAAAAATAAGGTAAAACCAGTGATCCCTTTATACATTTATCACGCCAAACAGTGCAATCCAAAAAAATGCACTGGTAAAAAGCTTGCAAGATTTAATATGCTAACAATAGTTAAGACCAGCATCCCCAGGAGGGCAGTTCTTCTTGATCCGTTAGCTCTGCAAGTATTGTCTCGAAGAGATGTTGTACACGGTTTTGCAATTCTTGACTGCTCATGGGAACATGCTGAACAGCTATTCAAACGTTTTAAATATCGAGATCGTGTACACAGGGCACTTCCATACCTTGTAGCTGCAAACCCGGTAAACTTTGGAAAACCATTTAAATTTAGCACTGCGGAAGCCTTTGCAGCTGCTTTATACATCATTGGTGAGAAGAATCAAGCATTTGAATTGCTAAATAAATTCAAGTGGGGACACACCTTTTTAGAGATTAATCACGAACCTCTTGAAGAGTATGCAGCAGCATCTAGCAGCAGTGAGATAATAGCTATCCAGAGGGAATATATGAATATGGACTAAAAATTAAGTTGCTGAGACCATAGTGTAAGTTAGAGGTCACGGTATCGGTTTGTTATAGGCATGCGTCGCCCGGTCCCAAAAGCTTTGGTCGTAACTTTTATTCCAGGGGGAGACTGTTTTCGTTTGTACTCGTTATGGTCCACTCGCCATATAATATCCTGCACGAGTTTTTTATCATATCCTTTTGATGTAATCTCTTTTACGCTCTTGTTTTCTTCAATATAGGCTTTAAGTATCTCATCGAGCAAGGGATAAGGTGGGAGAGAGTCTGTATCTTTTTGTCCTTCTCGAAGTTCTGCAGAAGGTTCTTTTAAAATGATTCTTGAAGGTATTCGTGCGCATCCTGCTCTCTGGTTAATATACTCTGCAAGCCTGTACACCCATGTCTTTGGCACATCAGAAATCAAGGCAAGCCCGCCTGCCATATCGCCGTACAATGTGGAGTACCCAACCGCAAGCTCTGATTTATTGCCAGTGGTTACAACAAGATAACCAAATTTATTGGAGAGTGCCATAAGAAGGTTGCCACGGATGCGTGCCTGTATGTTTTCTTCGGCTACATTTTCTATGGTTCTTGCAAACTCTGTTTCAAGTGCCTGAAGGTAAGTCTTAAAGATGCGTTCGATTGGTATCTCTTTGTAGACTATTCCAAGATTTTTGGCAAGCATGTATGCATCTTTCTTGCTCTCTCTGGAAGTAATATGACTTGGCATGGACACTCCAATAACGTTTTCTGCACCAAGTGCATCCGCACATAAAACGGCAGTAAGAGATGAATCGATGCCACCACTTAAACCAAGAATTACTTTCATAAAACCGTTTTTCACCACATAATCCTTGAGAGCGAGAAGTAGTGCATAGTATATCTCTTCAACCTTACTTAACGATTGCAGCAGTGGTTTTTTATTGCCAAGAGTGTGCAGAAACAACTTCTCTACAAAACACGGTGCTTCAAATTCAACTTCCCCTTTTGTATTGATCACGCAGCTTCCACCATCAAATACAAGATCATCCTGCCCCCCCACAAGATTTACATACACAAGGTAAACACTGTTTTCTATCGCCCTTTGCGAGAGAATGTTTACCCGCTGCTTCATTTTTCCTACATTAAAAGGAGAAGCTGATAAATTGACAATCACTTCTGCACCCTTACTACGCTGGAGCATGCAGACATCTTCAAACCAGACATCTTCGCAGATATTAACTCCAATAGTCACACCCTTGAACCTGAAAACGCATGGCTTCTCTGCTCTTGTAAAATACCGTTTTTCATCGAAGATATCATAATTCGGAAGATGGGTCTTATGGCAGATCTCACTTATTTCACCATTATAGATAATCGCTGCAGCATTATACAGTTTGACGTTCCCAAAAGAGCAGTCACTACTTGCTACAGAATCAACAAACCCGGTGATGACACAGATTCCCCCTGATATCTTCCTGACCTGCTCAAGGCAGCAGATGTTTTTTTCAATAAAACCTTGCTTTGTGAGCAGATCTTTTGGATGGTAGCCTGTGATGGCAAGCTCTGGAAACACAACAATATCAGCACCTCCTCTTTTAGCTGTAGCTATGAAATTGCATATCTTGCGTGTGTTTTCGTCCAAATCCCCAACCGTGGAATTTATCTGGGCGATTGCAATGGTAAGATTCATGGGTGTTCTGTATTTGTTTAATGCATAGAAAAGTATAAGCTTTCCTATACTGCAAGCCAACGCTCATCTGTTTTGTGTTTGCCGGGGGCTGTCACATTACGCGGTGTTGCGGTTGAAACGTTGGAATCGAAGTTACTGGCTAT
>WNEG01000082.1:0-1775 GCA_012910725.1 Candidatus Ethanoperedens thermophilum | reverse complement strand
TCTGCATACGAAGTATGCAGTTCTGTACACGGAGTGTGCAGGTGCCATAATCTTGTGGTTACAGAAAGAGCCGAACACAGGTGATGTTACTGGAAAAATCGACATTTTTGACATGGGACACATGTTCACCATAAAACCGCTACAAATACTATCACTACCAGCGTTCGCTTAGCCTTTATCGCCTTTTCGGAGGATTCTTTTATGGTCACATAGAAACACTCAACTTCCCTTATTATTCCCTCATTTATCTGGAGGGGATAAGGCAATTAAATATGTTTCGATTTTTTTTCTTAATGGAAAAACGATAATTTTATATATTGTGTTGTAGGCTTGTCTTTGCATAAGATTATGATGAAAGAGTTTTTTAATGTTATTATATCATCAAGAGCGAGTATAAAGAGAAGGGAGGATCCAGTAAACACTCACTCTGTTCGCATTAACTGGGAGTATAGGAAAGTTTATATTTTCTTATACATAAGTAAGATCAGATGCTGAGTGCAGTAGAACATTTCCCGGTGCTTATTATTGTAATCTCTCTGCTTTCCGCATTCACTATTCTTATTGCTGGCTGGCTGAACAAGAAATCCTGCTGTTTCATATCTTTTGCTACTATTCTTGTTCAATTTGTCATGTCTATTTTTATCCTGCATCATGTCCTCACTGTTGGAACTATAAATTACTGGCTCGGCGGATGGAGTCCCCCATGGGGCATAGAATACGTCGTTGATGCATTGAACGCTTATGTACTGGTCATACTCCTGTTTTTAGCACTGGTATGCGTCATGTATTCGAAGAGGAACATAGAGCATGAACTTCCTCGTAAAATTGTTTCTTTTTATGTTCTTTATCAACTCCTCGTAACAGGTCTCTGTGGTGTTACCGTAACCGGGGACATATTCAACATGTATGTGTTTGTCGAGATATTTTCGCTGTCAGCGTATGCGTTAATAGCTTCAAGGGGCAAAATAGCACTGAGAGCAAGTTATACTTACCTCATTCTGGGTTCCATCGGTGCTTGCTTCTTTTTGCTTGGAATAGGGTTTTTATATTCGGTTACAGGTACGCTGAACATGTACGACATCTCGTGCATATTGAAGACCGGCGATTTATATAGTAGTAGGGTGGTGCTGGCGGCTTTTGGTTTCTTCATTATTGGGTTGGGGATAAAGATGGCTCTTTTCCCGCTTCATACGTGGCTACCTGATGCGCATTCATTCGCACCTGCCGAGATAAGCGCAATGCTTTCTGGTATTATTATCGAAGTCTCAACTTACGCATTCATAAGGGTCTGTTTTTCTGTTTACACACTAAATTTCCTTAAACTCTTGCCCATATTTGATATTCTTTGCTGGATAGCAGCATCAGGCATAATTATAGGGTCTGTTCTTGCAATAGCCCAGAATAATTTGAAACGAATGCTCGCTTATTCTTCGGTATCGCAAATGGGCTACATCATGCTTGCGGTCGGACTTTCTGTTTCCTCACACCATGAACTCTGGGGTGGGCTGACCCCGGCATTGATGCACATATTGAACCACGCGCTGATGAAGGGGTGCCTGTTTCTGGTTGCTGGTGCGTTTATCTACAAGGCGGATTTGTGGAACATAAGTGATTTCCGTGGTTTAGGGAGAAAAATGCCCTACACCTGTGCGGCATTTACTTTGGCGGCGATTTCCATGATTGGAGTACCACCAAGCGTTGGATTCGTATCGAAGTTATACATAATACTTGCTTCTTTAGAAGCCGGGAAATTCATATTTGTGGTAGTTATGCTT
>WNEG01000072.1 GCA_012910725.1 Candidatus Ethanoperedens thermophilum | reverse complement strand
GATCAGGTATACAATGATGGTAAGTATACACAGGCTATCATAAACACGCTCGAACAGCAGCACACGATAGCGCAGATACTTGAAAAAACTTCACATCGAAAACTACCAGACGATTGGAGTCCATTTAACCCGTTGTGTCCGCGATGTGACAGCATTACACGAACACGAGTAACTGGATTCAACAGCAAATCACAAACTGTTGATATTGTATGCACATGCGGGTATACTGGTACTATACCAGTAACAGGTGGTGGGAAGCTCACATGGCGCGTTGATTGGCCTGCGCGATGGAGCATACTTGGAGTAACAGTCGAACCTTTTGGCAAGGATCACGCAACAAGTGGAGGCTCCTATGATACTGGCAAGGAAATCGCAAAAGAAATTTACCACTACACTCCACCATACCCTATTGTGTATGAGTGGATCATGCTCAAAGGTAAAGGGGCCATGCATTCATCCAAAGGGCTTGCCATATCTATCAATGAAATGCTTGGAGTACTACCGCCAGAAGTACTGCGATATCTTATCATCCGATCAAAACCAGGAAAACACATAGAATTTGATCCTGGTACCACACTACTCAATCTCATCGATGAATATGACCGACTGGATAGTTCCAGTCGTGCCCACCAGTTATCCCAAACTAAAAAGGCTCAACACAGCAAGATTCCATTTAAGCACATCGTAACAGCAATTCAAGTCGCAAGTGGTACAAGGGCACTGCTTGACATACTTGAGCGAAGTGGATATGACACTGCAGATACCAGAGCTGTTCTTGCACGTGCTGAAAATGCACGAAAGTGGCTTGATAAATATGCCCCTCCTTACGTTAAATTCACAATACAGGAAGATTTGCCCCAGACTGCCAAAAGCTTTAGCACAAAAGAGAGACAGGCACTTCTTAAGCTTGCAGAACAACTATTAGAGTGGGACACCCCGGAAGAAATACATAATGGCATATACGAGATAGCAAAAAGCATCGCTCTTGAACCAAAAACACTCTTCCGCGCAATCTATGTCTCATTAGTATCCGCCACATCAGGACCACGACTCGGTTATTTTTTAGCATCACTCGATAAAGACTTTCTGATACGACGATTCAACCAGGCAGCACAGGAACAAAAAGAGTAGATACAAATAGTTACATCTTTCATAGAA
>WNEG01000029.1:12732-36061 GCA_012910725.1 Candidatus Ethanoperedens thermophilum | reverse complement strand
TGCTTCTCGTAATCGAGAATTGAGAGTTGTTTCCGCACACGGAGTGTGTGGTTCTGCACACGGAATGTGCAGTGCTTGCGCAATCAAGAGTTACTGGTTACCTCTGTTCACGTTGTGTGCAGGTGCCATAATCTTGTGTAATCTCGTGGTTTTATGCAGATTTCCACACGATACTATAGCATGTTCAAAAATTTCATTGCTGTTATTGTTTCTTCAAGCGATACCAATGTTTTTCATAGGAAATAATACAAGTGACGGATCTCCTGATGGATCAGGAGGTATCAGTAGTAAACTCATGTTTTATGTGTTTCTTGATACGCCCCTTCCTTTGTTTTAAAAAAATATTTTTCACTCCCTTTGATTCAAAAACCATTTCCACACAGGTATGAAATAAATCTGTTTTCCATCTGTTTCCTCTACGGCTTCCATATCCTCAGTTATTATAATTCCCCTGTCCAGATCTAAATCCTTCATTGCGCTGCATAATGCCCCAATCTCTCTCTTTTTTGTGCGTTCGTAGTCGAGATTCCAGCAAACCTGAATGGCTTCTACTGGCTGCAATTCCTCTTTCACAATAAAATCAACTTCACCGATATTGTTTTTCCAGTAATATACTTCCCGTTTGTGCCTTTTCAGTTCAACAAAGACGGCATTTTCTGCAAGACGCCCAATATCATCCGAAAACTTAAATGACACGGCATTTCGCAGTCCGCTATCTATGCAATAGATCTTTTTCGGGTTCGCAGATTGAATTTTCAGTGATGGGGAATAGATGGGGACTGCATACAATAGATATGCTTCAACCATGTAGGACATGTAGTCCGATATTGTTTCAAGCCCGAAGCCAAGAGCATTTCTTACGTTTCTCATGCTAAGGGAGTTGGCTATGTTTGTCAGAAGATAAACACCAAGTTCCTTTGTTTTTACGGAATTTGTGCCGTACCTGTCCACAATGTCTTTGTAGATTATATCTTCAAAATACTGGTTTAGCAGGCGGCGTTTATAGTTTTCATTTGTGAAAAACACTTCCGGAAAGCCGCCCCATTCAAGATACTTTTTTAAGCCGAATAACACTTTTGACCGTGTTTCAGTGCTTATTATTTCTGTATTGTCCACACGTATGCCGGAAAAACCAAGAAATTCCCGAAAGCTCATTGGAAAAATCTCTTCCGATATGTTCCTTCCTGTGAGCAGGGTTGCGTATTCTTTCCTCAAAAGGGATGCCGAAGAGCCGGTAACGTAAAAATTGGTGGCATGTTTCAAGTCGTACTTTTTCCTTATCCAATTCTCCCATCCTTCTTTTCTCTGCACTTCGTCAATAAAAACAAAGTTGTCAAATGAAGGGTTTAATTCAGAAAGATAACTTTCGTAAATCTCTTCCGGGGAATAATGTGCAAGTGCAGCGTCCTCAAAATTCAGGAGAAGAATGTTCTTTGATGGAACACCCGTGTTCAAAAGGTGCTCAATGATCTGGTACAGGATGGTGGATTTTCCGCTTCGACGCACACCTGTAATTATTTTGATCTCCTTTAATTCCATAAGGTCTATAAGCTCATCAGAGATTCCTCGCTTCTGTCCAAGCAAGTTCGGTGGGACTTCATTTTTCTCCCACCACACGTTCCAGTCTGCAAGGATTCGCATTATGTCTCGTTTCATAGAGATAGATGCGCATCCGGGTTTTAAAAATCTTTCTGTATACTGTTCAATTATCTACGATATTGAACATTATACCGTTCACTTGTTAATAACTTAAGTCACCATACCCCGTACTTAAGTACAGAGCCAGTGCAATCTCGTGGCCCCCAATATTATACATCCAAGCAGATCATGGAAAAGCAGGTCTTAAAACATTATAGAGTCTCATGTTCAATCTTCTATTACATATTCAAAGACAAGCTGTGCCACGATAAAAAATATGATGTCGTAGATAACAAGTATTTGTATCTCTTCTGTTATGTTTGCAAATCCAGCGCCTGTTAGTATTTTGGATGTTGCTGTGACTGATGAGATGATTACCGGTATTATTACCGGGAAGATTATTACTGGCAGGAGAATTTCACGTGTTCGTGTGTTTACCGTCAAGGCTGATAGTAATGTACCAACGAACATGAACCCGAGTGTCCCGAGAAGGATTATTAGTACAAGAAGCGGTATACCAGTGATTGTATAATCAAATAATATGATAAACAATGGTATTGTGAATAGTTCCATTATGAACATTAAAACCGTGCTGGATATCACTTTGCCTTCAAACAAACTCGTTCTCTCGCATGGGCAGAGTTTTAATCCATCAAGGCAGCCTTCTTCTTTTTCGCCTGCAAAAGAACGTGAAAGTCCAAGCATGCCTGCAAAGAGAAATGAGATCCACAAAATGCCTGGGGCAACCATTGTAATAAGTTTTTGGTCTGTAAGAAAATCAGCAAAAGAGAAGCTAAAGATGATTATTACCAGCAGGGAAAAGATAATCATAGAGTTTAGCATTTGTTTTGTGCGAAACTCTGTTTTAAGATCCTTCCATGCAATATGCAGGGCATGATTCACAATCGTCACTTTCCTGTTACCAGATGTTCATATATGCCGCGATACTCTTCAATACTGCTGATTTTATCACGTATCACTTCATGTACGAAGCTTCCATTGTTTAAAATAAGTGCTCTATTACATAGCTTAAGCCCACGTTCAATATCATGCGAAATCATAATCCGTGTGGTGTGTTCCGTACCAGGTTGCTGCATGATTTTATCAAAGAGGGCGGATGCATGCTGATCCAAACCTGTATATGGTTCATCTAATAATAATATCACTGGATTGTGAAGAATTGCACGTGCGATGGATAGCCGTTGTTTCATGCCGCGGGAAAACGTGCCGACACGGTGATTTCCACGATGAGCTAAACCGACACGCGAGATAACATCGCGAATACGCTCTTCGATGTGTTTTATCTCATACATTTTCCCGTAAAACCTCAGGTTCTCAACAGCAGTAAGTTCATGGTATAGATATGTGTCGTGTGATATTACACCGATAGATCGACGCACTTCAATAGGTTTTTCACGTACATCAAAACCATTAATAACCACACTACCCCTGGTTGGAGACACCAGTGTAGCTAATATCTTTACAAGCGTGGTTTTACCTGCACCATTCGGACCGAAAATGGTAACAAAATCACCCTTTTCAACCTCAAGATTAATATCCTGCAGCACCCTGAAATTTCCAAAGGATTTATACAATTCTTCAATCGATATCAACGCCATAACAAACTCAACCTTTGCTACAAAAACACAAAGGATGATTATAATTGTTTTGTCGCATTTGTTTCGAGCCCCTCGAACACCAAAAGATTCAGTCCTGCACGAATTGCCTTATTCTTGCCTCTTTAATTAACTGGCAGGTTTTGCAGATATTGCTGCTTCCCGAAGGCTCACCGCACTCAGTACATTTTTTTACTGGTGTTGTGGTGTGTGTTTGCTGAAGGCTCTCTATTATTTTTTCAAATCCTTTAAGTAAGGCATATTTTGTTCCAGGGTGCGCTGTTTCATAGTCGTTTAATAAACTACGCACATCGTTTCGTAGGGCATTTGGTGCGTATGGGCATCTGTCGGTATCAAGCAGAGAATCGTGCAGGTAAGTATAGAGGGCAATTTCTTTTTCTGGTATGCTTCTAAGTGGTTTTATTCGTGGCACCAGTCCAGTCTGCCGGTTATTTGGTATCATTCGCATCATTCGGTTAATATCTGCACGCAAGCAGTTCATCAGTATGGTCTGTGTTTCATCGTCAAGGTTGTGTCCCAACCCAAGTTTTGTCGCACAGATTTCTTTTGCTGTCTGATTCAGAAGGTTTTTTCGAAGTACTCCGCAAACAGAACATGCTTTTCTATCTGTTAGCAGGTCATCAAGAGAAGCTCCAAACGCATCCTCAAAGCTTTTGATGATGTGTGGTACCTCAAGTTTTTTTGTGAGAGATCGTGCTCGTTTTAATGTCTTATCGCGATACCCATGTATGCCTTCATCGATGCTTATAGCTACAAGGCGAATATCTGGTCGATTGTTGAATAACTTGTGTAATATGTATAGCAATGCACTGCTGTCTTTGCCGCCAGAGAGCGCTATTGCTATAGTATCTCCTTTTTCAACCATTCTGTACTTTCGTATGTCTCGTTTGATTTTGCGTTCCACATCTTCTATAAAATGGTCTTTGCACAGGTGTGCACTTGAGTACTTCTGGAATATCACTGCTTCACGATTGCATCTATCGCATTTCATAATTTGGGTGATTAACAGGTCTTTCTAAATATATTGAACCTCTCCACGGCTAAAGCCGGGAGATTCCTTCCGGAGTTCATATAACCTCTCCATGGCTCTCATCTTCATAGATCGTGTCTCGGATTACAACATCCATGGCCTCAGTTATACTTGCTGCCGGTTTAACGGGCGATCCACTCTGTCTCTGATTTCTTAAACCAAAGCTATCAGGACAATTTCCGCTACTTGTAGATTGATTAACCCTTAATATCGCCTCGCTCAGGACCGGTTCCAGACCTGGCCAGAGCATCCCTGCCCTGGCTAAATCAAGGGTGTTCGTGTTCATATCAACACATTTGCTCAGGAATGCTGAATATAAGTCTCTCTGTATATTTATATCACAGCAAGTATGCCAGCGCTGACTGAACGGCTTCTTGACCGCCACGCCGCATGTATGGCATATCTGAGATAGTTTTGTGTTCTGTGTACCGAATTCATTCAAGTATCCTCCAGCATTCTCAGCTTTTTGTTTGAGTCTACCCATGAACATTGATGGTGCTCTCATCAGCACAGATTTACCAAAATTCTTCTGCCATGATTTATACGAGATTTTCTCAGTGTTTATCCTTGTTCCCATGGCAATTATATCGTTAATATCCTTTCCATGTAGGGATTTACGATGAGCAGCCAACTTCCTATCGAGTTCGGCTATTTCGCTGCTTGTTTTATTATACTGGTTGGATTTATTCCATTTTTTCTTACCCTTCTTGATAGTACCATTCTCATTATAATTCTGGGGATTGTTGGATCGTCTCTGCCTGTCCAGTTTGCGCTGTAGTTTACGTTTTTCTTTCTGCTTAGGTACAATATCACTACAGAACTGTTTCAGTTCGGCCTTATTATCACCGACTATAGCTATTGTACTTGGACCTACATCAAGTCCAATTTCCTCATACCCTATTTTGTGTTTGGGGTTATGATATGGTGTACCTTCAAGGATAAGCTGAAGATAGAATCTGTTGATTGAATTGATCTTCCTTCGTACAATCCTGCAATACTTGATACGGTGTTCTGGGTTTAACCCATATGCCATGACATTATTATTCTCATCGATTATACAGGGTATTTCAATACCAGACCAATGGAGTGTGTTCTCCCTGAATATCAACCCGGTCTGATTATTTTTTCCTTCGAGGGTATCGAACTGGTTTTTGCCCTTGAACCGTACATGTTTAGCCTTCTTAAATGCTTTATTCTGGACTGCTCTGAATGCTCTGGTAGCTAATGTCTGGGCTATATGTATTCCAATATGCTCATTTATCCAGCTGTTTCTCACCGTAGCTGCATAGTGATGAATATCATACTCAGTGAACTCATATTTTTTATTAAGATTTTTAAAAGCTTCGGTCCGTTCTTTCCCCTTCGGAAGTTTGATTGTGCTCTGATATTCTTTTGATTGGCGTAGCAGATCAAGACGCTTGAGACATTCGCCCAGACACGCATTATACAACTGTCTACCAGTATCGAGACGTATCAGTATCGTTGATTCGTGTGCTGGCGTGGTTTTTAATGGCAGTTCCAATATGAATGATGGAGTTTTTGATCTCATTGTTTACTCTGTGCCTCTATATATTTCTGTATAGTTTCGCTGCTAACGTTTCTTGCGGTTGATATGAAATATGAATGTGTCCATAATGAAGGTAGTTTTAGAAGTTCAGGGAACTCTTTTCTCAACAGATTTGAGCTCCGGCCTTTGAATGCTCTGATAAGATTATGAACTGGAATGTTTGGATGGGATGATACAAAAAGATGTAGATGATCTGGTATGATCTCAAGAGCCAAAATTTTTATATTTTTTTCTGTAGCAACATCTGTTATAATCTGCTCTAATCTGGTTTTTATGTGCCCTGTAAGTACTTTTTTCCTTCTTTTTGGACACCAAATCAAATGATAATTCATAAGATATACTTTATTCCGTGCATGTTGATATTCCATCACCATCTACTATGCTGTTGTTATATTTACACCTATCGACTGTTTCAAGGGGTTCGCTATCCCCACGGCTGAAGCCGGGGGCTTGCGCTCTCCCCTTGACCCAACGTTTTTGTCATTCAGAAAAGTATTCTATACAAATACGATTATTTATATAAACGATGTTTTAAGTATCATTAATGCTATTGCTGTTTCTACAATAGTGCGATCAACACTGGAGATTTTTATATGAAGGATCAAACTGAAGTTCGAACATTAAAAGAAGGACGTTATATACTTATTGATGATGAACCTTGTACCATCAAGAGCTTATCTCATTCTAAAACAGGAAAACACGGTTCTGCAAAGGCTCGTATCGATGCAATTGGTATTTTTGACCATCAAAAGCGTTCCATCATTGCACCAGTCACTACAAAGATTTACGTTCCTATTGTTGAGCGCAAAAGTGGACAGGTGCTATCCATTAGCAATGATGTAGCCCAGATTATGGATCTTGAAGATTTCTCAAATTTTGATATGACAATCCCAAGTGAATTGAAAGAGAGAGTCAAAGAGGGTGAGGAAATTGTCTACATCACATCCATGGGAAAAATCAAGTTTGACGTAAGAACATAAATGCACAAACCTCTGACATGCTTTTTGCAGACGCAGAATCCAGTTATGAAGATGCTGATTATGTGGTCTTTGGAGCCCCTTTTGATAAAACCTCTTCGTTCAGGTGTGGAAGTGCTAAAGCACCAGAGGCTATAAGAAACGAGTCCTATAATTTTGAAACCTACAACCCGCACACTGGCATTGATCTTGCAAACCTGGAAATTCACGATGCACTGGATATAAACACCGGGGGTACTGTTCACAGTGCTTTATCTGCTGTGGAATCTGTTGTTACACGATGTACAGCTGATGGCAAGATTCCGATCATGCTCGGAGGTGAGCATTCTCTTACCCTTCCTGCAGCCAAACAATGCAAACCCAGTGGAATTATCATCATCGATGCTCACTTTGATTTACGAAGTGAATACGAAGGTGAAAAATACTCTCATGCCTGCATAACTCGCCGCTTATTTGAAGATGTAACAGATAATATCGTGCAGATCGGGATTAGAAGTGGTACAAAAGAAGAATATGCCTTTGCAGAACAGCACGGTCTTTGCTATTTGTCAGCAGATGATGTATTTGAAAAAGGTATCGAACACGTGATCAGGGAAGCTGAAAAGTGCACTGGACATGAAAAAGTTTACATCTCACTTGACATGGATGCCATTGACCCAGCCTATGCACCAGGAATTGGAACACCTGAGCCTTTTGGACTAACACCAAGAAATGTCAGAGAAATACTCTGGAGATTTGCAGGAGGATGTATCGGCTTTGATATCGTAGAGATTGTTCCAGAAATTGATATTAATACAGCATCTCTTGGTGCAAAGCTTGTGCGAGAGTTTATAGCTGCAAACGCACAGAAAACTACCAGATAAAACGTTGTGGAGGGCTGCATCCTACCTTTCGAAAGGGATAAATGGAAGTAAAACATATAGGCTGTAATGATGCACGCAGATGTTGCAATTATTGGTGGAAGCGGTGTGTATGATGCTTCTATGCTGGATGTTGTAAAAGAGGTTGAAGTTGACACAGCTTTTGGCAAACCATCAGATAACATCATTGTTGGAAATTTTGGTGAGATTGATGTGGCTTTTCTCCCGCGACACGGGCGTGGGCATCTTATTTCTCCAAGCAATCTAAATTCACAAGCAAACATCCTCGCGTTAAAAAAGCTTGGAGTACAGCGTATTATCGCTGCTTCGGCAGTTGGAAGTTTAAAACCTGAAAAAAAACCTCTCGATATTGTAATTCCTGATCAGATATTTGATCGCACCAATCGAAAAAATACGTTTTTTGAAGAGGGGATCGTGGTGCACGCGGGGTTTGCAGATCCGTTTTGTTCTGATCTTTCAGCATTAATCGAAAAAATTAGTGAAGATGGGGGTTACAGAGTGCATCGGGGCGGAACATACCTGTGTATCGAGGGACCACAGTTTTCGACACGTGCCGAGTCGAGAGTATACCAATCTCTTGGTTTTGATATTATTGGTATGACTGCACTTCCTGAAGCAAAACTTGCACGAGAGGCAGAAATCTGCTATGCCATGATCGCCACTGTGACTGATTATGATGTGTGGCATGGGACAGATGTGGATATTGGAATGGTAATCAGCAATGTTGCAAAGAACGAGGCCTCTGTGCGAACCATCATTAAGAAAACACTTGAAAACATCAAAACTCTCAAGGAAGACTGTACATGCAGACACTCTCTTTCTGGTGCCATCATCACTGATCCAGCGATGATACCTTTAAGTGTGAAAGAAGAACTAAAAGACCTGATTGGAAAATATATAAGATAGGAATATGCAAAATACTGAGATATTATCATGGGATAAAACGAAATCGCTTAATGATATCGCTCTTGTTGAGATGGGGAACAACGATGTTATATTATCAGGCAGCATTGGTAAAATCGGCTTGTGGTTTGGCAGACAGGCAACATTTGATAATGTATCCAAGGTCATTCAAAGCGTTGCCGGAATAGATACATCAGTAGAACATGAAAAAGAAGTAATATGCAGTTATGATGAAATATCGCAATGTGGTGATCAGGGGTGCATAATAATATCCTATGCCAGGCACAGGGGGGGCGGGTATCGGGTAATATTTACAATACCCTTTTGTAATAACCAGGCTTGTATATATTTTATTAACTCTATCATAAAGGAACTAACCAGTGGTGATGTGAAAAAAACTCTTCACTGGAATGGAAGCATTGTTAAAGTGATGCTTCTGTTTGATGAGTTAAAAAAAATCTTAAATTTAAAGTTGCTTAACGTCGAGTACAAAGAGGAAACCGATGCTTGATGATGAAGGGTGCAAGTGTGAAAATTTGATTTTTACTATGAACCTGATAGCTGAGCATGTGAAAAAAATGTCTGGAGACCTTGATGTAAGGTCTGTATCAAAGTTGGTCTGCAAACTCGTATCTGCAAAAAAAAAGTTGTTCAGGGTGTTTATTATGGGCGCGGGGCGCTCGGGACTTGTTGGAAGATCGTTTGCCATGCGATTAATGCATCTTGGATTCACTGTATTTGTAGTAGGAGAAACCACAACACCGGCAGTGCATAGTGATGATATAGTAATAGCTATTTCAGGTTCAGGAGAAACGCCATCGATTGTAAGCCTTGGAAAAATAACAAAAGGTATCGGTGCAACACTGATAACTATAACATCGAATCTGCATGCAACACTTGCCAGGATGTCGGATACTACAGTAAAAATTCGTGGGCGTACCGGTGACATTGATGAAGAAGGATACCTTGAACGCCACATGAAAGGAGAATACAGAACACTCACCCCGATGGGTACAACCTTTGAAGTATCAACAATGATATTCCTTGATTCTGTGATAGCAGAACTGATGGTACTGGTAGATGCCACAGAAGACGATTTAAAAAAACGGCACTCTGTATTTGAGTGAACTACCCCTCCCTAACGGAAATGGGCTTCTTCCTTCAACGATAGAACTTGCAGAAACCTGAAATAGGTTCTGTAGAGGTGCTATCTCCGGAAGCGTAGAAGGCAGTCCCTGCCTCATAATTCCGCGCTTCAATATATTGATTGCGGCATTCATATCGCGATCAATGATGATGCCACATTCAGAACAATTATATACCCGATCTGATAGTGGCATATCTTTGATGTTTCCACATATTGAGCATTCTTTACTCGTGTTTTTTGGATCAACTTTTATAAGTATCTTACCAGCGCTTTCAGCCTTGTAGGATAGAATATAAAAGAATTTGCTCCACGACGAGTCGAGAATTGATTGTGATAAGTTATGATTCCTGACCATATTTGGTATGTTCAGGGCTTCAATTGATATCAGGTCATAAGTATCTACATAATATCGTGAGAGTTTGTGAAGAAAATCGTCTCTCTGGTTTGTTAATTTGTTATATAGTTTATTTAGTTTCAATTTCTGGTTCAAACAGTTCTTTGATCCTTTCTTTTTACGTGACAGCCTTCTCTGTTCGATTTTTATTCGTTTTAGCGTCTGTTTATAAAATTTCGGGTTCTCTATTTGTATGCCCATGTTATCTGTGAGAAAGTGTAGCAAACCCATATCCAAACCAATAAACGAGCGTGGTGTCTGTATTTTATGTTGTGCGTCTTTTTCGGTGCATATTAACGCATACCACTCTCCGGATTTATATTTTTTGATTATAACCTGTTTTATTACACCGTCTATTTTCTGATGCAATTTGATCGGTATATCTCCTACTTTCGACACATATAATTTATCGAGAGCGTTACCAGTTGTTTTCACTTTGAACCCCGATTGATTGAGTATAAAACTCTTGAACCGACCATATTTCTTATATCGTAATCTACCTACTTTTCTACCATTCTTTTTTAATTCACGGAGTGCTTTCAGGTTGTTATAAAGCATAAACAACACCATCTGAAGTATTTTTGAGTTGACTTTTTTCAGATTGGGATGATCTTTTTTCAGTTCCGGTAATGTTGCTTGCAAGTCGTGTCTGCTCGGTATTTTTGTAACACCATTCCAGATAGATAGAAAATGATTATAAATCCACCGACAGACTTCCATAACAAATAACAAAGACTGTTCTTGTTCAGATGTTGGATACAATCTAAATTTGTACACCATTTGCATCTCTCTTCTCCCCCTGACCATCTACGTATTTTTTTAGTTGATCTAACGTCACCTGTCCCGTTGTTATCAGGAAATACGATGGTGACCAGAAAGCGTTTTTCCATAGTTTTTCCTTCACTTCAGGGAAGTTACGCTTGATTTCACGCGATGTAATCGTTTTTAGGGCATTAAGATACTTTGGTATGTTTAGCGTCGGTTTTGCCTTGAATATAATATGTATGTGGTCTTTATCACATTCCTGATTGATTATTTCGACGTTGAATGTAGAACTGATCTGTTTTATCTTTTGTTTCAAGAAATCGACTATATCATCATCCGTAAAAACCTTTCTGCGATATTTTACAACCTGGACAAGATGATACTGGAGAGCATATACCGAGTGCGCTCCTTTATCGAGTTTATATTCCATAGTTATAGTGTTTATTTGGTAACTATATAATGTTTTCAATGCGGCGATTCATCCCCTCCCTTTCGGAAGGGGACTTCTCGCCGAAAGAGTTAAACTGCACAACTTCGTTGTACAGAACCGTACACTCCGTGTGCGGAACTGCATACTACGTATGCAGAAATAATTCTTGATTACGAAGTAATCAAGTGATTACAGGATCTTGTGAACTCCCGTGGGTTTTTACATCAGATCGAAACACATACTTTCATTTTAATAAGTACAGGTCAATATTATCTGCGTGTATGATGTATGCATCAAGCGTGTATTTTAACAAACGATGAAAATTGCTGTGATGTTGCAGGTGGCTTGTGCATGTACAGTCTGTGCTTCCAAAGTTTTTTATTGATGTGGTGGTTGTTTTTATCTGGTTTGAGATTTGACACTCGAGATCTTTTTCTGTGTTGGTTGTTACGATTGCTTTAAGTGTTGCACCTGGCAGGAGGTAGTCTATGTGCCAGTGCCGTGTTTTGTTAATCCCTTTTAGAACATTTATGTGGCGGCGTATTCGTGAAAAACCACTTTTGCTTCTGGCAGATCCGGTGTATGCATAGCATCCTCGCACGTATTCTATTTTCCCAAGACCGCCGGTGTGAATTGTGGTGTTTTGTTCCACATAGAGAATAATTGTATAAATTCCTTTGTTTGTTTGCATGTTTATGAATAATCGAACGACTACAGTTGTTTTATGGCGTCCCAGCAAAAACTATCAGGACGATCTGCAGTATATCTAAATGCTTCTCAAAAATAGAAAAGTATTCTCCTCCATTTTCAACACCTCATCCTCTATGGCATAACCGACTTCTGCCAAGAAATCGTTCAACGTTCCAAAGCCTAACTGTTTCTTTTAGTTGTATCTAACATTCCTACCCCGCCACCCCATAAACACGTTCACCAATCCGCTTTGTAATTTTTTTATCCAGCGACCCACCTGCCTCATGCAAGGAATAGGCGGGAATTGCGATATCAATCTCCCTTTTATCCCTTAGTTCGAGTAAGTATGCGGATCTTAGATCTTGCGCCAATGCAATATCCTCAATCCAATTAGTCTCTGCTATGACCAGAACTTTCATGTCGCTTTCTCCGCTCCTTCACATCAACCACTGCTTCTGGAATGATGTCTTTCAACGCACCCCAAACCTCCATGATTTTTGGGTTTTTCTTTATCGCTTCAAGCATCTCCTCTTCTGTGGGTATCTTTTTCATCTTTTTCACCAATTATAGTCTGTTCCTGCTGTATATAAATATATCTTCTGGTATTTTTATATCCTTCAGGATTTGGTAGTATTTGATTTTTGTCACTTATCACTTAAATGGTTATATCAATGGATAAATGAAAGGGCCTATCGTTTCCGTGAATATTATCAGGAATATCATCAGTATCAGCAATATTATAATCGGTGCGAGCCAGTATTTCTTCCGTTTTTTCATGAATTCAAACATAAGGCGATGTTAACTAAACGTCTCCCAAAGTGGAAAAATATTCTTCCCTTGTCATCCCAACTGTTTTCATATTGTTTCGTATTACTGTTACAGGGATTTCATCGTACTTTGGAATGACTACCGCTCTTTTTGCATTTTTATGGTGAAATATCAAATGGTCCCCTCTCTGCCTGACAAAGAAACAATCGGTTTTCTCGAAGATTTTTACCTGTGTCTGCCAATTCGTGGGCTTTATCTTCATCCCCTATGCACCAATAGAGATTGACAGCTCTTCAAATCCCACGATCTTCTTCTCTATTTTCAACACCTCATCCTCTACGGCATAACCGGCTTCTGCCAAAAAATCGTTCAACGTCCCAAGCATGGCTGTTTCTTCCAGTTGTATCTCTATAACCTCTCTCAAATTTTTCTTTGCTTCTTCAGATGTATGACCACAGCTTGCAACGTCCATCTCCGGGCAATATGCCGTAAACATCCCTCCTTCTTTCCATATTTCAACAGTAGCGATTATCTTTTTCATGATTGACACTTCGTTATTGTGCTTACACAATTAATAAGAATTCTATTGTCATAAAAACATTTGGTAGCGATCTACTTAACACTACTTTGTCACATTACAGACAAATCAATAGCGAGCGATGGCATGACCAAAAACTGTTTGGAAAACAAAACCAACATCAAGCGCTTGAATGAGTGGGTAATCTGACAAAGTCAAGTTAATAGTAGACAATAAACAATTGACTATGCCACAGAGCCATCAAACACAAAGTTTAATAGCAATTAGAGAGTTTGTTCAGGTTCGACCAGTTGCAGGATTGGTCACCTGCTGGGATGTGACCTGTGTAATCAGGTTGAACCATTAAACTGCTATTCAAGGTGAACAAAACAATGTCAAAATCTTTTTATGGTTATATCAGAGATGCATGGAAGTGCCCTGATAAAACGTATGTTGATGAACTGATGTGGACTCGTCTGCAGATATGGCGACGTGAGCCAGTAGTTGTTCGGATAAGGCGTCCAACACGCCTGGATCGTGCACGAAGTCTTGGTTACAAGGCTAAACAGGGTATTATCGTTGTTCGGGCATCTGTTAGACGTGGTGGCAGAAGAAAGCCGAGATGGAAGCGTGCACGAAGAACTAAACATACGGGCGTTAACAAAATCACAACTAAAAAGAGTCTTCAGCAGATGGCCGAGGAGAGGGCTGCTCGAAAGTATCTGAATATGGAAGTGCTCAACTCGTATCCAGTTGGAGAAGATGGAAAACGGAGCTGGTACGAGATAATTTTTGTTGATCCGCACCACACGGTAATTAAAAAAGATAGTAATCTTAACTGGATATCTCAAAGCAACCAGTCCGGGCGAGTTTATCGCGGCAAGACCAGTGCTTGCAAAAAGAAAACACGGCATGGATGAAGAATGCGTGTTACATATATGAACTGAAGCATCAGGAATTGTAGTGTGTCTGTTTTCACAAAAAACCCTCTCTATGAAATACATGTAAGACCAGAGTCAGGTCAAAGCCTTGAGCAGATGGCGGTAATCGCGAAAAGATATGGATATGCAGGCATGATAGTTGCCACAAATGCCTGCAAACCAGAAAGAACTGAAGCCATTCCCCCTGATTTTTTGTTATATCACAGTGCTGAACTGAATGCACAGAGTGCTTCCCAGGTAAGAAAAAAAGCCCAACTCCTGCATGGTAAAACAGATTGCATCATTCTTCGTGGTGGCAGTGAGACGGTGAATCGTGCTGGTGTTGAGAATCGGTTGATTGACATTCTCTCACCGTCTGGAAATATTAACCACGTCTTGGCAAAGCTTGCATCAAATAACAACGTTGCTATTGAATTCGACCTTGGGGCAATCATCCACACCGAAGGGCCGGAGCGATGTGAGGTGCTCTCTGTATATCGCAACAACCTGAAGCTTGTACGTAAATACGAGGTTCTGTTTGTTATTACAACCACACCCATATCCTGCTATGATTTTCGCGCTCCAAGAGAAATGGCCGCCCTTGCAATGCTCTTTGGCATGAAACGAGAAGAAGCCGTGTATGCAATGAGCATAGTTCCAAGACAGATAATAGAACAACGCAGCCCTAATTTCATAACCGCAGGGGTCAAACTGATATGAAGATTCTTCCTCCGACACTGCGCGAGAAAAAGCGATATTTAGCACTGGAGATAATCAGTGAAACACGTGCAAGCCGCAATCAATTTTTAAAAGAGCTTCAGTATTCCATCGCATCACTCGTTGGAGATGTTGGTTTGAGTGAGTCCGGATTGCAACTGCTATATTTTGATGGTAGATTTGCCATAGTAAGGTGCGTTCCTAAAAAAATCTGGGTGGTGCGTGCAGGGATTGCTGCAATCACCGGTATCAACAAAATAAGAATTGCTGCAAGAGTTGTTGGTATAGGTGGAACAGTTCGCTCTGTAACAGAAAAATATAAAGATAAGAAAAATTATACTTCCCAATAGATAAATAAAACAAAAAACAGTCACTAAAAAATTAAAAATGGGGATTATGCCCCAATCATCCGAGTTCCACATTTTGGGCATGTCTGGTTTGCACACGGCACACCACGCTGGTGTGGTTGAGTAAGACCACAACTGGGGCATTTGCATTCTGATGCAGGACCTATGCCCTGTCTTCCACCGCCTCTGCCCATACCTTGTCCTCGTCCATCTGGCATATTTTTATCACCTCTTTATCCTTTTACTTAATGTGTGTATGACAAAGTATAATAAACTTTTCTATACACTGCACAACTTCGTTGTACAGAGATGACCAGCAACTGCACAACTTCGTTGTACAGAAATGGCTCTTGATTGCGTCAGCACTGCACAACTTCGTTGTACAGAACTGCATACAACGCAAGCAGAAATTAACGAGTGTTTACACAATCGCGAAGAATTTCTTTGTGAACTTGAAGAAAAATATGGCAATTTACAAAAACAGAAGATCGGCATGCACATCAGATAACAGAGTGTATCCTACAAATTAAATACCTTCTATCGCATCTTTCAACCTGAATTTCTCAAGATACAGTGCCGTACCAACAACTGCACCAGCTGCGCCGATCTGTTTCAATGTTTTAAGATCCAAAATAGTTGTAATCCCGCCCGAGGCAATCACTGGTATATTAACTGCTTTTACAAGCTCTGCTGTGGGTGCAGGCGCAATTCCTTGCAGCAAGCCCTCTGTGTCGATATTGGTGAAGAGTATGCTTCCAGCACCAAGACTCTCAAATTTCTTGCCATAATCAGATGGTGTGCCTTCTGTCATCTGCTTCCATCCATGAGTTGTAACTCTACCGTTTACTGCATCAAGAGCCACTGTTATGTGTTCTCTTCCAAATTCACCGGCAAGCTCCGCCACAAATTCTGGATGCTGTACTGCAGCAGTTCCAATGATCACCCGTTCAACCCCAGTATCAAGAAGATCTACAACATCTTCTCTTGTGCGAATGCCCCCCCCTACCTGTATTTCTACATCGGTCCTGGTTATGATCTCTTTAATCACGCCAGCATTTATACGCACGCCATTGATTGCACCATCAAGATCCACCAGGTGTAGTATTCTGGCACCTTCATCAACCCATCTTACCGCTGCACCAACAGGATCTGCAAGCGATACCTGTTCTGTGCCAGGCACACCCTGTACAAGCTGTACACATCGCCCATCTTTCAAATCAACGGCAGGTATTACACTAAACATATCTCATCTCCTCAGTACATCGATGCTGCCATCTTTTTTTCCAACACACACTTCGTTTACAAAACTGAAGATACCGTGTTCCATCACACCAGTGCAGCATGATAACTCTGCTGCAAGTTTCTCTGGAAAGCCAATAACTCCAAAATCAACATCAAGGATGAAGTTGCCATGATCTGTGATCACTGGTCCGTCCTTTCTGACAGCACTTCGAAGAACAGGCTTTCCACCAATGATTTTAAGTCTCTCCCTGACAAAAGAGAGAGCATCTGGAAGCACTTCTACTGCCACAAAAGAGTTCAGGTGATCGGTAAGTTTTTCCTCACCCACTGCAATCACATACCGCTTCGAAGACTGTGCAACAATCTTTTCAAGCATGTGTGCTCCTCCGCCACCTTTGATGACATTTAGTTTCTTATCTACCTGATCAGAACCATCAATAGAAATGTCCAGCACTGGATGCTCATCCAGTGAGGTAAGAGGTATTCCACATTCAATGGCAAGAAAACGTGATTGGTAGGATGTGGGTATACCAAGGATATTAAAGTTAGTCTTAATCATTTGACCAAGCTCTTTAATCGCATAGGCAGCAGTTGAACCTGTGCCAAGACCTACAACATCACCATCATTAACAAGATGTGCTGCATATTCTCCGACAATCTGCTTCGCACGATCACCTGCAAGATTTCGCTCAATCGACATTTCAACAATTCCCTCAATCAACATTACCGGATATTCATACACATCAACCCATCCACCTCGCTTTGAAAAGCTGGGCATCCCAGTGCAGGCTTATAAACCCTAACTTCTATCTCCTCTTCTTGTTATAACAAAGTATTAAAAACTCCTCATTTATAAGCCCGGCATCTTTTATCAATCCTTTCAGGAGTCCAATCTTTATTGGTTTCTTTCCATGCACCGGTATAACTAAGATATTCTCTGTTCCTTCCTTTACTAAGATATAATGGCTTCCCTCGATACGATCCACAGTCCAACCATCTTTTTCAAATATATTGATTATCTTTTTGCCTGACCATCGAGGAAGCTTATCCACAGTTCTATACCACCGCTACTTCTTTGATTATAGTTTTATCTGGGATTTTAACATCACGCATCGCTCTTTCGTTTAATGTTTTTAAATACCCGGCGATTGCCTCTTCTATGTTCTCTAACGCTTCTTCTATCATATCTCCTTGTGACCAACACCCTTTGAGAGCTGGACAATGTACAACATATCCTCCATCCTCTAAATCTTCTTCAATCACAACTTGGAATTTCATTTCTTATCCTCTTATATTACATATTTTTAATGTTTTTAAAAATTTTTTCACAAAAACCAATTATCCGCCTTATTTACGCAGCAAACAAGAGTTAACAGACAGTCTATCACTAACAGGCCTCCTGAAAATGGTAATATTACTAACATATACTTTATCGGTTATTAAAGTTGCTGTTTGTATCACACCACTAAAGTAATCGGTTTTAGACCATAAAAATTTCATAAAAGTTATGCAAATCACACTTTTTATTGTGTCCATCTGAAAAGGTTTATGATTTATGTATACATGCTCAACAATCATGTCGCTTAGAAGTTCAAGTGTTACATCAGGTTTTGAGCGAGCTCCTCACCGCTCGCTACTCAAAGCCGTAGGAATCATAGATGAAGAAATTAATCGACCATTTATAGCAGTGGTAAACTCATGGAATGAAATCGTTCCAGGGCATATTCATCTGAATAAGATTGCAGAGGCAGTTAAAGCTGGCATTCGCCTGTCCGGGGGAGTACCTTTTGAATTCAACACCATTGGGGTCTGTGATGGAATCTGTATGGGGCATGAAGGCATGAAATACTCGCTGCCAAGCCGTGAGATTATTGCTGACAGCATCGAAGTGATGGTAGAAGCACAGAGATTCGATGCCATGGTGATGATTCCAAGTTGTGATAAAATCATACCAGGTCATTTAATGGCTGCCGGGCGGTTGGATATTCCCACTGTTGTTGTTACCGGGGGTGCAATGCTCCCTGGGTTTGTAGGGGATGAAGAGTGCGATGTAATCTCAGTATTTGAAGCAGTTGGAGCTTATCAAAGTGGTTCTATTACAAAGCAGCAGCTCTACGAACTTGAAGAGTGCGCTTGCTGTGGTGCTGGTTCCTGTGCTGGACTTTTCACTGCTAATACGATGTCAATCATGACCGAAGCACTCGGTTTAAGCCTTCCCGGATGTGCTACCGATCACGCCACCGATGCTAAAAAAATACGGCTTGCCAAGAAGAGCGGAATGCAAATAATGAAGCTTCTTGAAAAAGACCTGTGTGCCCGACGAATCGTTAATGAGCAGTCGTTTGATAATGCCATCATGGTAGATATGGCAATTGGCGGCAGCACCAATACCACACTGCACCTTATAGCCACTGCCAGGGAATTTGGAATAGACCTGAAACTGTCAAAATTTGATGACTTAAGTCGCAGCACACCACATCTAACAAGCCTTCGACCCGGGGGTAATAAATTCATCCTTGATTTCAAAAGGGCGGGTGGAGTGCAAGCAGTAATGCAGCGACTAACTTTAAAACTCAACACCGATGCCCTGACAGTAACCGGCAAAACGCTAAAACAAAACCTCGAAGATTTTATCATTCTTAATCCAAAAGCAAACAGGGAGATAATTGCAACCATCGAAAAACCACTGCACAGCGAAGGTGGTATTGCAATACTAAAAGGCAATCTTGCACCATCTGGTGCTGTTGTAAAGCAGTCTGCCGTAAGTGAGAAAATGTTAACCCATACTGGACCAGCACATGTATTTGACAGTGAAGAAGATTGTATGCGGTCAATAACAAACAAAGAAATACACGAGGGCGATGTAGTAATCATCCGCTACGAAGGACCGCGCGGCGGCCCTGGCATGCGTGAGATGCTCTCACCAACTTCAGCCATCGCTGGTGCTGGACTGATTGATTCAGTAGCACTGATCACTGACGGGCGTTTCTCTGGCGGCACACGCGGTCCATGTATCGGACATGTAACACCAGAGGCAGCAGATGGTGGACCAATCGCTCTCATTGAAAATGGTGATTTGATTGAAATCGACATCCCAAAACGTATCTTAAACATAAAGTTAAGTTCATCAGTTCTCAAGGAGCGAAGAAAAGGCTGGGAGCCACCACAAAGAGAAATCAAAGGATATTTGAGCCGATACCAGAAAATAGTAAGTAGTGCGGATAAGGGTGCAGTACTTGATGATGCCTTGATTGCTTGATTGCTTGATTGCTTGCGCACTCGATTGCTAACGCAATCGAGAATCAAGAGTTAATTTTCTGCACAACGAAGTTGTGCAGTGCTTGCGCAATCAAGAGTCACTGGTTATTTCTACTCACGTCGTGTGCAGTTTTTTACAGTATTCGTAATCAAAGCATGGAATTTTCTTTGCAAGTTCTGAAAACGGTTTGTCCAGCAGGATGCTCAAGCCAAGTAAAACAGTATAATTATGCCCCCCGACAAACTGTATTTTTTCATATTCAGTCAGGTCTTTCATAAACAGTTCTGCATTTCTGTAAGAGCGAATAAATTTGTGCAGCCAGAGATTGACATCATCATTTCTGTACTGCCATAAAAATGGAAACGATGGCTTGTAGGATTCCCAATCAACTCGTTTATCTGGTTGGATATAATCATAATAGCGCTCTCTCACAGGTGTTCCGGGAAAAGGAATCAATGTATCCCAGTTTATAAAATTATGCGTGCTGTCGTTTGCAGGAAATATTTTAAGAAAGTTAAACATCTCAATAAAGTCACTTATTAATTCTTTTTTTTCAATGAGAGGATGTGGTGTGATGTAGCTGAGCGTGAGACTTCCATCAAATTCTTTTATAAATTTTTTTATGCTGTCTACCTCTCTCTTATGACAACTTTCCCCTCTGATTTTCCCATTATACTTTCTCCCAATCTTGTTACGTCCTGAATATGTGCTTGATTCAACACCAATAAAAAACTCCCTGTAATTGTTTCGCCGGGTAAAATCAAATATTTCTTGATAGTTCGTTGATAGAAAAAATGGGTCTAACATGCATTCTTTTTTTATTTCCTGTATTTCACACGTGCTGTAAACAGAGTCAAGCATTCGTATTGAAGAGTTTGTCAGGTGTGTGTCATCACAGAAAACAAGGCATCTGGGATCTAATCCCTGTATTTCTTCTATCAGCGAGTCTTTTTCTCGTAGGTAGTATCGATCCTTTACGCATGCACAGTAATCACAAAAATTTGAACAGCCTGTCGAGGATAAAAGATATGTCCGATCGTTGTTTCTGTAGGTATCAATGTTTCTATCTGGTATAATGTCTAAGACAATGGGCTTTGTTTTTTCTGTTTTATTTCGTTTAATTTTACCATTTTTTTTGTAGGTTATGTTTGGAATATCATCTAACTCTTCTTTTCCTTCTACAATAAGTGCCAGTTCTCTGCCAAATCCCTCGTTTATAATATCAAAGGACGCGGATTCATTTAAACACGAGACCGGGTCCCCGTTTGCATGTGCCCCACCAACGATAATTGGAACATCGCACAGCTCTTTAATCCTTTCTGAAAAATCTTTTACATAAGGAATTTCTGGAGTATACGATGTGATAGCGATTATGTCATAAGAATTCAGGTTGTTCAGGTTGTTGTTCCATATACTTTCGATTTTAACCGTGCAATCTATCTTATCCCTCAGATATGTTCCAAGATATATTAAGGAAAGTGAAGAATACGTTTCATAATATTCAGATGGATTTATTAACAAAACTTTCTTCATTTTGAGAACGATGGCACCCTATAATACTTCTAATATTCTCTCAAATAATGCTTCTGGAGGAGTATCTTTCTTTTCAGATCTGATAATCTTCTGGAGATTGTCCGACTGGGCAGTGTTTACCCCAGGCATCTTCTCACTAATCACCAGATCAGTTTCAATTGTTTGAAATTCATAAGAGTTCTCTCGCACCTGTTCAATGATTTCTGTTAATAAGGCACGCACATTCTCTGCCTTGTCCAGCCCGAAGTCATCTACTTCATCTAATATATCAAATATCTCGATTTCCATGTTAATCACAACTTTTTATGTACTTGCTTGAGTAAGCAGTGGGTTTCAGGATTTTAACCACCTTTTATGTGGACTTCCACACGATATTTAAGCACGTTCTTTTTTATGTCCCGCGGGCACATTTGACGTGCTCTCTACACTCGATGGGCTCGCCATAGCCCGGGTTACTGCTCGACCAGTGGGGGGCTCACAGTTAGTATCCTGTTTGATGTTTGCGATACCGTTCACATCACTAATCACTATGTTATTACCATATTTAAGCATTTCACAAGTACTGTACTGTAAAGTGTGCGGAGTTGTGTATATGCCGAAAAGGGTAAATAGTATGGTGTAGATAAAGCGACCTCTCTTATTTATTTATATCATTAATGGTGAAAAAATGACAACTGTATATGACGTGCCAGCAGAGAAGTTGATTACTAAAGTCTCACAGAAATTAAAAGAGATAGAAGAGATTGGATTGCCTGCATGGGCAGCATTTGTAAAAACTGGAGTAAACAGGGGCTTACCTCCCGACAATCCGTCGTGGTGGCATACAAGGTGTGCATCTATACTCAGGCGAATATACATGAATGGCCCTGTTGGAAGCTCAAGACTTAGAACTGCTTATGCTGGAAAAAGGAATAATGGGTCAAAACCTCATCATTCTGAAAAAGGAAGCGGTTCAATACTACGAGAAGCCCTTAAACAATTGGAAAAAGCAGGATTTATTAAATCTTCGAAAGATGGACGTCTTATTTCTCCAAAAGGTCAATCTTTCCTCGACAATACGTCCTTTGAAGTAAAAACAGAACTTGTGAAAGAACTACCTGCCCTTGAAAAATACTGAATATAAAAAACAGGTGTTATGATATGACTGACGAACTTGAGGCGATTCGCCGACAGCGCTTACAGGAAATGCAGGCACAGCAAGCAATGTCTGCACAGCAGGAACAAACGGCTGTAAAAATGGATGCAAGGAAGCAAGAAGCGATGCGCCAAACCTTGACCCCTGAAGCAAGAGAACGATTAAACACATTAAAGATGACAAAACCAGAGCTTGTGGAACAAATAGAATTACAGCTTATACAGCTTGCACAAAGTGGTAAGATAAAAAACAAGATTGATGATGCACAGCTTAAAAAACTGTTAAATCAAATGATGCCAGTGAAAAGAGACATGCGCATCACGCGCAGATAATGAAAGGTGTGAATAACAATGAGCTTGAAGACAAAAGGAAAGAAGAAACGATTGGCTAAAGCCCATAATCAAAATCAACGAGTTCCTTCATGGGCAATTATCAGAACAAACCGCAAAGTAACGACCCACCCCAAGCGCAGGAACTGGAGACGTAATAGTCTCAATGAGTGAACAGGAGTGAATAAAACATGGCTGAACTAGAACGAATATACACTATACCGCTTAGAAATGTAAAAAAAACACCGCGATGGAAACGTGCAAAGAGAGCTGTTATGGAAGTACGTGTTTATCTTGAAAAGCACATGAAAACAGAAGCAAGTAACATAAAAATTGATAAAACCATAAACGAGAAACTCTGGGAAAGAGGCAGTTCCAAACCACCATCAAAAATACGAGTTCGGGCAATCAGATTAGGAGATGGTGTCGTTGAAACTGAACTTTCAACATAACTTGATTACTAAACGTACTTGATTGCTGTGCACTTGATTACTTCGTAATCA
>WNEG01000029.1:10447-12596 GCA_012910725.1 Candidatus Ethanoperedens thermophilum | reverse complement strand
TGTACAACGAAGTTGTGCAGGTTGCAGTACGTCCGAAAAGAGATGGTAAAAAATCCAAAAGATTATTATTATTGGCGCGCCAAAAAGGAAGGCTATCGCAGTCGTGCGGCGTATAAACTCCAGCAGTTGAATGAGCGGTATGATATTATCAAACGTGCCGATACTGTAGTAGATCTCGGCGCTTCACCGGGTGGATGGTTACAGGTTGCAGCAAAACTGTCAGGATCTGTAGTTGTTGGAGTTGATCTAGTTGATATTCAGCCTATCCCGGGGGTGGTATCGTTCCGGGGAGATATTCGACAGCAGCGAACGATTGAGAAGATCAAGCTGCTTACTAAAGATGGCGTTGACGTGGTACTGTGTGATGCTTCACCAAACCTTTCTGGTAATTGGAACTATGACCATGCACGTTCAATAGATCTCTGTGATTCAGCTCTTAAGTGTGCAAAGCAGACCCTTAAACCTGGTGGAAATTTTGTGGTGAAAGCATTCCAGGGCGATATGTTTTTGAGATTCCTTAATAAGGTTAAGAGAACTTTTGGCACGGTTAAGGCGTATTCGCCACAGGCTTCAAGAAAGGAAAGTGCTGAAGTGTATATTGTTGGAAAAAACATCATCCAGAAATCAAACTTGCCTCCATGACTACCATACCAATGCCATCAATCACCGGTGGCGGTGGATTGAGACGTATCCGGAGCGATCATTCATTCCTCAAGTACTTCTCTTAATTTGTCTCGGCATGACTCAAGGATACCGCTATTCGAAGTTTCAATCCTTGTTTTAGTGGATGTCGCTCTTGACCGTACACGACTTGTGCCGTGTTCTCCCGACATCCGGTCGTATTTGTGAGACCATGACATAATCCAGTCCCTTCGCCATCGAGAGTATATTCCCAACGAGTGTCCTGCACAGTAAATCCCTCTCACCAGATCGATCCAACTTCAGATACCGCTCATGGTTCTTCTGGTTTCTGAGTTCGCCCGATATATGAGATATTCGGAACCACAGTGCATATAAAAAATTATATATAGCTTCAAACGATGTAACTAAAGAGGCAATATGTATGAACTTGATCAAAGCCAGAGTCGTGAATAACACACATTTGGAGCTCGAAAAGGAGATCGGAATACCTGAAAAAGATGTGCTTATAAAGATCATAAGACGGGGTGTGGTGGAATCTGCTGAAGGTGCATGGGGGTATGACGTAAATAGTAAAGACTTTGTTGAAGATATGAGAAAATCAAAGAGATTGGATTGGATATGAATCTTTTTATAGACACTTCCATTTTTGTTGACGTCCTCAGAAAAGAGACAGTCAAGTCATCAAAACTTCTTTTCGACAGCATTCTTGAAGACAATGATGGTTTCACATCCTCGATTGCCGTAGCTGAACTCAGTGTGGGTGCACACCTGTCATCCAGGTCAGATTCAATCGAAAAGACGATGGAGCTTTTATCACTCATTTCTGTTATAAATCTAAATTATAAAATTGCATTTCATGGTGGGAAAATATATTCAGAACTTATCAGAAAAGGTTTGGAGATTGAACTGAATGATTGCTTGATCGCTGCAGCCGGTTTGTCTGTTGGAATCACTGGGATTGTGACAAGGAACATTGATCATTTCGAAAGAATTGATGGAATATATGCCACTACACCAGAAGATATTGGATTTGGATGAATACAGTGGTTTTAACCCTTGTTTTGCTGGATGTCGCCCTGTGACTACTTTTTCTCTCGTGTATAGCGGACTATCTATATAGTTTCAATCCTTGTTTTAGTGGATGTCGCCCTGTGACCATGGTTTACTAAGCAATATGATCTTGATTGGATTTAGTTTCAATCCTTGTTTTAGTGGATGTCGCCCTGTGACCTCGAAAAATCATAGGTGAGCCTGATAATATCAAGCTGTTTCAATCCTTGTTTTAGTGGATGTCGCCCTGTGACTGATAAGGACACTGGTGCAGTTGAGAACATTTCAGTGTTTCAATCCTTGTTTTAGTGGATGTCGCCCTGTGACTCGGTTAGGCCGAACACTAACAGCAAAAGGCTTGAAATAGTTTCAATCCTTGTTTTAGTGGATGTCGCCCTGTGACTCATACAGTCCCTATGGCGTATCGGGTGGGCTTCCAGTTTCAATCCTTGTTTTA
>WNEG01000029.1:9000-10412 GCA_012910725.1 Candidatus Ethanoperedens thermophilum | reverse complement strand
AGTGGATGTCGCCCTGTGACAATCGTGCCGGTGCAGTGGTCATGGCTTTGCATGAGTTTCAATCCTTGTTTTAGTGGATGTCGCCCTGTGACGATGGATAAGGCATTTGGACGGAAGTCTTAGAGGTTAGTTTCAATCCTTGTTTTAGTGGATGTCGCCCTGTGACTTGAATCCTAAGAGAAGTAAAATCGATATCAACCCAAGTTTCAATCCTTGTTTTAGTGGATGTCGCCCTGTGACAAGATCGCTTTCATTATTGATCTCGTACTCTCTGAGTTTCAATCCTTGTTTTAGTGGATGTCGCCCTGTGACTCTCGAAACTTTTCCTCTCGCGTATAGTCGCATACGAGTTTCAATCCTTGTTTTAGTGGATGTCGCCCTGTGACACTGAAGAAGGGGGGCTTTAATCCCCTTACAATAATTTGTTTCAATCCTTGTTTTAGTGGATGTCGCCCTGTGACGCATCTCTCGACATACCTTACTATGCATCTATAGTATAGTTTCAATCCTTGTTTTAGTGGATGTCGCCCTGTGACTAAAATGCAAATCGAAATAGGAAAACAGATTGGCGGAAGTTTCAATCCTTGTTTTAGTGGATGTCGCCCTGTGACACTATTCTTCCATCATGGTTTACACGTAGACGTAAGTTTCAATCCTTGTTTTAGTGGATGTCGCCCTGTGACGTGGCAACAGCAAGTTCGTACAGATATTCTGTTCAGTATGTTTCAATCCTTGTTTTAGTGGATGTCGCCCTGTGACCGCATGAAATCTGAATTCTATACAGTATAATAACATTACTACGTTTCAATCCTTGTTTTAGTGGATGTCGCCCTGTGACATAATTTCGCTTTCAGCTTTGAGATTAAACTTTTGCAGTTTCAATCCTTGTTTTAGTGGATGTCGCCCTGTGACAGAAGAAGGGGGGCTTTAATCCCCTTACAATAATTTGTTTCAATCCTTGTTTTAGTGGATGTCGCCCTGTGACAGCGGTTGTGCATCCGCTCATCCACACATCATTAATATGTTTCAATCCTTGTTTTAGTGGATGTCGCCCTGTGACATGACATCCCCTATCGCTAATTTAGGATCGGGTTTGGTTTCAATCCTTGTTTTAGTGGATGTCGCCCTGTGACATTTTCGATTGTATTTCGTATTGTGAATTTGACGTTTCAATCCTTGTTTTAGTGGATGTCGCCCTGTGACTATGAACAAGTCGGGTTCGGAATGAATAGTTACCCACAGTTTCAATCCTTGTTTTAGTGGATGTCGCCCTGTGACAGTTTTTGCCATATTTATTTACTCCTCTTTATACAATTGTAGTTTCAATCCTTGTTTTAGTGGATGTCGCCCTGTGACTGTGTATGAATACATAGAGCTTCCACAGGATTACCTTAGTTTCAATCCTTGTTTTA
>WNEG01000029.1:0-8989 GCA_012910725.1 Candidatus Ethanoperedens thermophilum | reverse complement strand
GTGGATGTCGCCCTGTGACACTGCAAACTAAACCCATATTTAACTGAAATATTGCTTCTACAGGCTTAGTTTTTGAAGTTCAGATTCTTGTTACGTTTCTATCGAACCGCTTATAAACACAAGAATTCATACGCAGATGCTGCGGTAGCAGTGATCTACTTACCTCACTACACTTTTTGTTTTCTCTGGATAAAAACCTTTCCCGATGTATGGGGGCATAAACGTTGCTATACTCCCAGTTAACATTCAACAGAGTGAGAGTTTACAAAGGTGATCTCTATCTCTCAAAAATACCGCTTCACCATCCTTTAAGACTTCATACTGGAATTCTATCGGTGAATGATTCAAAATTTTCACATCAAATTCGAACCTCGGCTTTATTCGCCGTTCAAGTTCCCTTGCAACCACCATCTCAAATTTAAAGCTTGTGTATGGGTTCAGTTCTTTGGAGATTACTAAAGCAGCGTCTATGTCATTGAAATCATCGTTATGGACATAAGAGCCAAAGACGTAAGCTGCACTCACGTAATCGAATCCGGATACGATCTTTCCTATCTCATCCATGACTTCTTTTTTGTTCGGTATTTTGTGTCCTGTTATTTATTCAAACTGATTTCGTAGGATTGTGTCTTTCTAACAGATTATTGTTCCGCCGCCGCTTTCGTCTCTTTTGAACCCGATTGTTCGATCATAACCAATCCCCTGTTCTATTTCGTATTTTGATATATGCCCAATACCACTTTTTTCATCAAAACCAACTTGGTTTTTATATCTTTGTGGTATCGAAATTACATAGTCATAGAATTGACTTTTGATCTTCAAAAATTCTTTTTTGCGTTTAAGTGGCGGAAGCTTCTGTATCTTCTGATATTTTTGCCACACTTCTTCTGCAGAATTGTCAAGTTCAATGAATACATCTATTTCAGGATAGCCCTTTTCTATTAGTTTAAATTCAGATAAATCATCAAATTTCAATTCTTCAACTTTTTCTAAAATACTATTTGATTCGTCATCGTTTTTTCCGATGGCTACTTTTTCAAAATAACTTTCGTTCAGTTTTAAAAATTCAGACTCACTTATTTCATTTTTATTTTTTAAGACAGTTTCCGTTTTAGATGGTAAAAAATATCCATAAATATATTTATAGTATTCTTTACTTCCTTCTTCTTCTTTTAAAACAAAAATTTTAACAACACCTTTCCTGTCTCCAAAATTCCTGTTACATCTACCTGCAACTTGATTTATAGAATCGAGTGGTGCAAAATCTCTATAAACAATATCAACATCTATATCAACCCCTGCTTCTATAAGTTGAGTACTCACTACAATTTTTCTTTTTGAGTTTTTCTCTTTTATTTCTTTTATTATTTTCAGTCTATCTTTCGGAACAATATTTGTTGATAAATAATATAGTTCAGAATTGTTAATATTCAAATTATTAACAAAACTATAGATATCCTTTGATGAATTAATAGTATTCAATACAACTAAAAAATCTTCATTTTTATTCTCTATTAGATCTTTTTTTAGGATCTCTTTGAAACTTTCAATTATAATAGGTTTCAAGTTTACACTTAATTTAACTCTGTCCAATTCTCTGAAATATTTTTCTTTGTTTTTTACTAATTCTTTTATTTCGTTGTTCTTTTCATTAAAAATCAACGGCTGAGTTGCTGTAATAAAAATAAAATATGTATTAAAATGTTTTGCAAAAAAATTAATTGTTTTGTTTAGTAATACCCAATATTTATGTGGGATTGCCTGAACTTCATCCAATATAACAATGCTATTTACAATATTATGAACCTTTCTTATTGCTTTGTTTTTCTTTGATATCAGTGAATAAAAAAATTGTATAAAAGTCGTAACAATGATTTCTGAATTCCATCCCTCGATCAAAAGAAGATCTTTTCCAATATCGTTATCTGTGCTCTCAAATTCATTTTCTCTTGTTGTATACGCTGTATCTGATAAATGGTGATGCTTTAAAAGTATGTCAGTACTTGGACTATCTAAAACATCGTTAAAAACATCATAATTTTGATCAATAATGCTTAAAAAAGGAAGAGAATAAATAATTCGTGATTGGTATCCCTTTTCATCTTCAATCAGTTTTCTCAATTTTAAGGCAAAAGACAAAGAAGTAAGTGTCTTTCCAGTACCTGTTGGAACATTTAATGATAAAATCTTATCCTTCTCTAAATTAATATTTTTTACATTTTTAAGGACATCTTCATAAATCTCATTTCTCATTTTATTCATTTTGGTGTTTTGTCCTCTGAATTTCGATTTTTTATAAGTATCAACAATATCGCTTGGTATGTTTTTTCTTCGAATAAGTTTTAAGTTCGCAGCATCTGTTTTGTCAGCATCTAAAAGTATTGAGTATAAAAACAAAGTTGTGAAGTAATAAAATAGGCTGTGTTCCTCATCTATATTTCTAATTAATTTCTTCTCTTCTCCACATATATCCTGCACATAATAGTTCTTATGTTCTTTAAGCGCACCGTAAATATAAAGCGGTTCTGATTTCAAAACTTTATCGTGAACCAAGTTACAATCAAAATTAAAATGTATATTTGAGAACAAAGTGCTATAAATGCTGTTTATTTTGTTAAAATCGATGGATTTAATTTGTTTTTCTAAAACTTCTTTATCCTTTTCACCAAAACCAATAGTTTCATCTAATGCGTTATGTAAATTTCCATGATGTCTTTTGACAACCAAAAAACTTAATATTGGAAGATATTTGTAGTTTTCTTTGTCATGTAAGTTCTTACGTGAAAGATATTCTTTTATAACGTAATAGGTAAGAATGGATGAAAGTAGTCCATGATGTGTTTCTGGTTTATTTTTTAATTTGATTCGTTTCGATTCATCCCTTTCATTGATATATTTCTGAAAAAAAGATGTTCCTTTACCAAAATCATGGGTTATGCCAACCAGATAAGAAATATCTTGAAGCACTTCAAAATTGACATATTCGCCAATGTTCAATTTTTTTGATGATACGATTTCTTTACATAGTGTCCCAACAGATGACAAATGATCTTTTAAAAGCTTATCTGGATGCGATTTAAGATCATTCGATGAATACGATATTTTCTCTTGATCCACTTCCATAATCTATCGTCCAATAAGGCTCTGCTAATTCAACTTCAACTGGTTTGCCATTTCTCTCAAATAGAATATCACTATATTTTGTAACAATTCTTTCTAAATTAAGTTCTACAGGCACTTTCATTGAAAAATACTCTCCACTTAACTTAAAATTGATGCCCTTCTCGCCAATAATTTTTTCAGACGGTAATACAGAATCGATTTGGACATATTCATCAATACTTGAGTTTTGGTTAACTTTAAATTCGCCGACAAACGCAAAATTAGCTATGTTTTCGCTTAAACCAAAACATGGGGTGTATACGGATTTATGAGATTCCAAGTTTTCTTTCAGTTGTTCGTATGTCTCGTTATCCGTGTGATAAAAATAGATTCGATACTTCTGGTCTTTCAAGAATTCAAAGTTTATTTGAGTTCTTTCAGTTATCAAATTCATCCCGATACCTTTCGCTTTCTTCGTGTGTATCAAATTCTCTGCGATCATCACTTTTTTCACAGGTTTCAACAATTTTAAACCGATATACGCTTTAGCTAACGTAAAATATTTTAAGTAATCATTATCTTCTTTTTCTTTTCCAATTATCGCACCGATTAAACCGCATAATGCAGTTCTTGGAGGGATAGTAAAAGTAAGTGGAGATGTGGTGGTGTAAAATCGTCTAAAATGCGCGTAATCTCCCCACACGTCAAACACTAATACTTTATCTATTCTCTGCTTAGGATTCATATTCTTTTCGCTTAAAAGATATTTTGTTTTATACTATTGTCCAAGCTGCTGAAATCGATTTTTACCCTATCATCCACTTCTATATCAATACTTTTAATTTCATTTTTATTGCGGTTCAATGTTTCAACTAATTCACTTGCATCTAATTCAATCTCGGAAATATCCCGTATTTTTTCCTGATTCAGTTTTTTGATATCCTTTATCGTAATAAGTTTGTCAAGATCTCCTATATGATATCCAGTTTCATTATAGTTTACTTTCAAAAGCAATCTCGGCATCTGACCTGCTTTGCTTCGTGAAATCAGATTTTTAGTGCCGTTCCAGATACCATCCAGAAGGAGTTTGACATCTTCTTCTGTTAATCCAGTATGCTTTGCTGCGTTTTCATTGATGATGCCATAGAAACAGATTAAGGAATATGGAAGTATGTCCTCTTCTCTAAACGTTTTTTGAGTTGCTCCTGCTTTAGACGCAAACGCACCAGTGCCTTTAATGTGCTTCATCTCAACCTTGTGCAATGACCTGCCCATTCTAAACTGAACGGGGCCTGTCAAGGTTATGGAGCCAGTAACGCTTTTTGATTTGCCCTTTTCTTTTATTGTTAAATCAAGAGGGATTGTGGCACCAAATAACCGAATATCAATACAATCACCAACTATTTTACTCTGGATTATACGTTTTTGTTCATTAAAATCCGCGCTCTCTAAGTTTGTTGCACCTGTCAAGAAGTCTTTTGCTCTCAGTTTAGCATCTTGTATATTGCCGTTATTATCTGTTATCTCTCTGACAAATATCTCCTGATCTTTAAAATTCATCAAATAATCTCTTACTGTCCTCTTTAACCGAACATCTGTAACGATGTTTATTCCTGTTTCTTCATCCATTCTTGGTTTGTTCTCATCCAACGGATCGCCATTTGGATTCGCATCTTTTATATCGTATAGAAATACCAGTTCTGACCTACTTTTTATTATATCACTCATTCATCTCACCTTTATTATCGTCTTGTTTTTCTTTCTTAAATAAATAAGAAAGATTCATGCCCAGCACGAAATAATAACTTATTTCATCAGTGCTCATATTCCACTCAGTTCCTGCTGAAACGAGATATTTTGAAATTATTGATTCTAAAGTTCTATAATAATTTTTTCCGTACTCTTCAAGTTTGTTTTGTATTTCTGGCAGGAGTTTTTTGATCTGGTTTTCATCTAATTTCAAGCCTTTCAACTTTACTCTGAATGGTGTAGCGTTTCGTTCTTGATACTGGATATTTAACAAAAATTGTGTTAAAACACCTTCCAGAAATATTGCTTTTTTCAGATCGCTCTTAAAGAAATCAACAAATTCACTGAAAAAAGAATCAATTCTCTGATTCAAGTCGTTTGTCTCTCTTGAAGTGCCGATTTTAAATACTTCTAAGTTATTCTCATCCATTTTTATTCCCTCATAAAAATTTACCAATTTTAATTTATTCAAGTAGTTAAATAACATAAACCCTTTCAATGTTGAGATTTTAGTTAGATACCCGTTAACAAACTCATCTCTTATTTTCTGCATGATAAAATTCATCAAAAAATCGTAATCTATCTTTTTGTTTGTGAAAATTCTATTTGTAACATCTAAAAAATACTTATTATAAGTTCTATTGTTGCTAATTTTTGGAAAAAACGTTCTTAAAATTCCAAAATTAAACTCCAGTGGCTTTTCTCCAGTTTTTTTGTTATTTTCGAACGTAGGCACCATGCACTCCTTGAATGTGCGAATCTGGTCAACTCCAATTATATTCTCCTCTACACAACCTACTTTTGCGTTGAATAAGGTCTTCAATCTTGAAGGTAAAACATCTTCTATATACAATAAAATATTAAAAACTGAACCATTGTCACCTTTCGGAGCATCGTAAAACATAAAATTCAGATTTAAATAATTTTTTTGTTTACTCATTGATTCCAATATTTCATTTTCGTCCGATGTCAGTTTATTTATCTCTCTTTCCCTAAATTTTGGGTCTGTCTGGTCTTTCATCATTTTGAAAATTTCTTTTTCTAGTGATTTATCTACGTTATTTAAAAATTTTGGAATTAAAAGATAATTAAAACCATAAAAATTAAATTTAAGATTATTTTGTAAATATTTTTTACCACCATCGAGAGTTAATGCACAATTTAAACACACAGGATAATTCTTCCATGCGTTTTTCTGCTGAAAACCCCCACTTACAAAACCTGGTTTGTCGACCGTGTAAAATTTATAGGTATCTACAAAACCATAAACCTCCGTTTTTTTATTGCATACTGAACATATTTGGTTCTCAGATTTTGATTTTTTTCCATACTTCGAATAATAGTTTTCTTTTGCTTTATCTACCAGTATGTCTTGAAATATCTTAAAATCATACAGATATTTATTGTCGATTTTCAAACTAATAATATTATTTTCTTTACTCTGGTGTTCTTTCAGGTCTTCTAATATCTGTTTCGTGTTACTTCTAATACAATTACCAATATTTACTAAAAAATTGTGATCCTCGTCCAATCCTAATGTATTATACTGTTTGAACCAGGGTACTATTTTAGTCTTGGTAAATGTAGACTCAAGTGTAGTTATCATTGAAGTAGGTGTGACATCTGTGCCATTCGGGCTGCCCTTTTTATATAAATATTTTTGCAGCTCCTTTGGTGAATATTCTTCAATATCCACGTTTCTATAACTAAAACCATCACCATCGCGTTCAAGAACAATAAACAACACATTTTTTGTAGTTCTATTTGCTGGACTATCTACAAGAATATTTATAGGGTCAGCAATACTTTTCCCGCCACTCTCTATTGCGTATTCCCCAATCTTTCTTATCGCTTCAATCATTCAGACCACTAATAATCCTTTCCTTTATTTTTCCATTCCTTTTTCCTCACACACAAATATTCCGATACGTGCAATCTACGCACTTCACTGTATCTTTTGTTCGATCAGGATAAAAACCCTTCTCAATAATCTCCAGAATATCCATAATTATCTCAACAGATTTATCAAAATCTTTCTTCTTAAGATCAATCTGCTTGACCACATTATTGCTTCGGGTATAGCAGATATATCCCCGGTTCACCTCGACACCATAGTTCTCAGCGATCATTAACGCCTGAAGTGTCAGCTGGTACTTATACGTCCTGAAAATCCGATCCTTATACTCTGCGAACTTGTATTCAAGCGGAGCAGCCGTACCATCTCCAAGAAACAGAACTTCATCGACGATTCCTTTGATGTGATGTTTCTTTGCTGCGATAAAGACCTGCCTCTCCTTCCGCATGCAATCAATCTTCTTTCTCGCGTAATCGATGTTTGTGGTGCGTCTCATCTCATGGACATCGCGCCCTTTCAGCACTTTGTACCGCATCTCTTCATGCTGTGGGATTCCAAGGCAGTGCATGAAATAGATGAATCTTGGGCAAAACAGAAATTCGAGCACATCAGAGATTGTGATTATGGTTTCGGATTCAGACCCGGGCATTCGACCACACCTCAAAAGAACTTTGTAATAACCTCGTCACTCACCAGATCCCTGTCAAAAGCCTGCCCGATCAGTTTAACCTTCTTAAACGACTTATCGTCCATCGGAAATACGTACACAGAATCAGTATCGAGATCGATAATCTCTTCACACTGCAATGCGATGGAATCCCGCTCGTTCCCGTTCAGGTCTCCGAGAAAGACACTCTTCTGCACCCGGTACAGACCGTAATCGAGACAAAGTCTACTCACCCTGTTCCTGATTTTATCTTCTGATATGTCGTAGATCACCCAGACCAGCATTTACTTTTTCACCCTCTTTTTATCAGACCATTGGCAATACGATGGCACTCGTATTGGATCGTGTTTCCAGTCTTGACATTCCTGCCGTGGTACGGCATCTTCTTCTCGAACGTCTCGTTGATCGCCTGGATAAGCACGGCTTTTCCTTCCTTGTTCAGCACAAAACCACCAGGAATGGCATCAAAGAACTCGTCCTTCACTTTCTTCTTTGAAAAGAGATGCACAACCGTTCGGTCAACATGCATACGAAACGGTTCGATCAGGTCAAAGACAAACGACTTCTTGTTGTAGTTGTCAGTATGTGCGATCCCGGCATAAGGGTCGAGACCAGCAATGATGCATGCTTTTTCAATCTTCGAGTAGAGAACCCCATATCCGTAGTTAAGAAGGCAGTTAAACCCGTCCTCTGCAGGATTTCTGCTTCTCCCGCCGAACCTCCACTTCTCTGGCATGGTGAGGGCGAGGGCTCCAAAATACTCCCGCGAGCACATGCCTTCGAGCCCCATCAGCCGGTCTCTCTTTTGTTCCATGACCCCCTTCATCGCTGCAAGTTCGCTCTTCAATCCGATTATGCTTTTGATGTGAGACTCGATCTGTTCCTTCGTATCCGGGCGGTTCTTCTTGAGATCTTTCAATAGATCGATCTGGTTGTCGATCTTCGCCTCCACCCACCCCTTCGCCATGTTAAATCCTCTGGTTGTGCTTGCGATCTCAAGCTGCCGCCTTCTGATGAGAGTTGTGCTCCCGAGTTTGCTGTGCCAGACCCTGCCGTAGGGGTCGCCAAAATGGTCAAGGAATACGATATCAATGTTGTTATCGACTGCGAACTTGATTGCATCGGTCGTGATCGTGGCTGCGGTTGCGATCAGGATGGAATCGACTTTGTTTGCCGAGACCTCGAATGCTTTGTCGTCGGTCTTCACGAGGAAGCAGTTCTTGCTTTTTTTGAGGTACGATCCGCGGGTATTGATTACGAGTTGCATGGTTGGTTTCAATCCTTGTTTTAGTGGATGCCGCTCTGCGACGTTCTTGCTCTTCTTGAGGTACGATCCGCGGGCGTTGTTTCAATCCTTGTTTTAGTGGATGCCGCTCTGCGACAGTACTTGGTCCAGTGTTTCCAGATCCGAGTTCAGATCATCTGTGGCGTAGTTGATCGGGATTCTCTTGATGCTCAACAGATGCAGCATCTCCTGTTTCGAGAGTCCTATGATCTCATCTGCCTTGCCAAGCGAGATTGTGCCGTTTTTGTAGAGGTGCAGTGCAGCAATCTCTTTGATCGTGCTGACAGTTCTGGGTCTGGATTTATTTGATGTGGTTTCTGATGAGTTTGGG
>WNEG01000020.1:5232-8562 GCA_012910725.1 Candidatus Ethanoperedens thermophilum | reverse complement strand
GTGTGCAGACCATAAGGTATATATTCCAATCCACTATTTCGTCTATTATACATGGAAAAGCTGTTTATTGAGTCTGAAGACAAACATGCTGTCGAAGCGTATCGGCAGATCGTTGACTATGTGCTGCAAGACATGAACGTCAAAAGTGTTGATGCCATTCGTATCTATGCTGACCCAGCAGCCCTTTTTTTTTCATGCCGGGTTGATTTTGAACGAAGTGGAAATCCTCTTAAAATCGGGGACTTGTCCACTGGACGCGTTGGTGAAGAAGATGTTGACCTCGTTATTGGTGAAGAGCGTTATCTAGCAGACATGCTGCGTAAATTGTGGGATGTATACGGCCAGGACCGTGTGGAACAGTCCGAACGGCAGCATATTATTGTCAAAGGAGTGAGTGAAGATGCTGACGTCGAGAAGCTTCTCAATGTTGTGGTTGTTGACCCATTAGAGAAGTTTTATGAACAACTGATCACTCTTGCTGTTGATATAATCCCGGTTGGTTTCAGAGTCAGGCGCGTGGAATATGCTGGTGATTCTGTGCTGGTGATTGCATCAGAGAAAACGATTGAAAAGGAGTGGATCGATTATTCCAAGGAGAAATTGCAATGGAGTTCATGATATATCGCGGTGCGCCATATAAATATGATTGGGTGATAGACCTTGTTGAAGACGTTGGTGGTTTTATTATTTCCAAGAGCATGCAAACCACTGAAGTAGTTATAATTTTTGCCGTACCAAAAGAAGACGTTCAAAAGGTAGAAGAGATGAGTGGGCGGATTTTTGGAGATCTGAAGTCTGCACTGCTTGCAGGTACTGAGATTATAATGGTCTCACCTTCATACGCCAGGCATCATTCTCCAATGCCCCATTGCGGTATTATCCAAAATTTTCGAGAGAATGGAGCTAAGGTAGATTCTCTTGCCATGGCACGGGGTGTTGGGCTGGAGATATGCCGAATGAGTGCGATGGAGAGATCTCTCATCGAAGAGCACGACCTTGCAGTATTCATGTTCGGAAGCTTTGAGCACTGCATCAAAGAATACAAGCTCAAGATGATAGAAGATCTCAACATGCCAATAGTGGTGGTGGCTTATCCGCCGATGGAAGTAGAAAAGTCCAATATCACCTATGTCGACGGCTTGACCCGTATACTCATGAGTTTTAGAAAAGGTGATGAACAGGAGCGTTTGAATAAAGTTACACAAGCTGTGCTTGAAACTGTGAAAAAGATAAAAGAAGAGTTAAAAGATGATCCACTCGTGGTTCCACCGATTTATCTTAAGCAAGAGATTGAACAGCAAATTCCTGCCATTGAAACATGTCTTTCACCTGCCCCGGTAACGTTGAAGCTTGATAGCCTGCGCATTAAATTGCCGTATGACACCTACGCAGACGACATTAAAAATGTGCACATTCTAAACAATAAAACTCTTACTGATGCAGCAGAGGTGAGCCAATCTTACACTGGCCAGATTCTGGTGAAAATGCAGAGAGAATCAACAGCCGGCTCATTTTTTGGCGAGTAACCGAAAGATCAGAGCTTGAAACACATACTATATTTCAGGACAATGCACCAAGTTTTATCAGAACCATGCATCAAAGGTCTTCTGTCTGGAATCTGAAGCTGCTTCCAACCGTTTTACTGCCTTTGAAACCCGTTCAACTGAAAAATCGTGTTTTTCACACAAGAATTCGATTATATCATCAGCTCCTGGTTTTCTGTATTCTATTGTATAATCCTCAAGTACCTCGGGATGATAAAAAAAGTTTTTAATTACTTCAAGCTCTTTAATCTGCATGCCGAGATGTTTTAACACAGTATCTATATTTTTGTGTGTCTGTATCAATTTCAACGCTTTTTTGGGACCTATACCTTTAATCCCTTCATTATAATCAGTCCCGATCAAAAGAGCAATATCGATTAACTGCTCTCTTGTAAGGTTCAACCTGTTAAGATTTTCCTCTACATTCAACAGTTCTGGTTTCACATCCACATACACGTTTTTGCGCGGCAGCTTTCTTCTTCCAGTAATAGCAAGATTCCTGACCACAAGAGGTGCCCCAAAGAGCAGAGAATCGTAATCCTGTGTTGCAGCAGCATAAGCATCGCCCTGTCCTGCCATATATGCTGCCTGTGCTTCGCCTTCGGTTGGAGCCTGTACGATCGGTATGCCCATGTAAGCAAGTAATGTTTTTGCCTCGTCAATCATAAAATCATCCATCCTGGATGCTGCCTGTGCATAGGTCATTGCATCATCGCTTCCCTCTGCAAGTGCCTTTTCCCATTTTTCCTGTGCAGCGATACGGTGTTGAATCCGTTTTTCTATGGTTTCAGCTTTAAATCCCGGGGGCACCCCATCAAATACGAACACGAGTTTGATGTTAGCTTCAAGCAGGTTGGTACATCGATAGAGCAATCCTGAAAGATGTGAAGTGACCTTTCCAGTTGAGTCTTTTAGTGGTGTGCCGTCGCGCTGTCGAATTATACTTAAAAATTGATAGAGTGTGTTGTAAGCATCGATTGCTATTATCTTGCCTGACAGATTTGAAAGTTCGATTTCTTTTTTGTTAAAGAGATCTCCAATGTCGACACCCATAAAGTTTACCTGCCTGATTGTTATTGGATAATAGTCTTTACTGGTAATTTTCTGCACAACGAAGTTGTGCAATGCTTGATTGCTAGCGCAATCAAGAATCAATTTTCGCACACGGAGTGTGTGGTTCTGTACAACGAAGTTGTGCAGCAATCAAGAGTTACAACCAAGATTTATTATTTTCTACACACGGAGTGTGTAGTACGTTTACCTGCCTGATTGTTATTGGATAATAGTCCAAACTATATATATTATCTGCTCGACTATTGCCAGTTCGGCTTAAACCGAAATCTATTTATTATCCTCTATCTGTAGCTGGATACGGTGATATTAAAATGCCAGCAAAAGTAATAGTAGAAAAATGTACAGGTTGTGGAGAATGTGTTGAGCAATGTCCAGAAGAATCAATAAAATTAGTTAATGAACTGGCTGTCATAAACGCTGAAACATGTACGGACTGTGGTATATGTGTTGACGCCTGTGCAGAGGAAGCCATTGAGATGGAATAACTAACCATAAGATTACACAGGTTTTACAGGACTGATAAAAACAATCCTGTAAAATCCTGTGGTTTTATTTAGAATTATATAAGTATATTTTTAATTATTTTTAACATCTGCGCAACTTGATTACTTCGTAATCAAGAGTTATTCAAAAGTTATTTTCTGTACAACGAAGTTGTGCAGTGCTTGCGTAATCAAGAATTATTTTCCGCTCGCGTTGTATGCAGTGCTTG
>WNEG01000020.1:0-5160 GCA_012910725.1 Candidatus Ethanoperedens thermophilum | reverse complement strand
GCGTTGTATGCAGTGCTTGCGTAATCAAGAGTTGCTAGTAAGTTCTGCTTGCGTTGTATGCAGTGCTTGCGCAATCAAGAGTTGCTAGTAAGTTCTGCTTGCGTTGTATGCAGTGCTTGCGCAATCAAGAGTTGCTAGTAAGTTCTGCTTGCGTTGTGTACAGTGCTTGCATAATCAAGAATCGTTTCTATACACGAGGTATGTAGTTCTGTACAACGAAGTTGTGCAGTGCGTTAGAAGAAAAGTTTGAGCATTTTAACAATTGATGAAGATTATTCCACTTGCATCAGATTCGATGGGCACAAGGAGTATGGCGACACTGGTTACAACATCAGATGTGCACATACTCATCGATCCATCTGCAGCACTTGGACCACGTCGCTATAAACTACAACCACACGAATGTGAGCTCTTGCGGCTACAGCAGCATAAAAAACGAATAGAAGATGCCGCTTTAGAATCTGGTGTGTTAATTGTTACACATTATCATTTTGACCATTATGACCCAGGTAAAGTGAATATATTCTCTGGCAAAACTGCGTTAATAAAACACCCACTCGAGAATATCAATAAGAGCCAGAAAAAGCGAGCAGATTATTTTATTGAACAGATGCGACCTGTGGCAGAGGTTGTTGAATACGCAGACAGGCAAAGTTTTGATGTTGGGGCAACAAATATTTGTTTTTCACAGGCAGTATATCATGGTACAAACAATCGATTAGGCTATGTGGTGGAAGTTGCCATATCAGATAGAGACAAGGTGTTTGTATTCACATCAGATGTTGAAGGGGCAGGTATTGATGCACAGGCAGATTTTATTATAGAGAGCCAGCCTGATGTGGCATATATTGATGGCCCAATGACTTACATGCTTGGCTATCGCTATTCATACGCCAGTCTTAAAGCAAGTATCGATCACTTAATTCAAATTATTGAGAAAACCAATCTTAAAACAATGATTCTTGACCACCATCTGCTTCGCGATCTGAAGTGGAAAAAACATATTGCACCAGTGTTTGATGTGGGTGCAGAGCACAACGTTCGGGTATTAACTGCAGCAGAATATTGTGGGATGGAAAACAGTATGCTTGAAGCAAGAAGAAAAGAACTATACCAGGAACACTGAGAATCATATTTCAATCCAGGCGTCTGCCAGGAGTGGATGCCCGTGAGATCAAGTAACTTTAGTCTTCCCGCTCTCTTTTAAACACAAACCACTGTTGGGAGGTGGTTGTGGAATAATAGGATGTGTCCCAGATGTTCAGTGTAGAAATGCGTCCATTCTTTCTATTTGTCCATCTCTTGTGTCGTTTGCAAGTTTTGCTGGTAGTGTGCTGCCCTGTATTCTGCAGGTTTTTCCATCGGTGTATTTCAGGATGTAGTGGGTGATTCTTGCTTTATCTTTTCCGAATGTGTTTTTTCTTTTGTCGTTGTGATATACGACAATTGTTTTTCCGAGGAATTTGAACGCGAAGCAGTTTTCTGGTATGGTTAGTTCTGTTGGGTCTCCTTTGTCTGTGAAGGTTTTGCAGGTCTGTTTTTTTTCTGTGAAAAGCCAGTCCGGGAGTGCTGGTTCAAGCTTCAGATTCAGGCTTCCTGTCTCGTCGACTGCAAATGGATGTTGTCCAGCGGTCATAATTATCCACATGTTGATCAGTTCTGCCGATGCTCCTGTGAGTCTTGGCTGGAAGCCCCGCCCGTGCAGTTCGCTATCAGGGAAAGCGCTGCTGACGATGAATGAACTGTTTTCAAGTGTGCTCCGTCCGTAGGTTTCAGGATCCAGGAAAGGTATCATTGTATTCCTGATTTCTTCGTAATATTTTTCGTAAAGACCAACTTTGAAGAGTTCAAGCAGGTACTTGTATTCCATGTGCAGGTAGATGGATTCGTTCTCTATCCATCCTGGTGGGTATGCCCTTGCCCGCCCTATTTCAAACGGTTCTCTTGTTATGGGTTCGCTCGTCTTGTACATCTTTAATTTTTCATCGTATATTTTACTATTTTTAACATTTTTGTATATCTCGCTGGCTAATTCTTGTTTTATCTTCATTAGATGGACTGACCCTTCCAGGAATAGTGAAAGGGGCTTTTGTTTGAACTCCAGTGGTGTTACAAGTTCCAACCCGGAGTCGTTAACTGCAATCTCGCTCTTCTCATCATCCCCACGGATATGCTCGTATCTTTTGACTTCGTTTAAGAAATAGGTGTAGCATACTCCGTTTTTGTGGAACAATTTATCATGGGAAATGTCGCTGAAGATCCTGTCAAGTAATTTCAAAGATTTACCCAGGAAGTCTTTTACAGTGGAAATCTTCATCTCCATTTCCTCGCCACTCACACCGAAGATGGTTTTCTCCCGGTAATCTTCCTTTATCCCGTGACTTTCATCCCAGAATAAAAAGTTCCTGTTTTCATCCACTGAGTCCAGTCGTTTCTCGATTGCTTCCATCAGATCAGTGATAAATACGTCCAGTTCCCCGAAGATTGATAAAGATTCGCAATCTTCGAGCCCAATACTTGCAATGGCATCGGATAGAAAGGAACAAGCCCTTTTAAGTTCAAGGGTCTCAGGGAGAGATGATGCCATGAGTCCTGGCAAGCCGTTTAAGGGGTCGTTCCACCCGGGTTTGTCAGCCTCCATCTCCATACCGATCCCTTCAGGATCCAGTGAAGCGATCTTGTTTGCGATGATGGACAGCATCTTGACCAGGAGATTGGTTGTGTATACGCTGCCCATGCCGTTCTCTCTTCTAACCTTATAGGGGTACACCACCCTTGATTTTATCAGTTTCAACTTATCCTTGTTTCGTTTCACAGCACCGTACTGCCTGACTTTCCCATCCACCAGCACGTACTTCTTTTTTCGCGGCATAACAACATCAGGATTGTCATAAAAGGTAAAAACACATCTATCCACCAGTATCTCTTTTAACCTGTCCGGGAAGATCATCAGGAAGTTGTCGAGCAGGTCAAGATTGTACGTCCAGTGATCTATCCAGAAACCTTCAGACGGCTCGCCAACATCATTCTCCCTGCAAAACGAGAGCAAGACCGCGACAATATCATCATAATCCAGAGACCGCCCTGTTACTGCCTCTTCGATTTTCATCATAAACTCGCCTGGTGTAAATGGCTCTTGAACCAGCTCTAGTAGCTCATCAAAGAGTCCGGTATCATCTACAATACCGCCGAGCCATTCCGCAAGCGCTGGCAAATCCTTAGCAGTGTACGTAAGACCATTTACAACCAGGGGATTGAAGCCATCGGTCTGGATCAAGTTAAAGAACATGATGATATTACTGTCCTCTATCCCGGGATTAAACCAGACATCATTCCTTCGGTTCTGATTAACATCCCTGAAATGCGAATTTCCCTGCGATAGGTATGTCTCTTCCACCACAAAATAATTATAATCCCTCTCAAGATCCCCGTGCTTCCTCGAATACAGGTAGAACACGTTTTTGCTCGACTGCGTCCTGAAGACAACAGGCATCCCACCCCTCACCACATTATCAAGGAACGTCTGACCATAATAACTATCAAGATTCTTATTACTGCTGACAGTAAACATATTATCTTCAATCTCTTCAATAGTCCTTCTATTCTCATCTCTCTTATCTAAAATACCATTATCCACAACATACTTCTTAAAATTCCTCAGTTTCTCCTCAGAAGACGCATTACCTACGATAGAATAGAACGTCATCTCTTCACCAGCCGGTATATCAAGACAGAGTGCCGTGAACGCGCATGGAGTCTTATTCTCATACATCTGATTGCATGCCAGCACTTCTTCAACACCATGCTCGGCAAACAACCACGGGTAATCAAAACTCCCCGATATGCCAAATACTGATTCAGGGTCCACCACATAACTATCACTTGGGATACTGCCTTTTCCATCTAACAGGGTAAAATAGAAATTACCACCACGAATCTCCTGAACCTGTGAAACATCGAGAGGAACCTGCTTCAGTTTGAAAAGAGGCATCCCGTCAATGACCTTCACCTCTTTCATCGCCTCGATATGCCTGGCAATAATTTTGATGCAGCGCTGGGTCATGCCAAATGAGAGGATATGCGGCAGACCATCAAGAAGCTCCATCCTCAACGGTTTACCATTCAAATTTTTGATACTGACCCTTCGCACAAGCCCTGCAACCGGCAAGTTCACAAGAGGGAAGAAGTTTACAGTCACCTGAAGACCAAGCGCACGATTAACTTCCTCTAACTCTAAATCCCAGGCAGAAACAATCATCCTCTGGGAAACCATCCTGTCTTTTGATTGTTTGAATGGCTCATACAGAACATCACCGTCCACCTTCAGAAAAGTCCTGAACCCTTGGTTACCTACCATCTGACAAGCCTTATTAAAGGAGAAAAACTCCATAATCGCATTATCCTTGTCCCTTATCCCAATACTGGATATACACTGCCCCCGGTTCACGTAATAAGCCCACAACGGGACACCCCACTTTCCACCAATTCCTGGGAAAAAACTTGAAAACGGCTTAGCCCAGTTATAATTCTCAATAACAAAGCGCTTCTCACTATCAAGATAATATTTGACGTTCTCAACACTTACCATAGACAAAACCACACGGGTTCAATAATTCTTATGGTTTATATATGATTTTGGAGGCACTATCTAAAAAACAAGTGGTTTTAATAATTATCGTAGACACAGATCGTTTGCTAATTCACTGGATGACAACTGTATGACATTTCTCTTTTACTTCTTCTAACGTGAGATTTTCCAGGTTCTGAATGTTATTGGATAGTATCTTTGACGTCTTTTCAATGAACTCTTTATTTTTGTGCACAGTGCCTATGCAGCTTTGAACATCGTCTGTTTCGTTTATGCTGTTTAAGATATCGATGATGGTTTCGTTCTTCTGGATTATCGGAATAAGCTGGTAGTCTATTGGATGCTGATCTGGCGTCCAACTGCTTGGAATGCGCTCTGGACTGTTGCCCATATTGACATTCAGAGATATTATCAGCTCTTCGTTTATCTTCTCTGGAAGGATTATGGCTGCATAGGGGTATCCAAATTTGTCTTTTAACGTTTTTTGATCTTTTCTACTTACATTTCTGAAAACTGCTGAGCCCCCGGAAGCTGTTTCGCCAGTAGCATTCGTGAGCACGATGGCTCTTACT
>WNEG01000035.1 GCA_012910725.1 Candidatus Ethanoperedens thermophilum | reverse complement strand
CGAAGGTCGGTTATGCCGATGATCTTTTTGTCCCGCACAAGTGCTGCTATGTTCTCTACCAGTCTTGCTTTGTTAACCTGGTATGGTAGTTCGGTTATGAGTATTCTCCTGTGCTGTTTGTTCTCTTCAATTTCAGCAACAGCTCGCAGTTTGACGCTTCCGCGCCCTGTTGTATATGCGCTCAGGATGCCTGCTCGCCCGAGTATTGTTGCTGCTGTGGGAAAGTCCGGACCTTTGATTATTCCCATCAGTTCTGGAATCGTCGCATCTGGTTTATCGATTAAAAGAATAATTCCATCCACGATTTCGCCGAGGTTGTGCGGCGGGATGTTTGTTGCCATTCCTACGGCGATTCCTGTGGAGCCATTGATCATCAGGTTTGGAAGTTTTGCAGGGATGATGGTTGGTTCTTTGAGGCTGCCATCGTAGTTTGCTGTAAAATCACAGGTTTCTTTGTCGATATCAGAAAGCATTTCATCAGCAATTTTTGCAAGTCTTACCTCGGTGTATCGCATGGCTGCTGCGCTGTCACCGTCTATTGATCCGAAGTTTCCCTGCCCATCGAGAAGGGGATAGCGAAGTGAGAAATTCTGTACCATGCGAACGATGGTGTCGTATACTGCCGTGTCACCATGTGGGTGATACTTACCGAGCACATCACCCACGATCCTGGCAGATTTCTTGTATGGTTTGTCTGATGTCATGCCCTGTTCATACATAGCATAGAGGATGCGTCGGTGCACTGGCTTTAGTCCGTCTCGCACGTCTGGCAGGGCTCTGCCTATGATTACGCTCATGGCATAGTCGATATATGAGCGCTTCATTTCGTCTTCAATTCGAACTGGTACAATTTTTTCAGAGGTTTCTCCAGTCATAGTTATACATCCAGGTTAACGACTTCTTTTGAATGTTTGAAGATGAATTCTCGTCGTGGTTCGACTTTGTCCCCCATCAGTACGCTGAACATTTCCTCTGCTGCAAGAGCGTCTTCCATTGTTACCTGCAGTATTGTGCGATGTTCCGGATCCATTGTTGTATCCCATAGTTGCGTGGGATTCATCTCTCCAAGTCCCTTGTATCGCTGAATGTTTGTGTTTTTCTCCCCGATTTCCTCAAGCATGGTTTTGAGTTCAGAGTCGCTGTAGGAGTAATATTCAGCTTTTCCTTTTTTTAGCTTATACAGTGGCGGCTGTGCAATGTACATATATCCCATTTCGATTAACGGTCGCATGTAGCGATAGAATAATGTTAGAAGCAGTGTTCGTATATGTGAGCCATCCACATCAGCATCGGTCATTATGATGATTTTCTTGTATCTGACTTTTTCGTAATCAAACTCATCGCCAATGCCAGCCCCACAAGCCGTTATGAGCGTGCGTATTTCCTCGTTTGCAAGAATCTTGTGGAGCCGTGCTTTTTCAACATTTAATATCTTGCCCCGAAGTGGTAGTATCGCCTGGAATTTGCGATCTCGTCCCTGTTTTGCAGAGCCTCCCGCGGAATCGCCCTCCACGAGGTATAGTTCGCTTTTTTCAGGATCTTTTTCCTGGCAGTCTGCAAGTTTTCCCGGGAGACTGGTTATTTCAAGTGCACTTTTCCGGCGAGTGAGTTCTCTTGCTTTGCGTGCTGCTTCTCTTGCGTGGGACGCTTGAATGGACTTTTCCAGAATTGTTTTTGCAGTTGCAGGGTTTTCTTCAAAGAACTCGGAGAGGCCGTCACCAACCATGCTTTCAGTGATGCCTTTCACCTCGCTGTTTCCAAGTTTTGTTTTAGTCTGCCCTTCAAACTGCGGGTTTGTGAGCTTGACACTGATAATACACGTCAAGCCTTCACGCACATCTTCGCCAGAGAGCTTCTCTGTGCCTTTGGAGAGTCCATTGTTTTTGGCATAGTCATTGGCAACGCGTGTGAGGGCTGCTTTAAATCCACTGAGATGTGTGCCGCCTTCATGCGTGTTAATATTGTTAGCAAAAGCATGGATGGTTTCGACATAACTGTCATTGTACTGCATGGCGATTTCTATCTGGATATTGTTTTTCTCTCGCTGGAAGAATATGGGAGTTTTGTGAAGTGTATTTTTATTTTTGTTCAGATACTCTACAAAAGATGCTATTCCGCCTTCATAATGGTAGGTGTGCTCGTCAGTGCTTCTCTCGTCTTTTATGAAAATCGTGACACCTTTATTCAGAAAAGCCAGCTCTCGAAGACGGTTGGAAAGTACGGCAAAGTTGTATTCCGTCGACTCAAATATGGTTGTGTCTGGTTTGAATGTGACTGTTGTGCCCCGCTCCTCACACGTACCGATGACTTCGAGGCTTGTTGTAGGTTTACCCCTCTCGTAACTCTGGTAATATTTTTTCCCATCCCGACAGACCTCTACCTCAAATAGTTCAGAAAGAGCATTTACAACTGACACACCAACACCATGAAGCCCACCTGACACCTTGTAAGAGGTTGAATCAAACTTACCACCAGCATGCAGTACCGTCATCACTACCTCAAGAGCAGACTTGTTGTACTTGGGATGCTTATCCACAGGCACCCCCCTGCCATTATCTTTTACAGTGACACTGTTATCCTCGTGTATAGCCACCTGAATACTGGTACAGTATCCTGCAAGAGCTTCGTCTATACTGTTATCAACTACTTCATAAACAAGATGATGTAAACCCCGTAAATCAGTATTACCAATATACATGCTTGGCCGCTTGCGTACAGCCTCCAGTCCTTCGAGTACCTGTATACGAGATGCATCATACGTCTCAACCATCTATAATCTCCAAAAATACAAACATTTTATTAGCTTCACTGCGCTGTTTCCCTGAAATATCTACAAAACTTAGAAACAACAATCAAAGACAAGAGCAAGATTGTCTGCTTCATAATAGGGAAAGGTAGTTAAAAAACTTACTGCAATAATGTGCTGGCAGCTCATACAACTCCACCAAAGAGCCTGTTATAAAATTAATTATATAATCTTTCCCATGTCTTAACGACTTGTTTTATCTGCCAATTCGCATCACAATGTCCAGATGCACTCTAAGATTTTGCACTTCAGAAGTTTGCAAATCCTGCACAGTATCACCTGTTAATGCTTTCATCTTTTCATCTCTATATAATTTCCAATCTCATCTCTTAAATCTTCTCTTTCCAGAGCAAAATCGATGATTGCTTTGACATAATCTGCTTTGTTTCCGGCATCGTATCGTTTTCCATTGAATGTGTGTGCATAAACCCTTTCTGTGTCAATCAGCATCCTTATTGCATCAGTAAGTTGTATCTCTCCGCCAAACCCGGGTTTTATCTTTTTGATACATGAGAATATCGCCGGCGTGAAAATATATCTGCCAACAGTTCCCATCCTCGACGGTGCATCATAGACGTCTGGTTTTTCAACAATATCTTCTACATCATAAATTGTCCCATCGATCTTTTCTCCTTTTATGATTCCATATTTGCTCACATCACTAACCTCTTCTACTGCTAAGACACAGCATTTATACCTTGTATAAACATCCATCAACTGTTTTATGCAGAGTTCTCCCCTGATAATATCATCCCCAAGCAAAACAGCAAACGCTTCATCATCAATATGCTTTTCTGCTCGCAGTACTGCATCGCCAAGACCTTTCGGCTCTTTCTGCCTGATATAATGGATATCTACCATCGAAGAGATATCTTTCATTTCTTTTAATAATTCATATTTTTTATTATTCAACAGGTGAGTTTCGAGTTCAGGTGAAGTGTCGAAATAATCTTCAACAGCACGTTTACCTCTTCCAGTGATGATCAGAATGTCATCGATTCCAGAAGCGACAGCCTCTTCCACAACGAATTGGATGATCGGCTTATCGATTATTGGAAGCATTTCCTTTGGCATCGATTTCGTCACAGGAAGGAATCGTGTTCCAAGTCCTGCAGCAGGTATTATTGCTTTTTTAATCATTTATTCAAACTTCCCGGTCTTTCTATTCCTCTCATATTACATCACCACCTCACCCGGGTACGTACTTCGTCCGGCATCCATCAGCACACCAACATTGATGCTTGTATTAATGCCTGTATGCACATGATCTCCCATGATTACACCAAGTTTTCTTCTTCCAGTATCAACAGACGTATTATTCACCATTACATGGATGTTTTCGCCATCATGCCGTAAGTTTGCAATTTTCGTTCCAGCAGCAATGTTGCAGTTGTGTCCTATAATGCTATCTCCAACATAGCTGAGATGTCCTATCTGTGTACCGTCCATAACAATGCTATTTTTAACCTCAACAGCATTTCCAATGCGTACATTATTTCCTATGGAAGTATTGGGTCTGATAAAGCAATTCGGACCAATATCACAGTTTTCTGCAATTGCAACAGGACCAAGTATGTAAGAGCCATTTCTGATAACAGTACCTTTTCCTACACTGATTTTACCGTTTAATGTAGTATATGGTTCGATCTTACCAAAAACGTCTCTTTTAAGATTTGAAAGCAGATATTCGTTTGCATCCAGCAGATTCCATGGTCTTCCGATGTCGATCCATGTATCAAGCATCAAATAGCCGACCCTCACGTTACCTACCAATGCATTGATGGAATCTGTGATTTCATATTCTCCACGCACCGATTTTTCGGTTGTTCTGATGGTGTCAAAGACAAGGTCTGGAAATAGGTAGATTCCTGCATTTACCAGATTTCCAATATTATGCTCAGGTTTCTCTACGATCTCAACGATTTTACTACCTGTTGTTTTTACCACACCGTATCCGGCAGGATTTTTTAATTTCTTCAATGCTAAAACAATATCTTCTTTGTAGTCCATCAAAGAGCGAATATCTGATGATTTTATTATTGCATCCCCGTTTAACACAATAAATCTTCCCTCTACCAGATCCCTGACTGCATATATCGCATCAGCAGTTCCAAGTTGCTCTTTTTGCTCAACATAATCGATGCGAACACCGAGACTGCTGCCATTTCCAAAGTAATTTCTAACAGCGTCCCCCATATATCCAACAACGCAGACGAAATCAGTGATGCCTGCATCTTTTGCAGATATGATGATGTGTTCGAGTACTGGTCTGTTTGCAACCGAAAGCATCACTTTTGGACAGGATGTCGTCAGCGGATGCATCCTGGTTCCTTCACCTGCTGCAAGTATCACTGCTTTCATCTTTTCAACCTTCTATAATTTTATGTATTTTATTGTATAATTCATCTACTAATTGTTTTGTTTTTCCTTCTACGGTAATCCTGATCAATGGCTCGGTTCCAGAAGGGCGTACAAGTACCCACACATCATCAAATGTGAGCTTGAACCCATCGATTGTGTCAATCTCAGAAAAATTAAGTGCAAGTAGTTCTTTCCCAATCTTATCCATATTTCCATGATATGGGGCCGATCCTCGCTTTATCACGTATTCTGGCATCGATGAAATCTTATCTGCGAATTTCTCTGTTGTACTGCTTAGTAGCTCCACGAGCCTTGAAGCAGCATACACACCATCAGGACAATAAGAAATCCCTGGAAATATCCATGTCCCACTTGCTTCCCCTCCAAAATCAGCTCCTGTCTTCTTTATCTCCTCCGCAACAAACACATCCCCAACACGGGTTCTAATAATCTCGACATCCGGAAGTGCAGCATCAATAAGCATGGACGCATCCACTGGCACAACCATCTTCTTTTCTGCCTCGTATTCGCCAAAGAATGCAAGCAGTTTATCATTGCTGACCATTTTTCCGTTTTCATCAACAGCAACCATTCTGTCTGCATCCCCATCGTGTGCAATCCCGATATCTGAATTTGTACTACGAACGACTGATCGAAGGGCAAAAAGGTTTCCTTCTTTTGGTTCAGGACCACGTCCAGGGAAAAAACCATCTGGCTGGCTATTCAGTGTTACCACATCACACCCCATCTCCCGCAGCAGGTATGGGGTGGTCAGTGAAGCTGCTCCACACCCAGAGTCCACCACCACTTTCATCTTCCTTTTGATGCTAATATTTGAAAGAATCATTGATATATGGTCAGAAACAGCGTTTTTATCAGTTCTAACCTCCTGCATATCTCTCCATGAGGCAAGTTCAAGATTTCCATCTTTAATCAATCTCTCAATAGTTATCTGCTGTTTTGAGTCAAACGCCATTCCGTCCGGGTTGAAGAGTTTCACGCCGATGTATTCTGGCGGGTTATGGGAAGCTGTGACCATGATTCCGCAGTCATGGTTTCTTGCAGCATAAGCAAGTGTTGGGGTTGCAACCATGTTCACACGTGTAACCCTGCATCCCATTGACAGTAAACCAGAGATTACAGCGTATTCGATCATCTCTGCCGCCCTTCGTGTGTCACATCCGACAACTACCCTGTTGCATACAGCACCAACAGCGCGCCCAATCCGTATTGCCAGTTCAGGCGTAATCTCCTGGTTTGCAATTCCACGTATTCCACTTGATCCAAATTTCATCTTACTTGCGCAAGGAGACCCTGTCCGTGAGGGCGGGGAGGAATTGCGCACACCTCCTGTATAATTCCTTTTGCTCGTTCCAGAAGCGTTAACTTCTTACTACTTGCAGATGCTTTGACTTTCTCTCCGCTAATAGATCGAATATCAAAGTATCCGCTGCTTCTTAATCCGTGTATAAAACACTCTTTGTCTTCGTATTTCACTTTATCAAACCTTCTGAATCCTTTAACTTCTTTCACAGTGTTTCGTTTTAACTTTCCTCCTTTGAGGAAGTTAGCTTTAAACAATGATCGGTTCTGTCGCCTTACTTGCTTGCTGATTACGATATGCCCAGCGCGTTCCTGTCCATCGCCCCCCGCGATCACATAC
>WNEG01000065.1 GCA_012910725.1 Candidatus Ethanoperedens thermophilum | reverse complement strand
ACCTCTTTTAACAGCTCCGAGGAGCACTTACTCCAACCAGCGGGAGGGCAAAAAGCCAATACGCTGGTATTTGTAATTATACAGGAGGTGTGCGCAATTCCTCCCTGCCCTCACGGACAGGGTCTCCTTGCGCAAGTAAGATGAATCTTGAACGATTAAAAAAAATTAGTGACAATGTATGGGAAATACCGAAAAGTGGAGACATGCTTGTCAATGGGAAAATCTTTGGAAGTGAAGAACTTGTTCTAGGGATGGATGATAAGGTATACGAACAAACGAGTAATGTCGCATGTCTTCCTGGAATTCAAAAATTTGCCGCCGTCATGCCGGATGCACACTGGGGCTATGGATTTCCTATAGGCGGGGTTGCAGCATTTGATCCTGAAGATGGTGGGGTAGTCTCGGTTGGAGGTGTTGGTTTTGATGTCAACTGTGGGGTTCGAAGCCTTACCACAAATCTCACAGTAAACGATGTGAAGCCCAAACTTTCAACACTCGTTGATGTTCTTTTTGATATGGTTCCTGCCGGTCTTGGCTCACGGGGTGAGATAGCACTTGCAGGAGGTAAGATCTATGATGTTCTGACCGATGGCGCACCATGGATAGTGGAACAAGGTTATGGTATTAAAGAAGACCTTGCCTTTATCGAGGAAGGTGGTGTGATTGCTGGTGCCGATCCGGACAATGTCAGTGAAACCGCTATAAAGCGAGAAAAACGACAGGTTGGAACTCTCGGTTCAGGAAACCACTACATTGAAGTGCAGTACGTGGACCAGATTTACAATCAGTCCATCGCTGAAAAATTTGGGCTGTCCATGAACCAGATAATAATCTCCTTTCACTGCGGCTCACGCGCTCTTGGCCATCAAATCGGCACTGATTATCTTAAAATTCTTGCAAGCGCATCGCGCAAATATAATTTGCCAATCAGGGAAAGAGAACTTGTGTGCGCTCCAATACACTCCCCCGAGGGTGAAAAATACTTCTCGGCAGTGAACTGCGCTACAAACTATGCCTTTGCTAACAGGCAGGTAATAGCACATCTGGCGCGAAAAGGAGTTAATAAGGTGTTTCCAGATGCAGATATAAAGACGCTCTATGATGTTGGACACAACACCTGCAAGGTTGAACGACACAAGCTCAATGGTAAAACAAAAACACTCTATGTTCATCGAAAAGGTGCTACCAGAGCATTTGGGAGACAAAGAGATGAGCTGCCAGAATCGTACAAGGATGCAGGACAGCCGGTGCTGATTGGTGGCAGCATGGGTACAGCATCCTATATTCTTGCCGGACTGGAAAAAGAAGAAGGTGCATTTGCATCAGTGTGCCATGGAGCAGGCAGAGTAATGAGTCGAACAAAAGCTAAAAAGCTCTGGCAGGGTGAAGAGATCGTAAAAGAGCTTGGAGCACGCGGCATCATCATTAAAACACACTCCATGCGCGGTGTCGCGGAAGAGGCGCCTGGAAGCTACAAGCCAGTAGAAAAAGTGGTGGATGTGATTGATGCCACCGGACTTGCAGCAAAAGTGGTAAGAGTGCGCCCACTCGGATGCATCAAAGGGTGAATAGGATATTGATTTCGAGTTTCAACTTTTATGCAAACGTGTCCCCATCCATGAAGGTAAGTGCAACTTTGAGCGAATCTTCTGCTTTAGTCCCCCTTTGATTTAGAAGATAAGCTCCTGCTTTATTTCTCGATATTCTTCCTTTTCGATTACGTCGTTATTAAGCATTCCATATGACGTCTTAATTAAGCCGAGTTTTGATGCGTTAACTTCTTGTTTATGTTTGTAATGTGGACCTGACACTAGTTCAATTGCATAAGTAATAACAGCAAGTATTGCGCTGAGTCCGATAAGTCCGCCTGTAATCCATAAATTGCCACAACTACTACTATGGCCTGCTGCTCCAGCCGCCATAGCAGCAGCAAAAGCCATTGCCGTCCCGGGACCGGGAAAACTCAATTTTTTTCACCTCTGCAAACACTAATACCAGAGATATTGTTTAATCTTTTCAATCTTCTTCTATCTGTTTTTTCAGCTCTTGTAGAAGTTTATCCACGGTCTTCATCTCCCGGCCATAAGTTTCAAGATCCTGATTCGTAAGCGCATCTGTTGCAATCTCATAATGCTGGATGGTTTGCTCCAGGAGTTCATTCATACCGGTGTATTCTGATACAGACATTTCTGCTGGAATGGCTATTTTCTTGTATCCGAGCACCTTGTTTAAAGCTTGCTCAAGTGTTCGCTCCATGGCAACGCTATTATTATAGAAGACAATTACTCGTTTGAGCTCTGGTATACTTCCTGTTTCGGCTGCAAGGTATAACGGTTCTATGTACAGAATTGAGTTTTTAAATGGTATAACCAGCAGGTTACCTCTAATCACACGTGAGCCGCTTTGTCCCCATAGTGTAAGGTCCTTTGAAATGTCCTCATCCTGATCGATACGTGCTTCAATCTGCGAAGGCCCATAGATTTGCTCTTCCTTGGTGAACTTGAAGACAGTAATTTCGCCATAGTCCGGAAGATCCTGTTTTACTGCCATCCATGAGATCATGTTGTCTCGATTGACTGGAGTAAATGGCAGCATGGTCACAAAGCTCAGTTCGCCGTTTAGCTGGAAGAGCACATTATAAGGCTGAACCCTGACTACTGATGCTTCATATTTTTCAGTAGGTATTTCCCAGAGATCTTCCTTGTTGTAGAATACCTCTGGTGTTTTCATGTGGTAGGTTGCATATATTCTGGTCTGGATGCTAAAGAGATCCTCAGAATAGCGAAGATGTGCTTTTACATCTTCTGGCATCGCATCAAGTGGTTTGAATATTTCAGGGTATATTTTGGCATAAGCTTTGAGGATTGGATCGTCTTTTATAATGTAATAGGTGGTCGTTCCGTTATATGTGTCAATGACAGCTTTGACTGAATCAGAGATGTAGTTGAATCGCTTACCTTTGAACTGGGTTGGCTCTGCATAAGGGTATCTGTTCGATGTTGTAAAGCCGCTTAACATCCAGCAAATCCTGCCATCATCTGATATGAAAGCATGTGGCACACTGTCAAATAATAAGTATGGTGTAACCTTTTCAACTCTCTCGTTTATGTTCCGATACAGGTGAAGCTTGCTGTTTTCTGTAATATATTCTGAAGTGTACAGCTTGATTTCTCCAAGTGCAAGGCTTAAGAACAATTTGTTTGTTGCCGTAAGAGGGATGCCGCCTGTTCCCTGGTATGTTGTGTACTTATTCTGGTCACCTTCCGGATAGTCAAATTCTTCACGGTTGCTGTTGGTTATGATATAATAGTTGGTCTGCTTTCCATAGTAGATTCGTGGTTGTGTGATGATTATATCAGTAGTTTCTATTTTCGGGGGGATGTCTTTAATAATCATCCTCGGGAGCCCCTGGTTATCTACATCATTTACCGGGGCTACGACGACACCAATGCCATGAGTATAAATCAGATGTTTATTGATCCATGTGTCTGCAGCGCCCTGCAGTCTACCAGGAAGCATCTCTCTAAGGGACATCCACACCTGGGTTAGCTCACCATTGATATGGTATCGGTCAACCACAACATCATCGAAGCCGTAATAGGTTCTAATCTCCTGTCGCTGCCGGAAAGTGGTTAAAAGCGGCTGATGGTCCCATAATCGAACATTATTAATGGTAGGCGAGTCAATGATATCGTCAGTGGTAAGGTTATACGATATTGGATATACCTGTTCTTTGATATTTGTTAATCCGTATGCTTTGTTGGTCAGATCAATATTATACTCAATGAATGGCTCTTCTAAAACGATCTCGTTTGGCGAGACCTTAAACTCCTGCACGAACCATGCTGCCCCACCTCCGACAAAGGAGATTGCAATGATTAACACTACAGCAGCAATTGGCATCTTCGTTGATAGTCCTTTACTGGATACTAATGGAAGCACTGCGATAGCAATACCTGCTGCAAGGAATACCAGGCTAATAATCAACGGAATATACTGGTTGATATTCACATCTACATATCCTGCACCGTATACAATACCAGTGGTGCTGTAGAGTATGCTAAAGCGTAAGAGATATACCTTAACTGCAAGGAGCAAAAAAACAAACATCAGTGGTAATCGCAGATTTAAAGGCACACGCTTGGTAACCAGTTGCCAGTTAAAGGATAGATATGCAAGAATTAATAGCAGGCTGACAAGAACAAACACCCCAAGGAGGTAGTTCAACACAGCATGGAAGAATGGCAGGGAGAAGACATAAAATCCGATATCTTTTCCAAAAACGGGATCGGTGCTTCCAAATGGACTCTTGTTAAAATACAGGAGTACTGTGCTCCACTTGCTTGATAAATTCAAGCCTGCAAAGAGAGAAATAATCAAAAAAGCAATTCCAATATGTGTTTTAATGGATTTAATCACTGTTTTTGTTGGAGTCTCCGGAGTAACATCGATATATTCTTTTGGTACCTGTTCCCATGTTGCCCAGATAGGCGTAAATGTGGCAGTTGTTGCAAGAATGATTTTCTTAAACCGATTCCATGCAAAAAACAATACACTGATGCACACTAAAAACCCTATGACAAATAACAGAAGCTTGGTAGTAAAGGTAACAACGAATACCTGCGAATAGCCAATCGATCCAAACCACTTGTAATCAACTACAAAACGTGAGAGTGTACTAACACCAAAAAACAAAATAATAGCAATTAAAAACAGGATTTTTGGAAGTGTTCCAATAGGAGTGGGTTTGTTATTAGTCATGATAAAAATAAAACGTGTTCTGTTATCTGTTTATGCATAGTAGTTTGAAGGTGCTTCTGTCTGTTTTTGCTTGTGTTTTTCAAAATTGATGGTTGGTATTGGTATAGCAGGTGGCAGTCCCATACTTTTTGATATGCTGATTGCAAGGGGGGCAAGGTTTAATACAGTGGTGTTTGCAATCTCATTCTGGACCGCTATGGGTGCACTTCCTGAATCCCATTGTTTTTTAATATCATCCATATCTTCCTCTGTGTAGTAGTTAGCATTACCTTCAAAGCGAATCTGACCAATGCTTGGATTCAGGTAGTTTATAGAGAAAGCATATTCAACTTTGATGGTTGCACTCTTGCCAAATGGTGTTTGCATCGTAGACACCGAAGGATTTCTAAGATTAATATCATAGTTAATATTAATATTTCGATACTTTCTAAATTCTTCTTGTGACATGTATGTCTTTGATTCTATGTGTGTCACACTAAAATTTACTATCATTAATTATGTGTGGTTGTTTTGATATGGTTTAAACATTTGCATTCTTGTAGTATCTCTGAACAATATATCTATATGAGATAGCCCCCCTATTCCACATACAAATACTTGATAAGATGTGGGCATACTACCGATGGCTCCCTGATAATCCATCAACCTGCACCCCCAT
>WNEG01000053.1 GCA_012910725.1 Candidatus Ethanoperedens thermophilum | reverse complement strand
TTCAGTTGTTTAAGATCATTGTTGAGCTTTTTTATCCCGTTATTAATGATTATCTCTGGTTTTTCTGGCAGGTATATATGACTTAATGTATACGGTTCTACAACTCCTGTCGCCCAGCCGCGTTCTATAAGTGTTACCAGTGCCTGTTCAATCTCATCACTACTTACATGCAGTATCTCGTTTATGGTCTCAAGACGTGGTGCATTAAGTGATAGCAGCAGCCCATATACCTGTACTTCGGATTCACTTGCCCCAAGTTCCCTTAAGAATTTCGCAGCCTCTGTGCTTATTTTTTCCACATGTGCCTTCTTGTAGCGTGCCATCCTGGTGAGGTTATCAATATCTACTTTATCACTTAAGAGCAGCAAATCGTTGTCAATGACTTCTTCAAACAGTGATTTTCCACGTTTGCTCCGAACAATAACGGTATTCCATCCGGTACCAGAGCCTATTGCACCAATTGATATATCTGCCAATTCTGCTGTAAAATCCCTGCAAACAGTACACGCCCCGTTAACATGTTTATAAACAGTTTTAAGAGGTATGGAGTTTATTTCATGCGTTCTATGCAATTCGAAGGCATTATGTCTGATCTTAACTGCTTTTACATCTCTAAGTTCTATTCCCAGTTCTGCTTCAATAAAGTTTTTGAAAAGGTCATCATACAGGAAATTCTCATAGCAGAATACGCCTATCACTGCTTTTATATCAAATGGGTAATGGTCTTCTGAAAACAGTTCAACTTTTCTTATACCCTGTACCTGACATGCAGTACCTACAATAGCTATTTTCCTGATGTCTTTTTCAAAGGCTTCCCTGAGCCCCATAACTACCGGGCACACACAGTATCTGGAACCTGCAGCATCAATCACATGTTTTTCTGTTGTTGCCACGATTGGCACTGGCTTTAATGGTTCTTCCTTGCTTATGCCAGACATCACGATACCGTCCACAATACCTGCCTCAAGCAGATATTTTGAAATAGTGCTCACGACCCCGCCATCCTGGCAAACGTTTAGAATCGAGTCTGATGTTGATCTAGCTGAGACAATATGGTCATAGTAGCCAAGATTTCTATCAACACGTGTCGTGCCAAAGACCGTTTTCTCTATTTTCGAAAAGGGTGTGTAGAACTGCGGACAGAATTGAATGCAACTGCTGCAATATGGATCATATATTTTATTTATTGAAGGAAGATTATCTTCAAATTCAATGTGGGAACATATCCCGGCGCATGTGCCACAACCTGTACAGAGACCTTTTTTGATGACATAATAATCAAGATCGTCAAAAGCAAGTTCTTCTTTGTGAGTTTCTAATATCGGATTAATTTCCATTTAAACAATTCACCTCGTGACATGAAAGTCGATTTAATACTGTATTCTTTTTTATGTATATATAGGCAAGTATGAGGTTTTCAATAGTTGATCGCCTGTAATTCATAGGCTGCTTACATTGGGTGAGCAGACTTACCCTGTTACATACACCAAGTTTAAATAGTTAATGATTGGAACACCGGAATGTCCCGGATTCACGCATGAAATGAAAAAAAAAGTTCCACCAGATGTCACACAGTCAAGAGATTAATACATAATACTGGCGGTTGGTAAATTATTATTTGCGAGTTCCCTATTTTCACTGTTTGTGAGTTTTGTGATAATGCTGCTGCGTGTGTCATCACGTCCTATTACTGTTGCATCAAGTATCTGTTTGAATAAGACCGGGTATACGGTGATGGTATCGCCTATGTTAAACTCATGCGTGTTTCCTGAAAGGCGAATAATGCTGCAAAGAGGTTTTGTCGTGTTGAGCAGGATGTCTTCGACACCGATATCCTCTACTTTTTTACCATTTCTGTACACCCTGGTGTTGTTTTTTCTATTAGTTGTATTAAGGCACTGGTATGCAGCTTCAGTTGGGAAATACCCCCCTCTTGAACCTGCAACACTTTTGACCAGATGCAGTGATTTTAGAACAGTCATTTGATTTCTCACCGTTCCAGAGTTTCTGTTTATTTTTTCAGCAATATCTTCTGCTCTAACCACGTCATTCTGTATGTGGTAAATACGTATCAGCTGTTGGAGTATTCTCAATTGAACATGGGTTAACTTCATGATGTTTTTACCTCTATTTTTTCATACTTAGGAAAGTAATATTCCTGCATTCCTAAATTAACGCTCAACAGGGCAAGCGTTTGCTGGGTAAGAGCGGGTTATATTCCCGCTCTCATGTTTCATATGGCCTATTCGTTGGGAGGGTTTCTGTAGATATATGATACTAAAATACTCTGAAAATAGTACTTAGTATTACTTATGTGTACAACAGTAATACTATATATTTGTTGTGGTCAGAAGGAACTGTCACGTTACGTGGTGTTGCAGTTGAAACGTTGGAATATCTCATATTCAAGCTGATTGGTTGTTCAGGTGTGCTATTATTTCTTTTATCGCATCCTTTAGTGTCTGCTGATTATTATAATTCTTGAGCAGTTGTTGAAGCTCTATTATTGTCTTATTTTTTAGTTCTTCTGCAATTGTTATGATGTTTGGAATGGCTCTTGTAAGATTGTCAACGATGGTTATGTCTGTTGTTTTTGCTGTGCGTGACATCGGGTTCAAGTCTATTGTTATGATGGTTTTTCCCATGCGTTTAAGTGCACTGCACCGGTCACCGTCTTCGAGTGGCACAAGTACGATGTCTGCTTTGTAGATTCCCTGTGAGTCCACGATTGCACGGTTGTGAGGTAAGTCTGGTATTATCGCATCTGTACTGGTGTATAATTTTGATGCACCGTGTTTTTGCAGATGATTCAGGATATTCTGGTGGCGCTCTTTCGTGCGGTAGAAGATGTTTACTTCGATGCCTGCGCCTGTAGTGTTTGCAAGCTTTATAATCTCTCCCGGGACAAGTGCTGCTGTGTTGCCGTTTACAGATATTACCGGGTGTCTTGCAAGCAAGAGTGCTGCTGCTGCTACGGTTTCTGCCCTGTATGCTGAAATGGTTGTTTTTTCACCTATGAGATAGTCAAAGGCTTCACCACGTCCGTGTGCTATCAGTCCGATTTCCCCTGTTATGCCAGCCTCTATCCCTTCTGCTATCTTTTCCCTGGTGACGAGGGATTGGTATCGCGGGTGTGTTCCTGGAATGTCCATTTTCATATCAGTGTTGCTCCTTTGGTACTTGCTCAATAAGCTGTGGATTTTAGGATTTTAACCGCGAGATTCCGCGAGATTGATCTTGTGTAATCTCGTGGTTTCAATTTTTTTTGAGTTCCATGATTTAGGTATGTTATTTCGTTACACACTCTAATCTCGTGGTTTTATGTGGATTTCCACACGATATTTAAGCATGTTCCTTCTTTGTGCCTGATTGTTTTGGGTCTTTGTGCACCATCACATTGCAGTGACCAAAACCCCGGAGACTTTTTAATATTTTTGAAATAAAGTTTCGGAAAACCACAGAGGACACAGAGTGACACAGAGGGGACAAAAAATAAAAATAACAACTCTCTGTGACCCTCTGTGCTCTCTGTGGTTTAATCTTCCTTACCATGACCAGATCCCCCAAAAGAGTGAAAAAGTGCTTGCAACTCGAATTATAGAGAGAATCATTGTTTTCTGCAAACGTAGTTTGTAGTTTCATATCAGTGTTGCTCCCGTGTGGCTTATCAGGCTTGTTCCTGCGTGTTCATATTCGCTAAACACGTTTTTTCCAATGGCAAAGGCTGTGTCTCCAAGCATTGCCTGTGCTGCCGTGTACCCTTTTGCTCTTGCTGCTTCTATTGCATCAAGTACGTGGTTGCTTGCAAGGTTGACCTCGTTTGTGAATTTGTTGGATTGTATCATGAAGTTTTCAATTGTTGGTTTGCAGATGAGATTTTTCAAAGCAGTCTCCCCGCTCGTGGCTATCTGTTTTTGAAGCGTATCGTCTTCAAGTATCTTTTTTGTTGATATGTTTTTAAAGCTTACCCACGAGACTTGTATCTTTCCTGTTAATATTTTATCTATTTTATTACGTGGTGGAACGCCCTCTTTCAGTCGTATCGCTATTCCACCGGTTGTCTGCGCTGCCACATCTCCAAGTCCTGTTCGGTTTATTACTTCTGCTGTATGGGCAATTTGGGCAAGTTGGTTTCTCGTGAGGTTAACGTTCTGTAGCTGGTTTGCTGCTACTACCGATGCGAGGGTACTTGCTCCACTTGCTCCGAATCCTGCTCCAAAAGGCACAGTAGAGTTAAGTTTGATTTTCAAAGGTGCGTCTGTAAGCGTGTGTATGGCATCAACCAGTGGGCTGCACTCGAAAGGCTTATTATCCAAGAGTATGCGGGTGGTATTTGAAAAGCTGGCTTCTGCAATAATTCCATCATCCAAACATACACCTGCTCCAAGTGACCCGCTTTCTTCTGGTTTTTTTGTTATTTTGGGTATGAAAAACCCGCTTATGTGTGCTGGTGCAAAAGCTGTTATTTTTTTCATCGCCTTAAAGCCATTTAAGTTATTGTCACACTACTTCCTCTATCACATCAATGATGTGTTTTGCAAGCTTGTCTTTTCTTCCTTCCACTGCTGTGATTCGGTTGTTCTTCTGTATAATATGAATACGGTTTGTTTCTTCTCCAATGCCACCGCTTCCAACATCATTGGCTACGACTGCTGTAAGCTCGTATTTGTCCATTAATTCCCCTGCCCGCGTGATTAACTCTTCTGTCGAGATGTTGGTCTCAGCCTTAAAACCAATGACGGAAAGATGTGGATACTGTTTTGTGACCTTGCTTAACAGCTTTACTACAGGTTTTAACACTATGGTGCGAGCTGAACCTGAGTTTATCTTTGTCTGCGCTGCCTTATCCACTGTAAAATCAGATATTGCAGCAGCACTGATCAACACATCAGTATTTGCTGCTTCATTGAGTACCGCGTCTGTCATTTCTTTTGCAGATTCAACAATGATTTCCCTTATGCCATAAAGATCCTGTTTTTTTGAATGCAGTATTGTGACCGCTCCTGCACCACGTTTGTAGGCTTCAAGAGCTAACGCAACACCAGTGCGACCCGAAGCACGGCTGGTAATTACTCGTATCGGATCAATGCGTTCACTTGTAGCACCACTTGTGATTAATATATTTTTTCCATCAAGAGAGTGTGGGCCAAGAATGCGTTCAGTTTCAAGAATGATGTCTTCATTCTGTGCAATTTTTGCTTTGCCCTCTTCAAATACCGACTCAATGAAAGTCACACC
>WNEG01000074.1 GCA_012910725.1 Candidatus Ethanoperedens thermophilum | reverse complement strand
GTTATTTTCGTTAACCATTATCCTGCTGTGCTTCAGAACAGCTTACCAGGATTCATAATCCCATTTGGATCTATAAGTTGCTGCAGTTTCTTCCAGTAATCAGCAAAATTACCGATACGCTCCAGTGTTGGCTCTATCACGCCAGCATAGGGTCTAAACCAGCCATAAATGCCAGTGTCAAGCAGGTTCTCTACTGTTCTGGCATGCAAAGCACGCAGCATCTCAACACTTTTTTTATCTGAGGAATCAAAGTATATCTCAAGTTCATAGTAGGTGCTCTGTCCATGAAAGCGGGCGATGGTATTGGCGTAGTAACTGATGTCCTCGATAGAAAATCCAATATCAAGCGCATTCTGTTTGAAATCATTGTAATATTTTGGCAAAAATTTTAAAGGCCCGTAGTAGCCAACACAGTAGAAGTTTCCTTTAAATCCAAAAATCATGGACGATGTTTCAGCCCCAAGCATTTCGCATTTAAGGTTATTTACGAGCTTGTCTGGAAGATCAAGGATTTTCCCGCCACTTTCATCAATATAACTCCTCACAATTTCATCCTGTGCCTGGAAGACCTTATCCTGATTTTCAACCACAAGCACCACAACAAACTCTGGCAGACTTTCATACGCATAGTCAAAGGTTCCAAGATACGGAGGCAGCCAGTGGACGGTATCCACAAATCTGCATCCAGAGACAAGCTCTTCCCTGTTCACTTTCTCAAGGAGTTCCATTGGCGTATCTATATCCTCAAAGCCAACATAGTATACCTTCTGATGCTTAAAAATACGGTACAGCTTGAGTGTAAGCTCTGTTACGACACCCCACGTACCTGGTCCTGCTATAAACAGGCTTGCAATTTCAGGACCTGGCCCGTATCTGAAATACGGCAGTTCTTTACTCAGCAGACGTGAGCCTGTGCTCAGGGTTTCGCCATTTGGAAGGATAATCTCAAACGATAATATGTGATCAAGCCCATCACGCGGTGATGTTTGGTAGATGCCGCGAAGATAATTGTTGGTTACTGCTGAAACAGTCAGTGGTGCATCCGGGAAGGCTGGACGCAAGCCATATTTTTTTGTCTGTTCCACAAGCATACCAAATGTCACACCCGGTTCTATGGTTGCAGTCATCATCTCAGTGCTTATTTCAATAATTTGATTCAATTTGGATACATCAAGCATGATGCTATGGTCTTTGACAGGGATGGTCATGCCACGGATGTTGATGCCTGTACTCCATGGTATAACTGGCACATTCTCACGATTTGCAAGCACGAGAATGTCTCTTATCTCTTCTTTTGTGCCTGGGCGTACCACAAAGCCTGGATTTTTTGGCTTCACAAAGCTCCAGTGCTGATCCCTTGAATAAGCAGCAGTTATGGCTTTATCATCAGAAACATTTTCCGATCCAACGATCTTTTGTAGTTGTTCAAGTATTGTCATCTTTTCATCCTCACAAAAGCGATTGACTGACCAGTTCAGCAAGATCGAACACCTTCATTCCACTATCCTGCAAGTTTCTCTTGCAGAATGGACATGCCGATGCCACCACATCGAAGCCAGTTTTTTTAATCTCACTCACGCGTTCATCAGCCGTCCATGCGGCAAAATCTGGAAAGCCTGATTTCACACCACCGCCTGAGCCGCAGCACCACGCATTAGCGCGATTTCGCGGGAGTTCTTCAATTTTCACTCCAATTTTTTTTAACGTCTCTCTTGGAGCATCATAAATTCCAAGATGTCTCCCAAGATGGCATGGATCGTGATAAGGCATAGCTATATTAAGATTTTTTGGAGTAAGTCTCCCCTCATCGATTAGCATGTTGATGTATTCTGATGCATGCAAAAGTTCTATCCCCATATCCGGGTAGGTCTCTTTAAATGTCTTAAGGCATCCTGGACAGGTAAATACCATCGTTTTTGTGCCTATTTTCTTTATCTCTTCAACATTATGCGTTATGAGGCTATCTATCGCGTTCACCTGTCCCGTTCGAAGCAATGTTGAGCCGCAGCACCATTCATCAGCAAGCACAGTATAGCCAACACCACTTGCATCGAGCACCTTGATCATTGACTTTGAAATATCATCCTCCCGATAGCGTGCAGTACATCCCACAAAGTAGATCACATCGCTGCCTGTTGTAGAATACTCCACTTTTTCACTTACTCCATACGCGTTGTTGGTCTCATCGATGTGCTCTTTGATCTTTGTGTGTGCTTCTAAAATCCATCCTCTGTCTGCAAGAATCACTCGAAGCTCCTCAAAGAGCTTTGCATTATCAAGCTCCACTTTTGATACTTCTTTGCACCGCTCATAACAGGCACCACACACCTGGCATCCAAAAGCTACCTTCACAAGCATCTCTGTTTTTTCGTCAATCTCTCCTGTTAGAATCTCCCGAAGCAGTTCAAGACGTCCTGGTGAATAAAAGGAGTTAAAACCATAGTAAGAACCACTTGGACACAATTCCAACCACTTTTCTCCAGAGCCATGAAAATCTGCAATACTGCACAGCCTGCATTTAAAGCAGTGAGATATTGCTCGAAGCATCTCCTGTTTTGTCATTCGTTCCATTCAATCACCACGTTTAAAATATGTTGATGATGTATGTTCTCAAGAACAACGATATACTTTACGATTTAACCCGAATTTTCCACCCCCGAGATTTCTATGTTCGAATCTTGTGCAATCTTGTGGTTGAAAAAACTACACACTCCGTGGGCTGTGGGACAGAATTAAGTTGTGTACAGGTTCAGTAGATTATGCCAGAGTAGACATGCGGATCAGTAATTTCCACGTAATTTGGATTAAATGTTTTTCCTTTTTCAGTTTTAATAAGTTCCTTGTTTCCGAAATCTCGAGCTTGTATATACGCACTTATTCCAAATTCACTGCAAAAATCGTTATTTGCTGCACTATCCATACCCTTATCTGTAGATAACATCGAAGGATAAAATCCATAGGTCTCGCAGAACTGGGTAAGAAGTTCTCTCAATAACGGATTTTCATTTGCACTGCCTTTATAGCATTGAACCAGCATAGGAAGACCAAATTCGAGATCTGTCAGCTTGTTTGATAAAAAACCAATACCTTTAATGTAGTCACCATGTACATACAACCTAAGCATCAGGATCTGTATATTCGTTCGATTTTTTATTTTTGTAGGGGCTGGTATTTGATTTGATTAATGTACCATCTACTCCAACAAACCTACCTTTCATTAAACCGAGTGAGATGCTCTTTTTTACCATACTTATGGTGAGCTCTCTGAAAACTTCAATACCGAACTTATCTGCTGCTCTACTGATAATTGTTCTTGTAGGAATCTATGCCAGGTGCAAATCCACACACCTCTACTAACTTTTCATTTTCGTGCAGTTCTTCTATAAGGTCAGTATAAGTTCTACAGTGCCGCTTGCATACGAGAATGTGAGATTTTAAAACGCTTATGTGATTATAATCCCGGGTATCGATGCTGTAGTTTCTCTGAATTTCATTCACTTTGTTCCAGTCATAAAACAGAAATAGATGACGGAGATCACCTTTATAGTCCGAATAATTGGAATACAGGAATTTTTCGATTTCTGATAACTCGCAACCGTCGGTCATTTTGCAAACGGGTGTTTTTAAGTTTGGAATATATTGATGTACTCTATTTATTATTTTACCTGGAAGGTTTTGAAAATCTGATAATCCCTTCTGAATACCTATTTTGATATCATGAAAAATTTTCTTCAGCCGCGATACAATCCTTGCTTTGATACATTTCCTCTTCTTTTTCGCAAACCATATATCAGATGGCTTACAATACTTGATTGCAGAGGGTGTTATTGTATTAAAATCGGAAATCTGTGTTTGGATATAATATCCACCTTCTATAAAGACTTGAATCATGTTGGATATCTCTAATATCAAGTTATATTTGATTTTAATTGATATTAGTGGCGTTCAAGCTAAATAAATCTTTATATCTGCTTAAAATAGAAAAAGCTATATAGTACTTTAAATTGTATTTTAAAGACCATAACAAATTTGTTGGTTGAAAAGGGTGTTAATTAGTCTGCAAATAGAAAAATGAGTGGAATTGTAGCTCACTCTCAATCCCCATAAGATTAATTTTATTTGGTTTCTGGTGCATTTTGGCGCCACAAAAGTAAGTAACCCCCCATCTTTCATATTAATCCTGAACCATCGAGCATCACTAAGATGCCTCGGATTTGAGCGTTAGCGAAATCCGGGGGCCGTCACTGAAGCGATATAGTTGACTATCAAACTTGCACTAAAACGTCAAGTTCCTTATATCTTCCAGTACTTCCTCTGCATCGTTTTCACTTCTTTTATTCGTTCTTTAACAATACCACGCGTTGATCCGGATGCTTGCTCGTGCTTATAACCTTGGAATACTCTGACAATCTCATAGACCGAGTCTGCGAGTGTGTCGAGATCGTATCCGCCTTCAAGCGATGCTACCATTTTTCCTTCACACAGATGGCAAGAGAGGTCAACCACGATCTCTGAAAGCATGCCGAAGCCACCAACAGAGAGGTTCATGCCTGCAAGAAGCTCTCTCTCCGCGGCATCCTGCCCGGCTGATACCAGTATGATATCAGGATTGAACTCTTCTGCTATCGGAATCAGGATCTGCTCGAAGGCATGTCTGTAGTCTGAATCGGTGCATCCCGCAGGAAGTGGCACATTAACAGTGTAACCTTTGCCGTCACCACTCCCAACCTCACTGACGCTGCCACTGCCAGGATAGTGCGGGTACTGGTGCGTGGAAAAATAGAGTACACTCGAATCAGAATAGAACATATCCTGTGTACCATTGCCATGGTGCACGTCCCAATCCACTATCAGCACACGGGAAAGACCTTTCTTCTGCGCATGTCTTGCTGCGATCGCTACATTATTGAATAGACAGAAACCCATCGCATGGTCAGCTGTTGCATGGTGCCCTGGTGGGCGCACCACTGCAAAGACGTTCTTCACATCGCCGTTGAAAACAGCATCCACGCCAGCCATTACACCGCCCGCGGCAAGCAGTGCCACAGCATATGAATCAGAGCAGACAGGTGTGTCCATATCCAGCGGAATGCCTTTCCAACTGTGCTCCTGCACACGCTGGATATGGGCTGAAGTATGCACGTACTCCAACTCTGCCTCTGTGGCTTTTCGTGGCGATACATTCACAAGACCGTCGAGTGATTCAAGCCTATCCATAATCGCAACAACCCTCTCAGCACGCTCGGGATGACCAGCAATGTTGTGCAGCTGGTAGTCTGGATGATACACAATTCCAGTTCTTTTGACCAGCATAAACTAAAGTATAATCTCAACCACTATAAAATTATATGCCGATCTGGAACTATGAATATGAAAAACTGAGGCACAAGCTGCATATCCATAGACCTGCTAAGCTTGCGATGGAGTCAGAGGCGATATTTTAGAGAATTGGGGATTAAGTTGCCGATATTTGATGTGAGGGCAATCATACCCATAAATTTCAGTCGATGTTGGGTTAGGTCTCGTTCGGTGTTGATTTTGGGGATTTCTGGCTGAAATTTTGTTAAAGTTTGGTAAATAAGCAAAACTGTAAGATATATAACTCATGTGGATAAATACAGATTCTAAGGTAGAAGAATGGATAAATCTGAGATAGGTTCTGCAACTGCTAAAGGTGGATTTGCAAACGAGAGAGTAGTTTGCGAAAAGTTTAATAATTGGAAAAAGGACAAAGAAGCTCAAATTTGGCTTAAAATTGTGGGATACAATATGGAAAAGATTGATTCTGTAAATGCGATCCATATTCCAACCAGAATTAAGAAACTGCACAACTTCGTTGTGCAGAAATAGCATTTCAGATGCAGGAGAACGAGGTGCGTTTATACTTTCCTATACGTCAAGAAAAACAATGTGAAGAAATTCGGAATAAATGAAGAAGATTGTGAAAATCTGATGCGATTTAAGAAGGCGGATGCTCAAATCAAGATAACAATTGCAATCGGAAATATATTGAAAATAGAGAATCTATCTTTAAAAAAGGCCAATTCTGATGCTGATTATAATCAGGTAGACAAGCGACGAGTTAATTCATATCAAGAGGTGTGGGGTTTTGATGAAGCTATAGCCATTGGATTAAAGCTTTTTACAGGAGAACTAAATCCTGAATCGCATCCCGAATTTATACGAGAAAGAGAATTACGAGATAAAAGAAGGATGTTTCTGGATGAACTGCCAGAAGATATTAGAGCCAAAATTTTGAGTTTTTTTAGAGATAACAGGATAATTGTTGTCAATGATATTCTAAAAGGCAGAGGCGGGCTTTCAGCAGATTGGATGCTGGTTACCAGATACAATAAGCAAGACCAGACTACTACATGGATATTTAAAGATATTAACACTGCTATGAATTTCTTTGGCGGTGGTGATGTAAGAATTTCTCCCAGAGGGAGTTTATATATCGGTAAAATCACAATGCAAAGGAAAGGTGGAACTCCTGATCCAACAAAGTTACAATTCGAGATTAAACCATGTGAACTGTTTAAATTGGAGGCCGATGATGGAAGTTGATAAAGTATACTCAGGCGATTGCATTGAAATTATGAAAAAACTTCCAGAGAAGTCCATAGATCTGATCTTCGCAGATCCGCCATTTAATATCGGGATAAAGTATGATAAATACAATGACAATCTACCTTATGAGGACTATTATGATTGGTCAAAAAAATGGATAGTAGAGACGCTCAGATTATTAAAAACACATGGGTCGATATATATCGCGATTGGAGACGAGTTTGCCGCTGAAATAAACATAATTTTGAAACAGACAGGATATTACTTTAGGAATTGGATAATATGGTATTACACCTTTGGTCAAAATCAGCGAAAGAAGTTTAATCGAGCACATACGCATATTTTGTATTTCACTAAAGACAAAGAGAAGTTTATATTTAATCCCGATGATATTCGAGTCCCTTCAGCAAGACAACTTATTTATAAAGATAAAAGGGCGAATCCCAAGGGAAAAATTCCCGATGATGTGTGGCAATTCTCAAGAGTGTGTGGGACATTTAAAGAACGGTTGGGAAATCATCCATGCCAGATGCCAGAATCTTTGTTGGAACGGATAATCCAGGTAAGTTCCAATGAAGGAGATACGGTTCTTGATCCATTTGGCGGGACAGGAACAACATCAGCAATTGCTAAAAGATTGAAAAGACATTTTATAACGATGGAACTATCGGAAGAATACTATAATCTTATATTAAAGAGGTTGGATGGTAAAGTTGCAGAGATAAAAAGAGATGCAAAGGTTAAACCAGAACAGCAAATGACGTTACTTGATATGGTGTAATCTTCAAATCCTGAATGTGTATAGGAGTACAAAAATATTTACAGTGCACCGACCGGGATTTGAACCCGGGTCATGGGCTTGGAAGGCCCATGTCATACCACTAGACTATCGGTGCCGGGCAAGTGGGCCTGACCGGATTCGAACCGGTGACCACCCGGTTATGAGCCGGGGGCTCTAACCTGACTAAGCTACAGGCCCATTTTGAAAAACTGCACAACCGCACAACTTCGTTGTGCGGAAACAACTCTTGATTGCGCCAGCAATCAAGTGCGTTAGCAATCAAG
>WNEG01000040.1 GCA_012910725.1 Candidatus Ethanoperedens thermophilum | reverse complement strand
GTAGATCTCATCGAACTTATCGAGATACTCCTCAAACGTGTAATATCCAATCCGCGCCACGCTGGCTTTGTCTTTCGGACCCGGCCTGATCCGGCAGTCGTAGATCGATAACTCCTCAAAATCCGTTACAATGGACAGCGGAAGTTTTGCACTCCATGCATACCGCCTCAGCTGGTATGAAGGGCCGACGTCCTCTCTTATGTTTACAGATGGTTTCTTCGCTTCGACAAAGAACTTTCGTTGACCTCCAATCCTGAAACTGTAATCCGGCGCTCTGGTCGAACGCCCCACTTTTATTGCATCCTCGTGAACAACATCCTTGTACTGTTCTGCATGACCCTGCTTATTTCCCACATCCCAGCCCAGAGCTTCAAAGAAGGGGTCAATGAATTCCCGTCTTACCTGTGTTTCGTTGTATGCTGACTTTTTATAAACATCAAGATTATACCGGAATCGTTGGGCGAGTTCCCTGATCCTTTGTTTAGATTCTTCTTTCATCTGGCTCCATCTATTCTATATTTTTCGTGGATGGTCTTAAAACACTAATATTTTTTGCCTATCACCCACCCGACCCGCTTCTTTATAAACTCGACAATATCTTATCACCACCGTCTCTGCAACTCAATTTTTAAACAGTTTTATAAATATATAGGAAAATATGACATAATACTATTTCCCGATTATTTTAAGACTATTGTAAGACTAAGAAATTAGTGCAATCTTGTGGTTCGATCCAAACACACACCTCTTTTATTTTCCCCAGAACGGTTTATTTTTTCTTTTTATATCCAAAAATGAGGTGAAAGTTTCAAGTTCATCAGGGCTGAGGGTTTGCTTGATGTCGAATTCAAGTATTTTTGAGTGATGCTCTGGTATGTCGATGTAAAGTATGTCATTCTCGTTAATGTGTCTGCCCACAACTGGTCTATCGATAGCTATCGCAACTTCATCGTTATATCGTGCTTCACTTATGTTTTCACCATTATTTTGCAGGCCTTTGATACTTCCAACAAATGTATCATCTTCCTTTATCAGGTTAAGTTTTGTTTTGATCACTCCACCAAGTACGTGTATGCCTACTACTGCAGGTTTGCTCTGGCGGAAAATGCAGTGGGGAAGTATTTTAAACCGCCCTGGTTTGATGATGGCTTCAACCTGTTTTTTATCCATCAGGTTCTTCTGTTCCTCCACCCACGAATCGTAGTCTTCGATTAACCGATATATCACATCACTCTCGAATATTTTAATATCACTATGCTCAAGTTCTTCTTTTGCATCAGGCAGTATTCGTACGTTAAAAGCGATGATGGCTCTGTGCAGTGGTTCTTTTAAGGCAGCCACCTCTATGACATCTCTTCTGGTCACATCAGCAATGTTTGCTTTTCGAATAGGTATGTTTTCTTTGTTAAGTTCACCAACAAGAGCCTCTAAGGAGCCAAGAGTATCTGCTTTTATGATGACTCCTGTGGTATCAGTCTCAATCAGTACATTTTGTATCTCTTTTTGTATCTGACTTATTACCTCTTCCTTGTTTGCAGTATCGATGACATGTAATGGAGTTCCTGCAAGTGCTCTCTCTATATTCGGTGCTGCTATCTTTATTCCCGCTGCAGCAGTTATTTTTTTCACATGTTTGAATTTTTCTTCCGAGCGTATCTCTGATAATGGTCCTGGTTTTAATAGTGCACGTATTTTTGTAGTAATCACACCATTCAAGCTTCCTATCGCAATCATGTCACCGACTTTTATCTGGCCGTCGTAGAGTATCATATCAAGAGTTGTGCCGAGCCCCTGCTCTTCTTTTATTTCAAGAATAGTGCCTACACCTTTGCCTGTTGTGCTGTATGAAAGCTTCTGTTCAAGGAATCGCTGGGATAACCCCATCAGTATCATCAGTAAATCAGGCACACCTTCGCCTGTTTTTGCACTCAAGGGCACTACTGCTATATTTCTTTTAAAATCCTTGATCCGGTCGTATCGCTCAGCACTAAACCCATGTTCATACAGTCTGCCAATAAGTTCGTACATTTTTTCGTTGAGTTGCTGCTTTACATTCTCTGACTGCTTCTTGTAGGTTTGCATAAATGGTGCATTGTCTATAGAGTTCCATCCGTGCAGCCTATCTATCTTATTTGCTGCTACGATAAATGGTGTTTTGTATTGTTTTAATATGTTAAGTGATTCAACTGTTTGCGGCTGAAACCCTTCGTTAATGTCTACGATCAGGATTGCAATATCCGCGAGTGCCCCACCTCGTGATCGCAGTGTGGTAAATGCTTGATGGCCCGGGGTATCAATAAAAAGAAGTCCTGGTAATACGAAGTTTTTTGCTGCACCATCTCCACAGGTTTTTTGTATGATTTCTATTGGAACCTCTGTTGCACCGATATGCTGGGTGATCAATCCCGCTTCTCTCTCTGCAATCGTTGTGCCCCTGATCTTGTCAAGTAAAGTTGTTTTTCCGTGGTCTACATGCCCAAGTATACAGACAATTGGTGTTCTAAGTTCTGTTTTTGCCACTGTTACTACCTTCATGAGCTTATTGTTAATCAATACTTATGGTTAAATGTTATTGGTTATTTGCTGCACTTGATTACTACGTAATCAAGAGTTGCTATTATATTTCTGATTATATTTCTGCTCACGTTGTGTGTAGTGCCTTATTGTTAATCAATACTTATAGTTAAATCACGAGAAGAAGCTCATAACGAAATATTTAGAGTCATTAAATATATTTAAAATAATTTAATCTTTATTCTCCAATCTCTATCTGTGAAGAATCTTCAAGAATGATTTCTGTCCTTCCTTTGTATTCTTTAATTTCTCCACTGACTCTAACTGTTTTCCCGTTATAATAGTCTTGAGGGTTCTCAGGAAAGTTCATCAGTTTAGATGAAAATATAACTGCTGTAAAACACTGGTTTGGGTATGGCTTTTCAAAATTCAAGAACACTGTATTTGTGTCACTTTTATAGCCGTCAATAACACTACCTTCGATGATTTGTTCTTCTCCAATATGTTCTTTTGCATTGCAGGCATTAATCGCATCACCAGTCAGTTCAGACCATACGATATCTTCTGTTACTGGCTCTATTTCTTCTGTTACTGGCTCTATTTCTTCGCTCCATTTACATCCAATCTTATTCTCTCTTGCCTCCTTTTCTGCTCCAATAATCTCATCTCTGTATTTTACATTTTGAGGGTAGAAATAAGCAATAGCGAGCCCCTCTTCGACCAATTTCAGGTTTATGTTTTCACCATCAAGAATAAGATAGCGCAGGTATCTGTTATACTGGTCCTGATCCTCCCCGTCAGATTCTAAATAAACTTCTTTATTCAACACAAGTTCTTCAAGTCGCTGTTTAGCAGGTTCGTAGCATGGGTAACCCCTTTCATCAGTGTCTATCCCTAATAATCTTACACGCTCGCCACCTTCAATAACTACAGTATCCCCGTCGATAACTTTGGTTACTAATTTCTTCTCTCCAATATCATCACCACTGGAGTCTTCCTTTGTTTTCACTGGAAAATTGTTGTATTGCTCTTTTAGGATTCTTTCTGTTGTTTTGGGTTCTGGTTCAATCGCAGCTTCGGGTTCAATAATATGGTCTTCTGGTTCAATCGCAGCTTCAGGTAACGTCAACACTGGTTTTTCTGCACAACCACAGCTGAATACGATTGCTGTAAGGAGAAAAATAATTACCACATTTCTAACTACTTCCATCTTTCACCACTTTCTTTTTTATCAATATGTTAGTTTCTTTCATTGCCTATAAACCCTACTTTTCTGCTCGTAATCGTTTGACTTGATAAACAATATAAGGGATGGCGTAGATGTTGCTCTACATGAACACTGATACTTCACGCGTTATTTTTAATCGTGCAAACAGATTTTTGTGTGGTGGTGTAAACAGTCCGGTACGTGCTATTAAGCCGTATCCGTTTTATGTTAAAAGAGCGAGCGGCTCGAAAGTCATTGATGTTGACGGCAATGAATTTATCGACTATTGCATGGCTTACGGACCGAAGTTCTTTGGACATGAGCATCCTGCCATAAAAAAAGCAGTAACAGAGCAGCTTGAACGTGGCTGGTTGTATGGGATTCCAACTGAAGCAGAGGTTAGCATTGCAGAGAAAATCATAAACCTGTATCCAGGTATTGACATGATGCGTTTCGTTTCCACTGGTACCGAAGCTACGATGGGTGCTATCCGCATTGCAAGAGGTTACACAAACAAAAACAAGTTTATAAAAATCGAGGGCGGATTTCATGGTGCACACGATTCTGTACTGGTAAAAGCAGGTTCCGGGGCAGCAACCCATGGCGTGCCAGACTCGCCTGGAATACCCAAAAGTGTTACAAAAGACACGCTTCAAATACCTTACAACGACATAGAAGCACTGGTTAATGTGATTGAACAGAACAAAAACGATATTGCAGCATTGATTATGGAGCCTGTGCTTGGGAATATAGGGCCAATACTTCCAGAAAAAGATTACCTTACAGGGGTTAGAAAAATTACAGCAGAAAACGATGTGGTCTTGATTTTCGATGAAGTAATAACAGGGTTTAGAATATCACAAGGCGGTGCACAGGAACACTATGGAGTAACACCTGACATGACCACACTTGGTAAAGTGCTCGGCGGTGGCTTTCCGATTGGCGTAATCGGGGGAAAACGCGAGATCATGCAAATTGTAGCACCATCGGGACCAGTTTATCAGGCGGGCACATTCAACGCAAACCCGGTGTCTCTTGCAGCAGCAGGTGCAGTGCTGAAGCTTATAGAACAAAAAGAAATATATAAAAATTTGAATAGCACGGGTGACAGGCTCAGGGCAGGCCTTGCTGATATAATCATGGATAAAAAATTACCGTATAGTGTCGGGGGCACAGCAAGCATGTTCAAGCTGTTCTTTGGAAGAAAGCCAAAAAACTACACAGAAGCTCTCAAGTGCAACAAAGAAGCATACTACCAGTTCTTCCAAAGAATGCTGGAGAACGGTGTGTTTTTACCACCCTCACAATTCGAGACCAACTTCCTATCAACAGCACACAGCGAAGAAGACATCGAAAAAACAATTGAAGCATATAAAATAAGCTTATGAGGTTAAAATGGTGTTTGGATTTTTTAGATCACTATAGATATACCCACAGTATCTTACTTAATTTATTGCCTCTGATTCAGGTAAGCGACCAACACCACGC
>WNEG01000048.1 GCA_012910725.1 Candidatus Ethanoperedens thermophilum | reverse complement strand
TAAAGTTTATTTGATTTTGTCCTGATAAACGTGTTGCCTAAGCAGACCTGGAATTTTTATCTGGTTTTTTGTAATTATATTAGTCTAATTTAGTCTTTGCCAGAATCATATATCTTATTTTCCCTTCTGTTAATTTTACTACTTTATTTCGTCGTCCCATGCGAAGAAGATGAGTATATAAAGTCAAAACATTTGGGACTACACACATACAGCATTACTCCCGAAAAGGTTAAAAGGGATGTGAGTAAAGTTACCATATCTATTTATTCAGGTGTTTTAATGAACTTGCAGTCATGTAACGGCAAGTATGCAAAATTGATTATTTTCGATATGGACAGCACCCTTATCAATGCTGAAACCATCGATGAACTTGCAAAAGCGGCAGGGGTTGGTGATGAAGTTACTAATATCACTAACTATGCTATGAATGGAATGATGGATTACGGAGATGCTCTACGCAAAAGAGTAGCTATGCTTCAAGGTTTAAGTATGAAAAAAGCACTTGAAGCATCTGATAAGATGCCATATAATCAGGGCGTTGATGAACTTATGGAGCAGATTAGAGCCTTTGGCTACCGGACTGCTATGATATCAGGAGGATTCACCATATCGGCAGATCGAATCGGACGAGAGCTTGGCATGGATTATGTGTATTCCAACACGCTCGTAATTAAAGATGGTGTGTTGGCAGGCGAAGTAACAGGGCCTCTTACAGAACACGATTCAAAAGAACAGATACTTATCCAGATTGCAGCGCAGGAAGGTGTTAATCCTGAGAAGTGTGTTGTGATAGGAGATGGGGCAAATGATATTCAACTTTTTAAAAAAGCAGGATACAGGATTGCCTTTAATTCAAAATCAGTACTACAGCAGTATGCAGATGTGGTAGTTGATGGCAATGATTTGCGCAAAGTAATCCCGGTCATTAAAGCGCTAAATAATGGTTTACTATAGTTGGAACCTGGGAGGATACCAGAAGAATGTTAGAAGAAATGCAGGCACGTAAAAACGAGCTAAAAGATCAGTCAGAGAAATGCAAAAACAAGAGAAATGAACTGAATATTGAAGCAAGCAGGTTAGCTACAGAGCGAAATGAACTAAACATCAAAACAAAAGATGCAGTCGAGGAAGCACAAAAACTCAAAGAGCAGAGGGATGAGTACAACAAACAAGTCAGTGAAAACAAGAAGAAAAGAGACCCGTTCAACGAAGCTGCAAACAAAGTTTATGCTAAAATAGATAAGATACGCAAAGATTTGAATCTTGCTGACGGTTCATCCCTTAAAGAAATGAGTCGAGAGGTTGATCGGTTAGAATTTAAACAGCAAACTGAAGTCATGTCTTCAGCGAAAGAACGCGAACTGGTGGATAATATATCTAGTTTGAGAGATGAATTCAAGAAAAAGAAAGACGAACTCGAGGGAAACGAAGAGCTTAAATCTTTGTTTGCAGAGGCACAAGAGCTACGAGACAATGCATTAATATATCATGACAAGGTCAAGGAATACGCTGACCTTGCACAGCAATATCACGATAAAATGATTGGTTTCTTCAAACAAGCAGATTCTGTGCGTGCTGACTCTGATGTACTCCACAAGCAGTTTATTGGTGTTCAGGATGCTGCCGATGAACAGCACAAAATGTTCATTAAAGCACAAAAGGAGATTCGTGATTTCAATAAAATTATTCTCGGCATCAAACGAAAGAAGAAAGAGGATTACACCACTGTTGTTAGAGAGGCTGCCAAAAAAGAAGCAGAAGATATCTACGACAAATTCAAACGGGGAGAGAAGCTTGATACTGACGCACTCATGGCACTTCAACGATCAAAGTTAGTATAATAATAAAGACTTGCAATGACCACAGCCACAGAAACCTCCCCTATTGTTTGCTATAACGTAAGCTGGGAAGATTCGTTTTATCTGTCAGCAGAATTGGCTATGAAAATAAAAGAAGCCAAATACGTGCCTGATGTTATTATTGCTATCTCTCGTGGTGGGCTTGTGCCTGCAAGAGTGATTGCAGATTTTATGCTTGAGAGAAATTTGTTGTGTCTTCGAGCTGAACACTGGGGTGTTGGCACAAAACATAAGAAGGTTAAAATCACAGGCAGTACAACAAACCTTGAATCAAAGAAGGTGCTGGTTGTTGATGACGTGGCAGACAGTGGCGACACGCTTTTTGAAATGGTTAAATACCTGAAAGAGAGAGGTACTGCTTCAATAATTACTGCATCCCTGCATTATAAAAAAACATCCATATTTAAGCCAGATTTCTTTATCGAACAGATGGATGAATGGCAGTGGATAGTGTATCCATGGTCAATATATGAAGATACTTCGGATTTTATCAAAAAAATCACCGCACAACCCCATACAGCAGAACAAATCTATCACCAGCTTGGCACATCTTTCAACCTTGAGATTGAGAGAAAGCTCTTTGATACAATTCTCAATGAAATGAAATCAGATGGTATGATTGCACTGAATAAAGATGCGCTGGTACAGGTACGATAAACTCGACTATAAAAGTTTCTTATATGCCTTACAGGTATCTTTCGCAATCTTCTTCCAGGTATAGTTTTTCATCAAACGCTTCCTGCCTGTGATGCCCATAAGAGCGGTCTTTGCAATGTCGCCAAAAGCATAGTTGATGCACCATGCAAGGGATCCAGGCGTTTGATCTGCAAGGATACCGTCATGAAAGTTATTGATCAATTGCACAGCATCTGTACCAATAACTGGCTTTTCTGCATCCCATGCCTCAAGCACCACGATTCCAAACGGTTCATTACGGCTTGGCACTACAACGAGATCGCATGCATTCATCCAGTTAAGAAACACTTCACTTGGAGCGTATCCAAGAAAATGACACGCATGGGCACTGCCATTTTCATGAGCCAGCCACTGGCAGTGAGAGCGCATCTCACCCTCTCCTATAAATACGAAGTGAATGTCCGGATGCTGGGATAAGACTGCTGGCACAGCTTCAACCAGCATATCAACACCTTTTTGATGGCACATCCTGCCTATGAAAAGCACCACGTGAGCCCCGTCATCGATGCCGAGAGTGGCTTTTACCTCTTGCGGGTTAATATCTCTTTTTATCTTATTTGGAAATATGCCGTTTGGGATGATGTTTATCTTTGATTCGGGAATCTGGTAGATGTGTTGAATCTCATTTTTTAAGTGTTGAGAGGTTACAATGATTTCTTTTGATTCATATCCTCCTGACCATTCCCAGTGTGATATTTCGCGAGCCTCTGGCCATCCTGCATGCTTGTTTCCATTTCGTCCCCATTCTGTGCTGTGATAGGTAAGTAGATAATCTCGATTGTTGTGCATCTTGAGTCGGTTTAATGCTCTTACCGGGTGCCAATCGTGACCATGTAAAATATCAAATTTTCCAAAAAGTTCCTCGACAGCAAAGAAACGGTCGTACATGGCATTGCACATATGTTCCATTTGTTCTGTCACACGACCAAATTCGTCATGACCAACGCGCTGGTAGTGCACACCATTGATTTCATCGTACGATGATCTATTACCCATTCTGGTAAAAACATGAACTTCATGTCCTGCTTTTACAATAGATTCAGATAATTCTGACACATGCGGTGCTATGCCTCCAACTTTAACTGAATACAAACTTTCCCAGGAGAATATTCCAATTCTTAGTGATTCCATGGGTACTCAGCGAAACCCCTCAATTCTTCCTTTTATTTCTCTGCCTGTCTCGGTTAGAGAATATGTGTCCTCCACTGATTTAGCAAGCCCTTTTTCAACCAGTTCCAAAAGAATTTTCTCTGTTGAAGCTTCAATGATATGAATAGTCTTCGCTACTCTTGAACTGCTGACAGCTTGTTTTGAATCTAATGCACAGAGGATTTTTTCACGTTTCGGGTTTCCTGTCACAAAACCAATCAGTTTGTCCATAATATTCACCACATCATTATTGTCTTTCATGGGTTAAGTTTATTTCGTGTAAAGAACTATAGTAGATGTGGCAGGCTAGCCTGGATAATTCGGCGTTATCTGTCACCTGAAACCGTCGATATGCAGGGGGCGAAGCCAAGGGAAGATATTACTCATTAATGTAACAGCCCATAAACACAACAATGAAATTTCGTCCTGCAGGGATGCTGTTGCTATGCAAGGTTGCCTGAAGGTAGCTTTTTATAGCTTAATCGTGGAAAGCGGTCAAGGCCCGGAAGGGAGCAGACCAGCCTCGAACAAGTATCGCTTGTGGGGTTGCGAGGTGGAGGAGTGTTTTTGGAATACTGGACATTAAAGAGAATAGCAACCTGCGGCACGCCTGTCAAAAAATTATGGCTCTCTGGAATCGGATGAAGCATTGAAAATCATAACCTTTATATTGTAAAACTGAACAAACACTGCAATGTACTAAAATGGAGGAAATTGAAAATGGTAAAGATGTCAAAAGAAGTTATGGATATGGTCAATGATCCAAATGCACCAAGTATTCTTGCAACTGTTAGTACAGAGGGAATACCAGACGTTGTTCCGATGGGAACTTTTTCAGCAGTGGATGAAGAAACATTAGCTTTTGCAGATGTTTTTTTACTAAAAACAAAAAAGAATTTAGAAACAACAAAGAAAACAGCTGTTACTGTTTTTAAGAAAACCGAAGGGTATCAAATAAAAGGGACTTTTAAGGAATTCCAGGCATCAGGTCCCCTTTTTGAAAAGAAAAAGAAGATGGTAAAAGATAAACTGGATCTGGATATAAGAAGTGCTGGAATAATAAAAGTAGAAGAAGTTTATGTGGTATCTATTGGTCCTGAAGCAGGAAAGCAGATAGCATAGGGTAAAGACCGATTATATCTACAGAGCGAATCTTCTGCATCATTTTGACCTCAATGATGCATTAATTATTTATGAAATCCTGAGTGCTGCCACTGATCGGTGGGTCATGGATGGAAAAATATATTGGGATGCAGAACTATGTGCAAAGAGAGGAAAACGCTATATATAAGCCATGTACTTAAGTACGGGGTATAGTGACTGCGAGGTAAGGAGTTCATGCTCTGATAGAATTCAAAGCCCAAAACTTCCTTAGTGGAAAATAGATACAATTAACAATAGTTATGAGTAAGGACATTTAATATTTTGATATTGAAAATATGAAAAAGTGTGGATGTTTATATCGCTATCTTTATTTGTTTCAATATTGAGTATGTAGTTCTTGAATAAGTAGGAGATGTAAAAGTGAAGGTAAATCTTGTCGGGCGTGTCAATAATATAAAGTTGAATAAGACGAAGGTCCTCCTGCCCATCTTTGAGGCTGTAGTGAATTCATTTGAAGCCATAGAGGATTGCAATACCGGAAGTAGCGGCTATATAAACATAATGGTCGAGCGGGATACTTCACAGACCCAGATTGCCGATGGCGAACACTCTGAATTTCCCATTTCCGGTTTCATAGTGGAAGACAATGGGATTGGATTCAACGATAACAATTATGACTCGTTCCAGACATCGGACACGTTGTTCAAGCAATCGAGAGGGGGGAAAGGAGTTGGCAGATTCTTGTGGCTGAAGGCATTCGATAGGGTAAACATCAGTAGTGTGTTCGAGAAAAACAGCAGTTTGTTCAAGCGCGAGTTTGTTTTCTTCCTTACGGACGACGACAAACAGCCAGCTCAGCCAGAGAAGATTGTTAATGGCACCAGGGCAACAGTCGTCCATTTAGTCGATCTCATGTCGGAGTACCGGAACGTATGCCCGAAAAAACTGAGCACCATAGCTATCCGGATGATTGAGCATTGCCTCTCTTATTTTCTCCGGGCTGATTGTCCACAGGTTTTACTCACTGATGGCGAGACCTCTATTTGTCTCAATGATGAATTCGATCGATACGTAATGGATCACACTGTTTCCGGACAATTCGAAATCAAGGGGAGACAATTTAATATCCTGCATCTGAAACTGCAATCTACTGAAGAAAAAATGCATGGAATCCACTACTGCGCAAACAATCGAGATGTTATGTTCGAGCCCCTTCGCAGTAGACTACCGAACCTTTCCAAGAAAATCAAAGAAGACGAGGGTAAGTCGTATTGGTACTTGGGCTACGTTTCAGGAGATTACCTTGACCAATGCGTAAACTCAGAACGAACTGATTTTGATATGCCAGAGGAAAATCCGCTTAACTTTCCCGATGTCATCACCAAAAACGAACTCTCGGCAGCGGTTACAGAACAGGTGAATACGCATCTTGCTGATTACCTGAAGAAAGTAAACCATGAGAAGGTGAAGATGATAAAAAGTTACGTCCAGAATAAAGCGATAGAATATCGTCCACTTCTGAAACACAGACCAGATATTATCGAGTCTATTTCTCCAGACATCTCCGAAGACAAGATTGAATTGGAACTCCACAAGCTCCAAAGTGAGTTTGAAATCGAAATTAAGAAACAGGGTCAAGATATCCTGTCTGACAAACCCAAGTCCACAGAAGATCTACCAATATATAAGAAAAAATTGACTACCTACATCGAAGAGGTAAACGATATAGGAAGGTCCAAACTCGCCGATTACATCGTGCATAGGCGGGTGATACTGGAGATACTTGGAAACAATCTGAAGTATGACGAAGAATCAAAGTATGCACGCGAAGAAGCAATCCACAATATCGTGTTCCCCCTCCGCTCCACATCTGATAATATAGGCGCTGAGCAGCAGAACCTCTGGCTTATTGACGAGAAACTTGCATACCATTTCTTCCTTGCATCAGATAAGGAGCTAAAGCAGGTCGAACCTGCAAATTCCGACGAAACTAAAAAACCGGATCTTATTATTTTCAACAGACCATTCGCTTTTGTCGATGAAGATGCACCTTACGGTTCAGTTGTGATTGTTGAATTCAAACGCCCGGGACGTGATGACTATAGTGACCATAACCTTGAAAAGAATCCTATTGCCCAAGTTTACAACTACATTGACCTCATACGTAAAGGTGAAGTAAAAGATAAGGATGGGCAGGAACTTGCAACCCAGAAGAACGTACCCTTCTACGGTTATATCATCGCGGACATGACCAAAAGCCTTCGTCGGTTGGCGGGAATCGCGATGCTTACCCGAACGCCCGACAATATGGGTTACTATGGTTACAACAGTACCTATGAGGCATATATAGAAATCATCTCCTATCAGAAACTGGTCGCAGATGCACAGAAAAGAAACCAAATACTATTCAGGAAACTGAACCTGCCTACCGCTTGAGTGGGCACGACGGTCGCAGCACAGTAGCGTTTTGCCCAATCTACACCGTGCTTGCTCTTCGGAACATTACTTCCATTGGTCGCGACGTCGCAAATGTTGGACACGTTGATTATAAATTACAAATCTCGCTACTTCACTTCCGTCCACACTCACCCCACCATCCGACTTCCCTCCATACCACTCCCGAATTTATTCGGGAGTGGTATGGATGAGGCTCTTAGAGTGACGTCCTCCCCTCCCTGAAGGAAGGGGTTTCCAACTTTTCCTTCTTTCTTCTTACGTCCACATCCCCTCTGGTTCGGAGCGCGTTTTGTTGGAAGCCTCTGGAAGGTTCCTGCTTCTTCAATCAGACTCGATCCCCTTGCGGGTTACGGAGGTCTTGATCTCCACAGGCACACCGGGGTCGCCCCTCCCTGTTTTACCTGCCAGCTCTTTCTGCCTTGCAAGATAATAATAGATATGTCTAATAACTATATATGCTTTTTGATAATGTGCCAATTCATCCCCCACCGAGCAAGCTCGGAAGGAGACTTCTTGGCTATAAGGTTAAAATATAATTCCCAACCTTGAGTTATACCTTTTTCACTTTTTTGACCAGCTCATCGACACGATTTGCAGTGAGTTCCTGTTTTCTTTCCCTGCACTCTTTTATTATGTCCACGAGCAGACAGAGTTGCTCATGTGTAAGATCATGGTAGCCCCTATGTTGCAGTATGCCAAGAAGCGCCTTTCTGCCTGTGTGCTTTCCAAGTATGAAGCATCGTTTTGCACCTACCAATTCTGGCGGATAGGCTTCATATGTGCGCGGGTCTTCAAGTATTGCTGCCACATGGATGCCTGATTCGTGTGCAAAGGCATTTTCCCCAACTACTGACTTGTTTTTTGCTACTTTCACGCCCGAATATGCTTCAACGAGTCTGGAGAGATTGCGGAGAGGTGGTAGTTTGTACCTGTCGATGTTGTGTTCAATTCTAAGGGCAAGAAGCACTTCTTCAAGGCTTGCATTGCCACAGCGTTCTCCTATGCCGTTTACCGTGGTGTGAAGTTGTTTTGCTCCTGCTTCTGCTGCTGTGATGGTGTTTGCTGTTGCCATGCCGAGATCGTCGTGACAGTGGATGCAGAGATGACTTTTTTTAATCGCTTTTTTTATCTCAGTTACGAGATACTTTGTTGTGGCAGGTGTCAGAATGCCTATGGTATCTGCAATACTTACGTAGTCTGCACCACGTGATTCTGCTTCGAGGAATATGTCTTTTAATCTGGTTATGCTGGTACGGGTTGCATCTTCTGCAGCAAATCTTACTATAATGCCGTGTGATTTTGCATATTCAAGGGTTTCAAGCGCTGTTTGTTTCATTTCTTCATAGCTTGAGTGATATTTGTATTTCAGGTGGATGTCTGAAGTTGCTACAAAGATACTTACAATATCAACGTCACATTCGAGAGCCGCGTCTACATCTTCTTTTTTTGAGCGCGAAAGACAGCAGATTTGAGCATTGAGATCAAGATCTACAATGGTCTTTATGGTCTCTTTTTCATTGTTGGATACAATAGGGAAGCCTGCTTCAATGGTTTCGACCCCTATCTCATCAAGCTTCAGAGCAAGCTTTATTTTCTCATCAGTGGTAAAAGCAGTACCAGGCGTCTGCTCACCATCTCGCAGAGTAACGTCACAGATTTCTATGTCAAGAGGTTTATGCTCAATAAAATCATAGTATATGTTTTTTGAAATATAATTCATCTTACTTGCGCAAGGA
>WNEG01000064.1:1121-7527 GCA_012910725.1 Candidatus Ethanoperedens thermophilum | reverse complement strand
TATTTATAGTGTCAAAGATGCGTGATAATGAGTTGTGCCAGATACCCGAAGTGAACCTTTTCGATGTCGAACGAACTCGGGTCCGGGAGATTAGTGGGGTCACTCCCCAGATATCTGACATGATGCTGGATCACTTTTTTTCCTTGCCGTTCATTCCACACCTCGGCATATCTGATTTTGTCCCCCTGTTTGATCTTGCGGATGAACGTTTTGTGTTCGGTCATGATGTAGTGTATATACACTACACATATTAACCTTTCCCTCTGTGGGATTTAGAGGCGACGGGTAGGGATTTTGTATGAAAAATAAGTGGATTAGCTATGATTTTACAAGCCATTCTTGACGCTATGGCTATAAAGTATACACTAAACCACTATAGAAAGAAAAATGACTCTATTGCTGTTAAACCCGTGGATGAAAGTACTTTAAGGGAATATATCGATACTTATTGTGGTGTATTGAATGACTCTTTTTCAAGTTTGTATAAAGTTTTTGTAGGGACCATTTACGATGGCGAGGGACCACTTAGGGTAATATCAACCAAACTCGTGGAGAAAACTAAAAGAATGGATGTGCCTTACATTTTAAATGGTGAACTCGAAAGTGTTCTTAATAGGTTAGATGAACAATTGATTGAAGAAATGTCTCCAAGCATATATATAAGGCGCAATCTTCGCAGGTATTCTGATGATACGACATTCATTGTAAAACCAAACCAAATAAGGTACTGGACACAATCTGCTGCTTTGCGTGATGCAGATGAAACATATAGGGATATAATGTCATCTATGGGAGACGTTTAATTGAAACTTTCTGGTTTATTAACTCAAGAGTCTATATTGGGTTCTCCCGCTGTTTTAAGCGATGAACTCAGATTGGACGGGGTCTCACACCTTTTGGAAATTTTATGTGATGCTTATGGGGATTTGCATAATAGTGGCATTGTGACGTCTATTATGATCGAGTCGGAGATTACTGAAGAATTCTACCGTTGTGTACAAATGGTGTGGTTTGGTAGAGGGCCTAAAACCCTTACACCCCACCATGAAAAATCACATGGAAGAGGGAGAGGGGGTAAGGGAAAGTCTCCAACAATCGATCTTTGTTTTCGAGATTGGGATCCCAATCATTATTTTGGTATAGAGTGTAAAATATTAGAAGACAAGAAATCCCGTTATGATTATTATATTGATGGTGGAGTATGCCGCTATATTCGTGGAGATTATGGCAAGAACTTTCCTACCGGAGCCATGATTGGATATATACTGACTGGTGATTCTTCAAAAATTATAAACGAAGTGGTGAATAAAGTTAATAAAGTACCCCATTATTCTAATATGAACATTTCAAGTCCCGTTAATGGTTTTACAGAACACTATGAATCGATTCACAAACGAAAAATTGGAGTATCTCCTTTCAACATCCATCATCTGTTTTTCAGCTTTACTTAATTTACACAGTGTTATATATGTCATCCAAACACCCCGAACCCACCATTCAGGAAGAGCGAATACAATTCCGCAGTGAGAAGAAGCGCCAGAAAGACACTGCCCGCCTCATCTGGGCATCCAAGCCGCACCGTGAACCCACGCCACCATTCGCAAGTGCAAAACGCATCCCTAACAGAGCCTCCACAAGCTGTTTCAGACTTATGCGAAAATGTTTGCACCTGTTTGTATAGATGGATTTATATCTTATTGCGGTAAACTATAGATAGATATGTTTTATTATAATGGCTGACCACATTCGAGATATAGATCAGTTTTTCACCGTGCTTTTGTGCCATTATCTAATTGTCACATCAAAACATGAGTGAAGAACCCCCGGGGAGTACTTTTTCACTCGTCTGCATCCGATTGATTTGATTTCACATCCTGATTCAAGTGCCGCTCTTTTAATTCGTTTGATCGGACGTTGTGGATAGAGTGCCTCTGGAACAGCTTCATGGTAGTGCAGAGTTCCGCCACTCGTTAGTGCGGTAATGCCCACCCGAAGATACTCTTCTGATGATAGATAGCCCATAATCACCCTGTCTGCCACATCAGTTGGTGTAAGTTTACTGCAATCACCATGCAATGCTATAACTCGTTGTTCGATCTTGTTCAGTTTGATATTCTGTTTAAGATACTGGTACGATTGTGTGTTTAGTTCGATTGCAAGTATCTTTTTTGGTCTGGAGTGCACTGCTATAGGAACAGTAAAATACCCAATTCCAGCAAACATATCAATAACCACTTCATCATCACAAGTTCCATTTAACCGCTGTCTTTCGTTCAGATTACCTGCTGAAAACATAATGTGCATTGGGTCAAGCTTGAAAATACAACCATTTTCCCTGTGAATTGTCTCAAAGGATGTGATGATGCAACGGGATGCGATTAACTCCCTTTTTGGCTCTCGAAAGTTTCCATAAATGCCATAGTCCAGGAGTACGTACCGGGCACGTGGATATATTGCTAACAATGCTTCTCCAATCAATTTCCATACGTTTACCCCCCTTTTCCACCGAACAATGATTGCATCGCCTATGATATACCAGCTTCGAGGAAGCAGTGCAAGCTCATCTCTATAAATATAATTCTCTAACTGTTGTGCAAGGAGCTTTTTTTTCATAAAAACATGACTTTTAGATATATTAGTTGTAGCGACATATATATCTGTTTTTTTATAACTTTCTATCACAGCTCCGTGATCTTCTGTGTAATCTCGTGGTTCTCACTATTATATATCCCTAATTTGACTATGACAAAAAAAGCTACTTTCGTAATAATTGCAGTTTCAACCCAGGTAGTGAAGTCAAATGATCCGGATGAGCTTTCGTTTCAACAGAACTCAGCGAAGTTTTTAAATATGTTCCTGATTCTTCATTAGATGTGCATAAAAAAAAGGCTTTTTGTATAGCGCTTACGCCAACTGGCAAGCAGGTTAAAATGGTGGCAGATTCGCCAGTCGAGTTCATACCATTTTTAACTGGTACTGATCTTGCCTGGATAGACTTTTCAGTTGAAGACATGAAAGAAGCACAAAAGCTATCGGTCTCTGTTGGTTTTATCTCATCACTCGTGCCAACGCTGCTTGGTGACTATTATTCTGTCTATGAGGATCTTGATACAGAACTTGGGATGAGATTGCCGGCTGTTGTCGGGAAAAAATTTGATGTCAAGGTTACACCACTGTTGATTTTAATCAAAAAAAATTTGATTATTACAATTCACTATACCGATGCCGTACGTTTTACAAGATTTTCCAGATATGCGCCTACATTCCTGAAAAAAGTAGATCCAGAACTCTCAACTCCAGATAAGATAACAACTCTACTTACCAGATTGATTGATGAGAATAATAATGGAAACTTTGACCATTTGAGGGAGATAGAAGCCCAGGGAGATGGGATCAGCCACTCGCTCTTAGATTTAAAAGCCTCCAGAGAACTCTTTGCACCAGAGATATACAACATGAAGCATGCACTGATATCATACCTTGATGCGTTATGGGCAACCCTTGATGTGATATCTTCCCTTCGTTACGGTGATGCTGAACTAATAAGCGATGACGAACACCTGCTGGCGATGTTTACAATCCTCGCAAACGACGTGAATCGCCAGATTGCCCTTGGAGAACACATGTCAGAGGTGTTAGTATCAGGGCTTGAAGTACTCCAGAGTATTTACAACAACCAGCTTCAAGTATTAAACAACAAGGTGTCTATGCTCATGGCATGGCTAACAGTACTAGGAACTGCGGTGCTTGTTCCAAATACCATTGCAACCATATATGGCACTTCTTTTTTTGGAGATAAAGGGCCAGAGGATCTCTGGTGGTACCTATCACTCCTTTTTGTATCGATGATCTTATCTGGCTGGATGACATACTGGTGGATGAAGAAAAAGGACCTTATGCCTACAATGCCAGATAAATTATAGAAAACTATATTTTATTTGACCTAACTTAAGCACTTAGTTTTTTAGGGTAGATAATAATGGATTTAACAACTAAACTAACCGAGTTGGTATTGACTGCTGAACTGTATAACAAAGATGAAACGTTCAGTGCGGACGACTTGCCATATCATATTCGAACGCATTACTGGAATACAAAAGATAAAACAGTTTCTCGACCGATTTATGTGGCAGAAGCTGATGTTGAAAAGATATATGGTATCAATGGCATAAGAGAATCCTTGAAAAAACTTCCTTTTATTGAATTCGAAGAATTTGGCTCACAACTCAAGCTTACGGTGTTTGATATTGCAAGCAAATGGTTTGCAAAACAACCAGATGCAAAAGAGCTTGTACAAAAAAACCCGGTGCTATCCCAGCACTTTGAAAAAAAAGAATTGCTTGATGCCGATTATGAAAAAGCCAAAAAAGCCAATAAACCAAAAGAAGCGAGCAGACAATGGATAGACTCTCTGCTTAATGATATTGCTGCTGAAAAGAACAGCGAGGACATGCTAAAACTCGTATACATACTTGCACCTGAAGAGATCGGGCAAACACTCGATAGTCTGGTATTGACAGAAGGGCAGCAGAACGGGGTTAAGAGGATTTCCAGTGCCATTCAACACAGGGAATACCTAAAAAAAATAGGGCTCTTTGAGGTAGGAAAACTGTTATTTGTAGGGGCTACTGGCACAGGCAAGACGAGTACTGCAAGTGGATTAGCAAAACGACTACATCTGCCATTTATAGAAGTACGTCTCTCGATGATAACAGATCAGTATCTCGGAGAGACTGCAAAAAACATCGACCGTGTGTTTCATCTATCAAAAAAGCTGTCGCCCTGCGTTCTCTTCATCGACGAATTTGATTTTGTGGCTAAAAGTCGTTCATCCGATGAGAATGCAGCCCTCAAGCGGGCAGTGAACTCACTACTGAAAGCCATTGACGAAATAAGTCTTGTCAGAGACGGGGTTCTTCTCGTTGCAGCCACGAACCATCCACATCTGCTCGATCATGCAGTGTGGCGCAGATTTGACGAAATAGTGGAGTTCCCACTTCCAGACAAACAGATACGAAAGGATATTTTTGATTGCATCACGAAAAACATCGATAGTGAAATAAACACAGGGGAGCTATCAGAACTTACAGATGGCTATTCTGGCTCAGATCTACGAGTGGTGGTCAAAGATGCAGTATTAAGCGCTCTACTCACAAACAGGACAAAACTCACCCAGCAGGATCTCTTAAAAGCCATACGCTCCTTTGATCGACGAATGATTTTAAAAACAGAAATTAGTCCATGAAGATTACGCTCCTTGGTACGGGAGATGCAGCAGGCACACCAAAGATAGGCTGTCACTGCCAAACATGCCAGGATGCATTACAGGGAGGACGCAGCAGCAGACTCAGATCTGCCACACTTATTGAAACAACAAAAGGTAATGTTCTCATCGATACTGGCCCAGACCTTCGCAGACAACTGCTTCGTGAAAACATCTCCCACATAGATGCCTGCATATGGACTCATGGACATTACGATCATTATGCAGGCTATCCAGAATTCTACAGGGTGCAAAAACATGTTCCTGTGTATGGCATAACCACCACTCTTGACTACATCTTAAATTATTTGCATTTCTTACATCCAGAACGCAACGATGTCAAACTTTATGAACCATTCGAACTGGTGGGAGCAATCTTCACACTATTTAAAGTCATCCATCCTCCACAGAAGGATTGTGCAGGTGTGCTGATAGAGCAAAATCACAGAAAAATAGTTATTACTGGAGATACCGGTCCAGCCATTCCACAACAAAGTATTGAACTGATGATGGGGGCAGACCTTCTCATTGCTGATGCTATAGCACCGCCCCATATCAAACTCGTGAAACACATGAACGCAGAAGAAGCATTCGAACTATACAAAAAAACAGGAGCAAGAAAAGTGATTTTCACACACATAAGTCATCTCTATAAGCCACACGATGAAGCCATTGAAAAGTGGCCGCTTGGATATGATGGGATGGAAATAATAATATAATCTTTATTTTATATACGTATGGGAAATTATAAACATTTGGGACTACACAAACAGCATCTAACAGAAAGGTATATGTAGTATATATGGAGTCTGTTAACTAATTATCAAGATTTTGGAGAATAATATATGGGAAAAACAGGCTCGATTGAATGGGTACGTATCAAAGGTAGGAAAGGGCATGTTAGGATGATGCCAAGAAGTGAGGTAAAATACAAACGACCAGGCCCAGCACAGCGGTATGCAGCAGACGGTACCAAAAGAAAACGAATTGCCCGCTCACCAAAAGCACTGGCGAAATAAGCATCTGGGGCACTATATAGAAAACCAGTGATTTTGACAGCTATCGTAGACACACATTTTGACTACTACGTACTTGATTACTTCGTAATCAAGAGTTACTGGTTATTTCTATAATTCGTTATTT
>WNEG01000064.1:0-945 GCA_012910725.1 Candidatus Ethanoperedens thermophilum | reverse complement strand
ATTTCTATAGTTCGTTATTTCTACACACGGAGTGTGTAGATTTGTGTAATCGGTGTTGATTCGTGTCAGTGCATGTGAAAAGTATTATTACGGTAAGGAAAACACATTAATAACACGGTGATAATTATATGGTTATGTTAGAGGGTCTGCTTGATAATCTGAAGCTTGAAAATGGGCTTGTAGTTGCCATTGCACAGGATTACAGAACAGGGGAGGTGCTGATGTGTGCATACATGAACCTCAAAGCAGTGGAAGAGACGGTTAAAACTGGAATTGCTCATTACTGGAGTCGCAGTCGCAAGAAACTATGGAAAAAAGGTGAAAGCTCGGGGCACACCCAAAAAGTTCATGAAATTCTTGTAGACTGTGATGCGGATGCACTTCTGCTTAAGGTTGAACAGGTTGGCGGAGCATGCCACATGGGTTATCGATCCTGCTTTTATCGTAGAGCGGATGGGGGGATCGTAGGAGAAAAATTGTTTGATCCCGATAAAGTCTATAAAACGCCAACCAGATCGTAATCTTAGAATCAGCAAACGCTTCTGCATTCAAAAAATTTAAGCAGTTACGTTTTGTTGTTGTACCTGTGCTAACACTTGCTGAGTTTTTTTAAGTTCTGCTGTGATTTTTGCAATGTTTGCTTTTAACTGTTCTATTACACCTACAATTTCCTGTTTTCTTTTGATTAGTTCTTCTTTTGCTTCTTCAGTAGTTTTCGCTATGCACACGCCACTACCAACCCCAATAATTACTGTGTTAGGTTCTGTCAGTACACCGTGTATAAATGATTCTGCACCTATCGGTATGAGAATCTCATCGCCTTTTTCTGCATTATCCATTCTACCTGTAACCTCAATAGCCCTTTCTATGTCACCAAGAGACATCTCTGTGATATTTAGTCTCTGGGAGATTGCTTCCACCTCCTGCTGATACATTTGGTACTGG
>WNEG01000098.1:7075-8029 GCA_012910725.1 Candidatus Ethanoperedens thermophilum | reverse complement strand
CGGTTTTTATTAAGACTTGTTATGAATCGTCCGGGAATGAATACTGTGCCCTAGTAAAAACTGGTCCCAATAAATTTAGGGTACACGCCTTCAATTAGTTCCACGTCTCTCTTAAAGGGTGGACTAGTGGGATATGTCGCAGTCGCTGTACTTAAAGCTGTGATGATACTGCAATACTCTAATGTAAGTTTCCAATCATCACTCTCTAAAACGACTTTTTTCTCTTTTTCAAAAAGTTCTACTGAAATAATTGTTTGTTTCTCGGAGATTCTTTTGATTTCACTATGAATATCCGGATCACTACTGTCGATTATCAAAAATTCTTCTTTACCTTGGATATTCTCTGAGGTTGGAATAATTGGCAATATCAGGATTAATAATAAAAAAATAATCAATATTGTTAATAGCATTAATTTATATTTCATAATACTTGTTTTTTCATCCTCTCTTTTAAGTCACTATACCCCGTACTTAATGAGTACTGGGCTTGTTAGCGTTTTTGGCGTATAAAGGTTTCGTTTTTATTTTGTCTTGTGTAGAGATATATTTCTCAACCACCTCCCAGCCGTGTCCTACCGAGCCGCGATAACATCCGGGGCTCATAGGTGATCGGGGCACCATTCCTTCAGATGTGGGAAGTATTGTCTCAATATTCTACTGCTTCTACCTTTTATCTTCTTGGCTGTATGGCTTACGGAATACTTTGGTGGATATTTTATGAAGATTGCATAAACCTGTTGATCGGTGGATAATCAGTGATAAAATATTTAATTTTGTTTGAATATTCTACAACTTGCAGCGGGGTATAGTAATCAAATCAAGAATTATTTTCTGCACAACGAAGTTGTGCAGTGCTGGTAATTTCTGCTCATGTTGTGTGTAGTTCTGCTTGCGTTGTATGCAGGTGTTAATCTCGTGGAAATCTGTGCAATCTCGTGGTTTTATGCAAATACC
>WNEG01000098.1:0-6888 GCA_012910725.1 Candidatus Ethanoperedens thermophilum | reverse complement strand
TATCGAATAGGCATACGTAAAATTGAAATTGACAGCTATATCATATCTTTTCCATCGAAAAAACCATTAAAAAATAAAATACCTTATGTGAAGAATATTGAGTATACGGATGAGCAACTGATATTGTCACTGAATGTCGGCGAAGCTGAGATTGAAAACCGTGTACCTGATAGAATTATATCACTTATAGAAGATAAAATACGTTCACAGGAATATGGTGGAAAAGCAGAACATTGGAACTTGTTATGGCAAAGCGAGAAAAAACAGCATGGGAATGATCTAGATCCTACAAAGCAGCTTTTAGATGCTCGCTGGATCAAACGTGGTGCAAGCAGGGGCCAGTGGATACATGGGCCGCAGATAACAAAACTTTTCAGGGTGTTTGAGCAAATAGTTCTGGATGAGATTATCGTACCTCTTGATTACAAAGAGATGATTTTTCCAAAACTTGTAACTTGGGAAGTCTGGGAGCATTCGGGTCATGCGAAGGGTGTATATCCAGAGATATACTATGTATGCCCTCCGAAGACACGGGATCCTGAATTCTGGGAAGAAGTGATAGATCACTACAAAGTAACGCTTGAAGTGCCGATTGATATGATTGCAGGGAAGATCGATAAGCCAATCGGTGGAATGTGCTATGCCCAGTGTCCACCGTTCTGGATGTTCTTAAAGGGCGAAACGATTGCAGACAGCTCGTTTCCTATTAAAGTGTTTGACCGCTCGGGTACATCTCACAGATACGAAAGTGGTGGCATTCATGGCATAGAGCGGGTTGATGAATTTCACCGTATAGAACTCGTATGGTGCGGCACGATACAACAGGTACTTGATCAATCAAAAAAGCTGCAGGAACGCTATAAACGGATTTTTAATGACATACTTGAACTTGAATGGCGCACAGCATGGGTGACGCCATGGTTTATGGCACAGGAAGGACTTACAGGTCTTTCTGAGCAAAAAGAAGTTGGAACCATTGATTATGAAGCCATGATGCCATATCGAGACGATTGGCTTGAATTCCAAAACCTTAGTGTTAATGGAGATAAGTATCCAGGTGGGTTCAATGTTAAATCGCAATCAAGAGAACAACTCTGGAGCGGATGTTCAGGCATCGGGCTTGAGCGGTGGGCAAGTGCATTGCTCGCACAAAAGGGATTAAATATTAAGGATTGGCCGGATACTATCCAGAACATGTATGGGAAAATGCCTGAAGGCATAAAATTCCTCTGAACCTTTTGAAAAACTGGTATATATCTATAATAAATGCGGAGGCAGGCGTTGTTTTGCAAGTAAATCATCAATGTTTTCGCGCTCTCTGACAATGCATGTTTTTCGTCGTGTTATCAAAACTTCTGGTGCGCGTGGTCGCCCATTGTACTGTGAGCTCATGCTGAAACCATAAGCACCTGTGTCAAGCACCGCGATAACATCACCTTTTTCAACCATTGGAAGTTGCCGATCGCGGGCAAGAATATCACCAGATTCGCATACCGGTCCTGCAATAGTGTAGAGTCCTGCTGATTTCAGATCTGCTTTGTTTGCAACAAGCACGTGGTGATACGAATCGTACATCGTTGGTCTGACCAGCAGGTTAAAGCCTGCGTCCACTCCAACAAAGTTTTTATGTGCTTCTTTTACCATGTTGACTGTTGTTAGCAGTACCGTGGCATCAGCTGTAATATATCGTCCTGGTTCAAGTATGACGCGAGGATGTAAACCCATCGCATTTGCACGTTCATTAAACACTGGCAGTATGGCATCTGCAAGATCCTGTGGTGTTGGTGCAGTCTCATCTTTCTTATAAGGTATGCCAAGCCCTGAACCAAGATCAACAAACTCGAATCTGATCCCAAGCCGATCAATCTGTTCTACCAGATCCATCATCTTGTTTGTCATCTCTACAAAAGGCGTGGTCTCAAGAATCTGGCTTCCAATATGACAGTGTATTCCGACAACTTCGATCGTGTCCAGTTTTTGCGCCATGTCATAAGCTTCGATGATTTTTTCTAAAGGTATCCCGAATTTGCTGGTAGCAAGCCCTGTTGCAATCTTTGGATGCGTTTTTGGTGACACGTCAGGATTTACTCGAAAGGCGATTGGTATGGTTTTGCCTCTCTCTTTTGCAAAAGTAGCAAGTGTTTTCAGTTCGTCAATAGAGTCTACTGATACCTTAACACCTGTTTCTACTGCATACTTAAGTTCATGATCTGTTTTGGAATTGCCATTGAACAGTATCTTATCTTTATGTATGCCTGCAAGCAGTGCCAGATATAATTCGCCTTCGCTGAATACATCTGCACCAGCACCTTCACGCGCAAGTATTCGAAGTATCGAAAAATTGCTATTTGCCTTTACTGCATAGTATATATCAGCATCCGGGAAGGCACCCTGGTATCGTCTGTAGTTATCGCGGATACGCTGTTCGTTTATCACAAAAAGAGGTGAGCCATATTCTTTTATGAGTTCAAGAGAGTCCACTCCTCCGACAAACAGATGATGATTGTAAACTTCAAGATGTCCATCAATTTTAAACATATCATCATTAGAGTATCAACTATTATTTTAAGTTGTTGTGTTTCCACCCACAGCGTCACGTCAGGCTTGCGAAATCATAGACAATCCAGTCATTTCCCATACAAAACCCAAAAGCCCACCGCCTCCGAATCCCATAGAGGGGGGGGGGTTAATCTATGTAGTGTATATACATTACATGTATGACTGAACACAAAACATTCATCCACATGATGCCAAAAAAATCCAGGTCTATCTTGACGACACTGGGTTTCCACTAACCTATAACATCTCCATATATTATAGGGTCCCCTAACTACAACAACCTAAAGAAAGTATATATAGGATAGTTACTTAGATGATACTAAGGGCTTAATTTCACGTCTGAAAAAGCAAGGCATTCCTCCTATAGAGCTAGAAATTTGAAGCTGGAAATTGAGTTCGAAACATTTCTTACTCTCACCAAAACTCTGGCGACAGATACCTGCTTAATGGTTTTGCAGGTCTGGTGTAAGTAAGTCCAGGTTGTTCCCCAAAAATAGTAGAAAGGCGGATAAGATTAACCATCTGATGTCAACCAGCCAAATGTGATGGTGAATGAAGGCAATTGTTCGTTGTATAATAATTTACCTGACATTAGTTACAAGCTCTTTCCTTAAAATCTATGATTTTATGGGGGAGTAGTTGACATGGTGTTGGAACCAATAAATGTACTTGTTCACTCGTGGACGTGAACAAAGCGAGGTGATTTAAATGACAAAAGAAAAGAAACCAACAACCAAAGAAAGTGAAAAACAAGGAAATATAGAAGTAGTGCCAAAGAAAAAAGAATCTTCACTATGGATGCGAACACCTTATGAGTTATGGGGTGAGATGGACAGGATGTTTGAAGACTTTACAAAAAACTTCGGTGAAACGTTCTGGTCACCATTGTCCTCAAGAAAGAGGCTTGTTCCATTTCCATGGAGGACTGGTGCAGTCACGTATCGTGAGCCTTATGTGAATGTATTAGATACCGGGAAAGAGTTTAAATTGAGTGCAGAGTTTCCAGGTGTTCCAAAGGAAAATATTGAAATAACAGTGACCGATGATGCCATAGAACTGTCAGCCAAAGCAGAAAAAGAAGAAAAAGAAGAAAAAGAGGATTATTTGCGTCAAGAACGTGGATACCTGGAATTTTACCGAAAACTTGTGCTTCCAGAAGAAATACTACCTGACAAAGCAAATGCAAAACTGGAACATGGTCTACTTGAAATAAGCCTTCCAAAGAAAGAGCCGAAGATAGAGCCTAAAAAACACAAGCTCGAAATAAAATAGAACCGTTTATTTATTTTTTACTTTATCTTTTTTTGACTTGACATATTTATCCTTGTTGCATCCTGTGGCTGATATTAACTGGCACTCGGTTTCTGCTGATGATGTGTTCTCGCTTGTTGACAGCAGTAAAAACGGTCTGGACAAGCATGAAGTCAAAGCGCGTATTGAGCGTTTTGGTTTTAATGAAGTTAGTTTTAAAAAACCTGTGAGTGTATTCTATCAGTTTTTTAAGCAGTTTTTGAGTCCGCTGATCTATGTGCTACTGGCTGCTGCTGCAGCGATGTTTTTTCTTTCCGAGTGGGCTGATATGGGCGTTATTTTGGGGGTGGTCTTTGCTAATGCTGTTATCGGGTTTATACAGGAGCGAAAAGCCCAGCATGCGCTTGAGTCGCTTGCCCGGATGTTAGCTTCAGAAGCAGTGGTGTTGCGTGATGGAAGAAGGATGGCTATTTCAAGCAAAGAAGTTGTGGCGGGTGATGTGGTGCTGCTTGAAGGCGGTGGGCGAGTGCCTGCAGACATGCGTTTGTTTTATGTGAAGAATTTGCAGGTGGACGAGTCGTCTTTGACTGGTGAGTCGCTTTCTATCAGGAAAACAAGCGAGGTTGTTGTCGGTGAGGACATACCTCTTGCTGATCGGCTGAATATGGTTTTTGCCGGCACTTTTGTGACACATGGACAGGGTCGCGGTGTTGTGGTTTCTACAGCAGATAATACCGAGATTGGGAAGATTTCAGGATTTATTGAACAATCGTCTGACTTTTCCACGCCTCTTGTTCGAAAGTTGAATGTGTTTGGAAAACAGCTATCCCTGGCTATCATGTTTATTGCTTTTTTCACATTTATGTGGGGCTTGTGGTTTAATTATGATATTGAGTTTATTTTTCTTGCAGCAGTAAGTCTTGCTGTTGCTGCCATACCCGAGAGTCTGCCTGCTGTGGTCACGATCAACCTTGCAATTGGTGTTAAAAAAATGGCAGAGAGAAATGCAATAATCAGAAACCTGCCATCAGTTGAAACTCTTGGCAGCACCACTGTGATATGTACTGACAAGACTGGCACGCTAACGAAAAACCAGATGACCGTTACTACTATAGACACGATCGGCCGCAAGTATACACTCACTGGTGCCGGATATGAGCCTGTCGGAGAATTTTTGTATAACGGACAAAAAGTGGATCCGCTATCCGATGACCTCCTTGTTAGAACACTTGAGGCTGGTGCATGGTGTAATGATGCAGCGTTAAGTGAAAATGAACCTGGTATAGAAGGTGATCCGACCGAGGGTGCATTACTGGTTGCAGCATTAAAAGCGGGAGTTGCATCTGATTTACAGAGGCTTGACATAATACCTTTCGAGCCTGAAAACCAGTACATGGCAACCCTGCATAAACTGGATGAACAGAATAATATCATCTATGTGAAAGGCTCACCTGAGAAGGTTTTATCATTCTGTACCATACAAGAAGGAAAAACATCTCTTGATTTAAAAGAGGTCGAAAATGCTGCTCGTTTGATGGCAGCAGAGGCACTTAGAGTGCTTGCAGTGGGATATAAAAAAGTGGACGCCTCAAAAACCCAGATAACACCTGATGACATAAACAAACTCGTGTTTCTTGGACTGCATGGTATGATGGACCCACCAAGAGATGAAGTTGTACATGCTATTGAGATGTGCACAGATGCAGGCATACGGGTAATTATGGTAACTGGGGACCATAAGCAGACTGCCCTTGCAATAGCAAAGAAGGTGGGTATTAAAACCGTGGGTGTGCGCACAGGTGCAGAACTTGATGACATGGAGAGTGAGGAGCTAACTGCCTGTCTCGATGAAACATCAGTATTTGCGAGAACCTCACCAGAACACAAATTTAAGATCGTACAAAACCTCCAGCGAAAAGGTGAAATTGTAGCAGTTACAGGAGACGGCATCAACGATGCTCCTGCACTAAAGACGGCAGACATTGGCATTGCCATGGGCATGTCAGGAACAGAAGTGAGTATAGAATCATCAGACATGGTGCTGGTAGATGACAACTTCGCAAGCATCGTAGCAGCAATAGAAGAGGGACGTAATGTGTACAGCAAGATTCAGAAAATCATACTCTGGACACTGCCAACCAATGGGGGGGAAGGGCTTATAATAATGACTGCACTGCTCTTTGGATTCATGTTTCCGCTGTTACCCTTACACATAATCTGGATAAACACGGTAACTGCCATTGGGCTTGGAACAACACTGATAGCAGAACCAAAAGAAGGGGGGCTGCTGCAACAACCGCCACGTCCAGCAACAGAACCCCTGCTAACATCTTTAATAAAAAAACTGATATTTATCGTAGCAATATTAATGGTAACTGGTGCCTTCACATTGTTTTTTTTCAACCTTAACAATAGTGAAGACATCACTGTTGCACGCACCATCGTACTCAATACGATAGTGATGTTCGAAGCCTTCTACCTGTTCAACTGCAAATCAATCAACGAACACGTACACAAACAAATATTCTCAAACAAATTCATGCTACTTGGAATAACAATTGTAATGCTTTTGCAGATGGCAATCACCTATCTCCCAGTAATGAATTCCATATTCCACACAGCACCACTTACACCAGCACACTGGGCAATGATCGTTGCTGTCTCAAGCACCGTATTCTTTCTTGGGGAATTTATCAAATACCTGCGAAGTAAAAAAACAATATTCAGTAAGCATGAGCAGAGTGAGTGAGTCCCGTACTATTCTGCGAATGATGCTGGCGGCGGCGGTCGTTTAATCTGGTCGGCGTGCAGGCGCTGGGTTGGTAATGCGTAAGGCATTTGTAGGATTGCGATGTGTGTTATGCATTATTCCGGATGTGGTTGTTATGAAAAGGCATGATTGTGTAATTGGGTCTCGTACTGGTTTACGAATGATGATATTTAGCGTGGGCATGGCGTTTGTGGTGCTTGCATGCGCGGGTGCTGCGATCGATGACGTTTCGAGGGCACCCCAGTAGATAAGTGTGGGTATTAATACTATCAGCCGTTTTATGCATATTCATGAACAAAAAAACGATA
>WNEG01000066.1 GCA_012910725.1 Candidatus Ethanoperedens thermophilum | reverse complement strand
GTGCGTTAGCAATCAAGTGCGTTAGCAATCAAGTGCGTTAGCAATCAAGTGCGTTAGCAATCAAGGTGTTAATGCGCCGCCAACAGGACTCGAACCTGTGACGATCTGGTTAACAGCCAGACACTCTACCAACTGAGTTATGGCGGCTCTAAATGCACACAAATGTATATCGAAGTATAAACTTTGCTATACCAGTAGTCATAGGAACGTTTATACTTATCCTTTTGCATTAAATATACTGCTCTATAAGTATAATTTGGAACTTTTATGGCATAAGTCGCAGAGGGACACAGAAGAATGTTTTTGGTGGTAAAAGTGCATGTTTGTGATAGAAAGTTATAAAAAACAGACACGGTTTAGTATAAATAAAAAATATGCAGGAGTGAAGTTGTGTTGGATTCAACAAGCACTATTTTTGGGGTTGACATATCAAAAGGCTCACCAAAAGCCAGAGCACCACCTCTTTATGCAGTGGTCATACTGAAAAACACAGATGTTGAAAAACTGCGGATGCTGAGTAAATACAAACTGCTGAAGCTAATACATGAGTACAAGCCAGACATCCTTGCAACCGATAACATCTACGAGCTTGCATCAGGCAAAAAAGAGCTAACAAGCGACCTTCAAAAACTACCATCCAGTACAAGAATCGTTCAGGTGACCGGGGGGGAGCACATGAAGAGCCTGCCGGGAATTGCTAAAGCATACGGGATTAGCATCAATCGATTCGATCCAGTGGACGAAGCGTACGCATGTGCACTACTTGCCCAAATCGGGGTTGGAGATGTGCTTGAAGCTTTTGAGAATGCGACACGAATAACGGTAACACGCGCCAGGTCTCTTGGACGGGGCGGCTGGAGTCAAAATCGATATCGAAGAAAAGTTCATGGAACAGTAAGAGAGAAAACAAGGGATATAGAAGCATACCTCAAAGAGTACACATTAACACATCATGCATCCTACACGCTTAAAGTAGTTCGGGGGTACGGAGGCTACAGCAAGGGAGAGTTCATTATCCAGGTGCCTAAAAACAAATTGCGAATACATGGTGGACACTATGGAGATGCACAGGTTGAAGTGAAAAGTATCGAAAAAGATCGTTTCAAATTCAAGCCCCTGACTAAGCCAAAACACCCCTATATAATTGTAGGAATAGACCCTGGTACCACTACAGCAATAGCAGTTCTGAAACTTGATGGGGAACGGTTGCATCTTGGAAGTTCCCGTACAACAAGCACAGCAGATACTATTGAAACTCTTTCTAACCTTGGACGTCCACTTGTCATTGCAACCGATGTAAACCCAATACCGCATGGAGTGGAGCGAATACGCCGAAGCTTTAGTGCAGTGCCATGCATTCCACCAGAGTCACTGAGTATTGAAGAGAAGATAGAACTGACACAGGATACTGGATATGCAAATGCACACGAGCGTGACGCTCTTGCAGCAGCATTGTATGCATATAAAAAATACAAAAACAAGTTCGTTCAAATAGAGCGAAAACTTGACAATTATGCAAATTCAGATGAAATAAAAGCAAAAGTCGTGAAAGGCGAGTCGATAGATGCAGCACTGATGCAATACACCGCATCAAAACCAAAAACAATACGAATCAAAAAAACAGCAAAACCAGAGAGCCAGAATGAAACAGCAACAACCAAACAAAAACAGGAAGAGCAATTAAGTATTTTAAAAGAATACATCGATGACTTACAAAAACAAACAACAAATAAAGACCTTGAAATTAAAACACTTCACAACAAACTAAAAACGCTTCGCACAAAAGAATATAAGAAACTTAAAAGGGATAAAGAAATACAAATTCGAAGCAAGAAAATAAAACACCTGACCATTGAAGTGCAGCGAAAAGAAGATAAAATTAGGGAATTACGGGATCGAAACAGCAGAATAAGGCAGATGAGAAGGCTTGAGATGACTGGATATGCTACACCAGTAAAAATCGTCGAGTCGTTTACCAGAGACAGCATACAGCAAGCAAAAGATGCCAGTGGAATAAAAAAAGGAGATGTACTGTTAATACTGGATGCAAGTGGGGGTGGAACAGCTACCGCCGACCTCCTGGCACAACTACAGATAAAAGCAGTTGCAACCTATAATGAAATGTCACATGAAGCAGAACAACAATTATTTATCAACAACATACCAGTATTTTCTGCAGTACAACTAAATATTAAAAGAGAGAATGAATTTGCAATAGCCACTACAGAGGATATCACGCAGGCAATCACACGATGGGAGAAAAATGCAGAAAAATACCGATACGACCAGAAACAGGAGTGGCTGCAGCAGCTAATAAAAGTGTACCAGAGCAATCGAAAAAAAGAACTAAAAAAACAACGGGAGATAACGGTAAATGGTGTGGAGAATCGATAAGCAGTACAAACATGCACAAAGATACAAGGAAATAACCGAGATACTTATAAAAAACGGTCTTGGCTACCTGCTCGATAGATTCAACCTGCACCCATACCAGAAATTAAAACGAGTAATTCGTAGAAAAAAAATAGTACCGTCGACCGACGAAGCAGAGCGATTACGTAAATCACTCGAGGAACTTGGGCCAACCTTCATCAAATTTGGACAGATGCTCAGTACACGATACGATATACTTCCATCAAACTATATCACAGAGCTATCAAAATTACAGGATGAAGTGCCATCGTTTGATTACCAGATAGTAAATAGAGAGCTACAGGAAGAACTTCAAGCACCACCAGAACAAATCTACAAACACATCGAAGAAAAACCGCTTGCAGCAGCTTCCATTGGGCAGGTTCACCGTGCCACACTTAAGACAGGTGAGGAAGTAATCATCAAAATCAAACGACCAGGCATAGAAAACATTATCAACACCGACCTTGAAATCCTGTTAAGCCTTGCACACTTTGCAGAAAAATATATACCAGAAATCAGAAGATACAATCCAGTCGGATTCATAGAAGAATTTAGCAGAACACTGCGAAACGAATGTGATTACATAAAAGAGGCGAGAACTGCAGAAGCTTTTAAAAAAAACTTCAAAGATCAGCAGGAAATCATCATCCCAACAATCTACCGAAAGTACACAACGCGAAGCATACTCACGATGGAATACATCAAAGGCACGAAGATTACCGAAACTGCAAGACTGCGAAAAAACAACATAAACCTGAAACAGATTGCAGAAAAACTGTCCAACGCATACTTCAGGCAAATATTCGAAAACCAATACTACCATGCAGACCCTCATCCAGGAAACATCCTTGTTACAGGTGACGGTAATATTGCTTTCCTCGACTTTGGCATAGCAGGAAGGCTCGACAGAGAAATACTCAACAATATCTCAAGCTTGCTAATAGCACTCATACAACACGACATAAATAAGTATATTGAAATACTGGTAGAAATGGAATTCCTTGATGAAGATCGTGTCAACACAAGCCTTCGTTTTGAAATATTAGACCTGATAGATACCTACTACAGCACCTCGATAAAACACATCGACACAACAGAGCTTCTGGAGGATTTAATCAGCCTGCTTACAAGGTACGATGGCAGAATCCCTGCAAACATCATGCTCTTATCCAAAACTCTTAGCTTACTTGAAGAAATTGGAAGAAAACTTGACCCTGACTACAATTTTGCTGAACTGGCAGAACCCTACATAAAAAAACTCATTAAACAAAAAACACAACCCAAAACAATTGCAAAAAACACGATGGAGACACTGGTACAAACTGCCGGCACACTACACAAAGCACCGTCTCGTATAGACAAAATACTCAAACGAATAGAGCGCGGCACACTGAAGATAGAATTCGAGGACACAGGTATCAGAGAAGTAACAACTGAACTTGGTGCTTCCGCCAACAGACTTGCCGTCAGCATCATCATCTCAGCTTTGATCATCGGCTCATCCATGTTCATACAGAAAGACCTGCAGCCACAGATTTATGGAGTGACACTGATCGGGGTAGTTGGTTTTCTGATTGCAGGGGTGCTTGCGTTTGGGCTTGCCATAAACATCCTTCAGTCAGGAAAAATATAGATCTGGCAGGTGTTAGAGATCATCATGAAATAACCTCAGCAACTTTGAATCCATAAAAGTTTCAATTTTTTTTTAAGTTCCATGATTGGGTATGTTATTTCGTTACACACTTTAATTAACACAAATTTAAAGTAGTTTGAATTTGATGATTTTCAAAATTTGGTAAACTATTTATGGAGCTCTATAATATGATCATTGGTATCGACGATACTGATTCAAAGACTGCTGGAATGTGCACCACTTACCTTGGTGCACTCGTTGTTGAAAGGATTTCAGCTTTGGTGCAATCCACTGTCCCCTACCTGTTGCGTTTAAATCCAAATGTGCGTTTTAAAACACGAGGCAATGCTGCTGTCGCATTCGATGTTGTGTTAGATAAGAGAGAAATGGAAAAGGTGAAACAGATATGCTGTAACCTTATTGAAGAATTTGCAGTGTTAAGCGACCCTAATACTCATCCAGGGATTGTATTTTTAACAAAAGAGCAGGCAGCTGGCATACGCAGCAGACTTGAGGATTTCTCTTTTCGGGCAGTGCGTGATTTTATCACTATCGCTGAGGCAAAAAATTTCCTTAGAGACTGTCATATCGCACACGTGGGTTACAAGAACGGACGCGGTCTCATCGGTGCACTTGCAGCCGCGGGACTTGTGTTTAACAGTCTACCAGATCACACCTATGAGCTCATCACATACCGCAAGCCTGAAAACTGGGGAAGAAAGCGATTTTTAGTAGAGAAAAGCGTGTGGGCTGCTGATTCACTATCCTATCCACACACATGGGATACAGTTGATTACCACAATTGTCGCATCGTGTGTTCACCGCATGGACCTGATCCTGTGCTCTTTGGAATTCGCGGCGATGATGTGAATGCTATTGAACATGCCTCTAAAATCATACAGTCAGAACCAATAGAGAAGCGCCTGCTTTATATTACAAACCAGGGCACAGATATGCACATTACAGACAGCAGTGTTGCAGAGGCAATGGATGGACGCTCATATAAGATTAAAGGCATGGTTACAGAGCCACCATACGCGATTAGTGGTGGACACGTCATATTTACTATTAAGGATCCTACAGGCAGGATTGATTGTGCTGCGTTTGAACCTACAAAGAACTTCCGTTGGCTTATTAAACAGCTTGAAACTGGCGATATTGTCACTGTGTATGGTTCTGTTAAGAACAACACCGTCAATATTGAAAAGATTAATATTGGTCAGCTGTCACCACGAGTAACCATACGAAATCCTGTGTGTTGTGCCTGTGGCAAACGAATGAAATCAGCAGGCAGGGGTCAGGGCTATCGGTGTAAAAAATGTAAAACAACATCCAGCATACCTGAGGAAATAGAAACACTTCCCCAACTGGCACCTGGTTTGTATGAAACTCCACCTGTTGCTCGCAGACATCTTGCAAAGCCATTGATACGATGCAACGATTGGACACTGGTGCACCCAAGCAGGTGAAAGAACAGAACTTTTTACACGCCTTGATTGCTCCGCACTCAAGAGTTAATTCTATTCACCTTGATTGCTCCGCACTCAAGAATTTTTCTGCTCGCGTTGTATGCAGGTGAGAGAACAGAACTTTTTATCGCAAGGTTTATGAATTTTTCAAATAATTGTTGTTGTATAATGAGATCTATTTTTCTCTTCAGTCTACTATTTTGTTTGTTGGTGATGCAAGCAGGTGCTGTCTCTCTTGAAGATGGTGTGAGCATCCCGCTTGTTGCTGATTATATCAGCAGTGACAGCGAAAGAGGTGTGTTTTTAAGCGCTCTTGTTGCTGTAGAAAATGGTAGCGGGCATGTATTTGTAGATACAAGCCCGTATACACAGGTGGATTTGCAGGGTTCTGCACGTCTTGCTGCCATGGTTGCATCTGATATTACATGCCTTGATCAAACACAATATGACTTTTATTATGTGATTGCGGTCCCCTCCCCAATCATTGGAGGCCCCTCTGCTGGTGCGGCGATTACAGTAGCAACGGTTGCTGCGATTAACAACTGGTCAATCAAGGATGGGGTGGTGATGACTGGTACGATCAGCCCTGATAATTCCATTGGTCCTGTTGGGGGAATTCAAGCCAAGCTCGCTGCTGCTGCGGAGAACGGTATTACGCTCTTTTTAATCCCCGAGGGGCAGCGTAAGTTTACGGTTTCGAAAAAAAACGAGAAAAGTGGACCTGGTTTTGTTTTTATAGAGGAAAAAACAGTGGTTGTTGACCTTGTAGAAGAAGGCAAGAAGCTTGGCGTTGAAGTGCAGGAAGTCGCTGATATTTATGATGCCATTTATTTATTAACCGGGCATACTGTTGACGTTGAATACATTGATGGTGAAGTAATTAGCGGCGATTATGTTAAATTACTTGAGCCTCTCGCTGCTTCATTAAAGGTAGAAGCTTTGAATATGTATAACGAGACTGAAGAAATAGTAGCAAAAGATGATATGCTCAACAATGCAGACGATACAATAAAACATGCAGATGAGATGTATGATGATGGAAACTACTACGCTGCAACATCTTTATATTTCAATGCGATGGTAGCACTTAGAGACCTTTCCTGGCATAAGGAATACGACCAGGCTGACAACAAGACTGCATTCGCAATAGAGCTGCATAATATGGTTGCAAGGCAGATCAATACTTCAGAAAAAGACATAGAGCGGTATAAAGAGTTGGGAGTGCGAGATCCTGAGACTATTGGAGCTGCAGAGTCAAGAGTTACACGTGCACGACAGCTATTGTATCATGCAGACGCCTCTAATCCAATAGAATATATCAGCACTCTTGCCTTTTCCAATGAGCGGGCTCGTACAGCACAATGGTGGCTTACACTAACCAGTTCTGATGTGGTCGTGCCAGAGGAAGAACTGCGTAACCGTGCTGCATGGTATTTAGCACAGGCACAGTCTGTGACCACTTATGCATACACTCTAATCAGCGAATCTAATTTTCA